>CAXUEL010000013.1:0-36272 GCA_964249915.1 uncultured Acetobacteraceae bacterium | reverse complement strand
CCGGCCTGCCGGTCACCATCCGCCTGCTCGACCCGCCGCTGCACGAGTTCCTGCCGCACACCGAGGCCGAGCTGGCCGAGCTGGCCGCCGGCATGGGCGAGAGCCTCGCCGCGCTGCGCCAGCGCCACGCCGCCCTGTCGGAGAGCAACCCGATGCTGGGCCACCGCGGCTGCCGGCTCGGCATCACCTTCCCGGAGATCTACCGGATGCAGGCGCGCGCCATCTTCGAGGCGGCCGTGCTGGTGGGCCGGGAGTCCGGCACCGCGGTGCACCCCGAGGTCATGATCCCGCTGGTCGGCAGCGCCGCCGAGCTCAGGGTGACGCGGGCCGACGTCGAGGCGGTCGCCCGTGAGGTCGCCGGGTCGTCGGGCGTGGTGATCGACTACACCGTCGGCACCATGATCGAGCTGCCGCGCGCCGCCCTGACCGCGGACCAGATCGCCGCCCACGCCGACTTCTTCTCGTTCGGCACCAACGACCTGACCCAGACCACCTTCGGCCTGTCGCGCGACGACGCCGGCAGCTTCCTGCCGCACTACGTCGAGCACGGCCTGCTGCCCAAGGACCCGTTCGTCACCATCGACCGCGACGGCGTCGGCGCGCTGGTGCGGATCGCCGCTGAGCAGGGCCGCGCCGCCCGGCCAGGCCTGAAGCTCGGCATCTGCGGCGAGCATGGCGGCGACCCGTCCTCGATCGAGTTCTGCGACGTCCTCGGCCTCGACTACGTGTCGTGCTCGCCGTTCCGGGTGCCGATCGCCCGCCTGGCCGCCGCCCAGGCAGCACTCGCCAACCGCGCCCGGCAGACGGCCTGAGGACCGGGGCCTGAAAACCGGCGAACACGGGGAGGGTCCGGTGGACGAGCATCGGATCAGCCTGCACCTGGTCTCGGACGCCACCGGCGAGACGCTGAACTCGATCGCGCGCGCCACGGTGGCGCAGTTCGAGCACGCCCACGTGTCCTACCACCGCTGGAACCTGATCCGCACCCGGCTGCACCTGCACCGCGTGCTGGAGGGCATCAAGGCCGATCCCGGCCCGGTGCTGTCCTCGATGATGGACCGCAAGCTCAAGGCCCAGCTGGACGCCGCCTGCGCCGCGTTCGGGGTCCAGGTGGTGAACGTGCTCGACCCGGTGCTGTCGGTGCTGCAGGACACGCTGCACGAGCCGGCGCAGGGCAGGCCGGGCAGCCAGTACGTGCTGGACGAGGAATACTACCAGCGCATCGACGCCATGCACTTCGTGCTGGCCCACGACGACGGCCAGGCCACCGCCGAGCTGCACCAGGCGGACGTGGTGCTGGTCGGCGTGTCGCGCGCGTCCAAGACCCCGACCTGCTTCTACCTCGCCAACCGCGGCGTCAAGGCGGCCAACGTGCCGCTGATACCCGACCTGCCGGTGACCCGGGAGCTGACGCGGCTCCGGTGCCCGGTGATCGGCCTGACCATCGACGCCCGGACCCTGGTCGAGATCCGACGCACCCGGATGCGCGTGATGGCGCCGGGCGGCGTCATGGGCCGCGTTGCGGAAGCCGACAACCCCTACGTCGATCCGCAAACGGTGCGCGACGAGATCAGCTGGGCGCGCCGCCTGTGCAGCCAGAACGGCTGGCCAACCATCGACGTCAGCCACCGCTCGATCGAGGAGACGGCGGCGGCCGTGATCGAGATCAGGGACCAGTGGCTCGACGGACAGGGCGGGCGTCATGGTTGACCGATGCTGATCGCGTCGTGCCGGATCCCCGGATGATCGCCCCGGACACGCTGTTCTCGCGACGTCACGAGATCGCCCACGAGGACACCGACGACGCAGGAACCGTGTATCCGTCGCGCGTCGTCGACTTCGCCGTCAGGCTGGTCGAGGACTGGTTCGTCCAGCGCCTGTCGCTGGACTGGACGGCACTCTCCGTGCGGGCGGTCTTCGCCTCGCTGTCGTGCTCCTTTCTCGCGCCGATGCGCCCGCAAGACGTTCTCGAGATACGCCTCGCGCTGCGACGGATCGGCCGGTCGTCGCTCGGCTTCGAGCTGGTCGGGCACCGCGAAGCCGACGACCGGCTGTGCTGGATGGCGGAGGCTGTGTGCGTCTTCGTCGACCGGTCGACCCTGAAAAGCCGGCCGATCCCGGAAACGCTGCGACCGGACCTGGACGCCGAAGCGCTGCTCGCGGTCAGCCTGCCGTTCGCCGATCGCACCCTGGGACTCTGACACTGTCCGGGCTGCCGCACGAGCTCGGCCCCGCCTGCGACCGACGCGACGCGGAAGGCGGACGGTGACGTACCGCGGACCCGACCGGCTGATCGACGTGGTGCTGACGGGCGACGGTCACGACCGGGTGGCCCATCAGCGCGAGGACCGCGAACGGGCGATCGCCGACCTCCGGATCTCGGCCTCGTTCGTTCCGGTCGGCCTGGTCGGCCCGTTCGTCCTCCACGTCTGCCTCGACGGCGGCCGCCTGCTGCTCGACGTGCGCGACGCGGACGAGTGCAGGCTGCGCCTGTTCGTGCTCTCGCTGGCGCCGTTCCGCCGCCTGATCAAGGACTACCAGCTGCTGGTCGAAAGCTACGAGCAGGCGATCCGGGGCGGGCGCCCGCAGGTGATCCAGACCATCGACATGGGCCGGCGCGGACTGCACGACGAGGGTGCGGCCATCATGATCGAGCGGCTGGGCGGCAAGATCGCGATCGACTTCGAGACCGCGCGCCGGCTGTTCACCCTGGTCTGCGTGCTGCAGCGCCGGGTCTGATCCCACCGTCCGGAGGGCCGTCCGCACGCAGGCCGCGCGGCGCGGCGATCCATCATCCGCCGACAAAGGGAAGCGGGGTGACAGAGCTGCGATGCGGATCGAAGGCCAGCCGGTGCGCCAGCGGCGGATGCGCCCGCGACCGGCAGTCCGGCCAGTCGCACAGCCGGCACGAGGTGCCGATCCTGGTGATCGCGTTCGGCAGGTCGAGCCCGTCGGAGTAGACGACCTCATGGGCGCGGCTGACCTCGCAACCCAGCGTGATGACGTGCACCGGCGGCACGTCGTTCCAGGCCAGCGAGGTCCCGACGACGCTGCGTGCGACGCACAGGAACGTGGCTCCGTCCGAGTGCTGGCCCAGTTGCACGCGCAGCATGCCGGGCGTCGACAAGGCGGTGTTGCCGATCCAGCGCGCGCAGGATCCGCCGTGCTGTGCGGCCGGATAACCGTTGAGCGACACGCTCTTGGTGATGTTCGAGGCCGCATCCAGCCGGATGAAGAACAGCGGGATCCCGCGCTGTCCCGGACGCTGCAGCGTCGACAGCCGGTGCGCCGCCTGCTCGAACGAGACCGAGAAGCGCGCCGCCAGCAGGTCCACGTCGTAGCGGAGCGCCGTCGCCGCCTCCAGGAACGGTTCGTACGGCATGAGCAGCGCGGCAGCGGCATAGTTCGTCAGGCCGATCCGGATCAGGGTCGCCGCCTCCGGGGAGCCGGGCGAGATCGCCGCCAGCATCCGGTCGAGCGCGTCGCGCGCCTCGATCAGCATCAGCTGGAACGCCATGTGGAAGCCGCGGCTTTCGCGACGGAGCACGTCGGACAGCAGCAGCAGCCTCGAGGACGCGTCGTACGACCGCACCACGCCGTCGAGGGGTGCGACCCTCACCACCAGCCCGTGATGCCGGCGCAGACGCTCGGCGATGGCGTGGTTCATCTCCGACGGCACCAGTTCGGCGGCGGACCGGAGCGCGCGCACGTCGTGCGCGAGCGCGGCATGCACCGCCGCCGCCGCCGCCTCGAGCGGCGGGAAGTGGTTCTGGTGGTCCTGGTAGAGCTGACGCGCCTCGTCCGTCGGCAGCCGGATGCGTCGCCCGGACGGCAACGCGATCCCGGCCGCGTCCTCCCGCGCCACCCGCAGCGACCGGTAGAGCGCCACGACCGCGCGCGCGGCAGCCGGCCGGGACGCCAGCGCCGCCAGGTCCTCGGACGGCACCACGGAAGTTCCCAGCGCGGGATCGGACAGCGCTTCGCGGAGCAGCGCTTCCAGTTCCCGTTCCGAGCTCCCCGACATCGCCTCGATCGGCACGTCGAGCACGCGTGTGAGCTTGATCAGGAGCGAAGCGGTGAGGCCACGCTGGTCGTGCTCCAGCAGGTTCAGGTAGCTGGCCGAGATGCCGAGCTTGACGGCGAGCGCCTGCTGGGTGAGCGCACGCTCGGTGCGCAGCCTGCGGATGGTCTGGCCGATCATCGGGCGCGCCATTGCCCGTTTTTACAGACTTTACAAAACTGCCGAAAGAGCTGGGGCTCGATTTACATGCTTGCCTGCGCGACGCGGCATCGCCCGTATCGCCGGACGCACCGGAACCGCACACTCCGCCCCCGATCAGGCCGGAGACTTCCATGACTTCCCCATCCGACAGGACCATGCAGTTCGACGCCGACGGCATGTCGCACGACGACACCGAGCGATTCGCCGGCATCCGCCGCGACTACACGCCCGAGGAGGTGGCGCGCCTGTCCGGATCGTTCCGCATCCGACACACCCTGGCGGAGATGGGCGCCCGACGCCTGTGGCACCTGCTCAGGACCGAGCCCTACGTGCACACGCTGGGCGCGCTGACCGGCAACCAGGCGATGCAGCAGGTCAAGGCCGGCCTCAAGGCGATCTACCTGTCCGGCTGGCAGGTCGCCGCCGACGCCAACCTCGCCGGCGAGATGTATCCCGACCAGTCGCTCTATCCCGTCAACTCGGTGCCGATGGTGGTGCGACGCATCAACAACGCGCTGCGCCGCGCCGACCAGATCGGCCGGCTCGAGGGCGACGTCGGGCAGAACTGGATGGCGCCCGTCGTCGCCGACGCGGAGGCCGGCTTCGGCGGCGCGCTGAACGCGTTCGAGCTGATGCGGGCGATGATCGAGGCGGGTGCCGCCGGCGTGCACTTCGAGGACCAGCTCGCCTCGGAGAAGAAGTGCGGCCATCTCGGCGGCAAGGTGCTGGTGCCGATCAGCCAGCACATACGCACCCTGAACGCCGCCCGCCTGGCCGCCGACGTCGAGGGCGTGTCGACCATCCTGCTGTGCCGCACCGACAGCCACGCGGCGCAGCTGCTGACCACGGACGTCGACGAGCGGGACCGTCCGTTCCTGACCGGCGAGCGCACCCCCGAAGGGTTCTTCCGCATCCGCGAGGGTCTCGGCGTCGAGTACGCGATCGCGCGCTCGCTTGCCTATGCCCCCTATGCCGACCTGCTGTGGTGGGAAACCTCCGAGCCCAGCCTCGCCGAGGCGGAGCAGTTCGCGAACGCGATCCACGCGCAGTTCCCGGGCAAGATGCTGGCCTACAATTGCTCGCCCTCGTTCAACTGGCGCAAGAAGCTGGGGGAAGCGCAGATCGCCGACTACCAGCGCGCGATCGGCGCCATGGGCTACAAGTTCCAGTTCGTGACGCTGGCCGGGTTCCACTCCTTGAACTATTCGATGTTCAAGCTGGCGCGCAGCTATGCGGAACGCGGCATGGCGGCCTATTCGGAGCTGCAGCAGGACGAGTTCGCGATGGAGACCGACGGCTACACCGCGACCCGGCACCAGCGCGAGGTCGGCACCGGCTGGTTCGACGCCGTCGCCGTGACCGCCGGCGGCGGCGCGTCCTCCACCACCGCCATGGCCGGCTCGACCGAGGCCGAGCAGTTCCACGACGGCGAAGGGATCGCGCAGGCGATCGGCCTGCATGCCCCGGCGAACGCTTGACGGGGCCGCGCACGGTGCGCGGCCCGATGCAGGGGATGATCCGGATGCGTTACGTGTCGCGTGGCGGCCTGTCGATCGCCGAGCCGCTGCACGACTTCATCGAGGCCGAGGCGCTGCCCGGAACCGGTCTGGATGCCGACCGCTTCTGGACCGGCTTCGCCGCCATCGTGCGCGACCTGTCGCCGTCGCTGCACCACCTGCTGGACGAGCGCGACCGGATGCAGGCGGCGATCGACGAGTGGCTCGCCGGCCGGCCCGACCTGGCCTGCGACGCCGAGGCGCAGCTCGGCGTGCTGCGCGAGATCGGCTACCTCGTGCCGGAACCGGAACCCTTCACGGTCGAGACCGCCGGGGTGGACGACGAGATCGCGCTGCTGGCAGGCCCGCAGCTGGTGGTGCCGATCAGCAACGCCCGCTATGCCCTCAACGCCGCCAACGCGCGCTGGGGCAGCCTGTACGACGCCTTCTACGGCACCGACGCGGTCGCGGAGGACGGTCCGCTCGCCCGCGGCGCTGCCTTCAACCCGGCGCGCGGCGCGGAGGTGGTGCGCCGGGTGCGGACGGTGCTCGACGACGTGGCACCGCTGCACAGCGGCTCGCACCGCGACGCGGTCGCCTACGCCGTGCAGGCGGGCCGCCTGGCGGTGCAGCTCGCGGACGGCACCCGGACCGGCCTGCGCAACGAGCGCCGCCTCGCCGGCCACGCCGGCGATCCCGGCAGGCCGGACGCTGTCGTGCTGCGCAACAACGGGCTGCACGTCGTGCTGCGGTTCGACCGCGACCACCCGATCGGGCGCACCGACCCGGCCGGCATCGCCGACGTGGAGCTCGAGTCGGCGCTGAGCGCCATCATGGACTGCGAGGACAGCGTCGCCGCGGTGGACGCGGCCGACAAGGTGCAGCTCTACGGCAACTGGCTGGGCCTGATGCGCGGCACGCTGTCGGCGCGGTTCGACAAGAACGGCCGCACGGTCGAGCGCAGGCTGGCCGAGGACCGGCACTTCGTCGGCGCCGACGGCCGGCCGCTGGTGCTGCCGGGCCGCAGCCTGATGCTGGTGCGCCACGTCGGCCACCACATGGCCACCGACGCGGTGCGCGACGAGGCCGGGCAGGACGTGCCGGAAGGCTTCCTCGACGCGGCCGTGACCGGCCTCGTCGCGCTGCACGACCTGCGGAAGGAGGCGCCCGGCAACAGCCGCACCGGCTCGGTCTACATGGTCAAGCCGAAGATGCACGGCCCGGCGGAGGTGGCGCTGTCCGACGCGCTGTTCGCCCGGGTCGAGGACCTGCTCGGGCTGGCGCGCAACGCCCTCAAGATGGGCATCATGGACGAGGAGCGGCGGACCAGCGCCAACCTCGCCGCCTGCATCCACGCCGCCAGGCACAGGGTGTTCTTCATCAACACCGGCTTCCTCGACCGCACCGGCGACGAGATCCACACGGTGATGCGGGCAGGCCCGGTCGTGCCCAAGGCCGAGATCCGGAACAGCACCTGGATCGGCGCCTACGAGCAGCGCAACGTCGCGATCGGGCTCGCCACCGGGCTGCGCGGCCGGGCGCAGATCGGCAAGGGCATGTGGGCCGCACCCGACCGCATGGCCGACATGGTGCGGCAGAAGATCGCGCATCCGCGCTCGGGCGCCAGCACCGCCTGGGTGCCGTCGCCGACCGCCGCCACCTTGCACGCGCTGCACTACCATCTGGTCGCGGTGTCGGTACGGCAGGACGAGCTGGCGGGCACGGTGCCGCAGGGGCTGGGCGCGCTGCTGACCCCGCCGCTGTCGCAGGGCCGCAACCTGTCCGACGGCGACGTGATCCGGGAGCTCGACGCCAACGTGCAGTCCATCCTCGGCTACGTGGTGCGCTGGGTGGACCAGGGGGTCGGCTGCTCCAAGGTTCCGGACGTCGACGGCGTCGGGCTGATGGAGGACCGCGCTACCCTGCGCATCTCCAGCCAGCACGTCAGCAACTGGCTGCTGCACCGGCTCGTCACCGAGGACCAGGTCGAGGACAGCCTGCGCCGCATGGCGCGGGTCGTGGACCGGCAGAACCATGACGAGCCGCACTACCGGCCGATGGCGCCCGGCTTCGACGGCCCGGCCTTCCGCGCCGCCGCCGACCTGATCTTCAAGGGCGCGGCACAACCCAACGGCTACACCGAGCCGGTCCTGCATCGCTGGCGGAAGCGGGCCAAGGCCGCCGCCTGAAAACGGGCCCGCCGCCCGGACCCGGCGGTGGCCGGACCGGGCCCCGGCTTCAGAACGCCGCGTCTTCCAGCTCCATGGTGGACGTCTTGCCCGCACCGATCGCGCGCGCCAGCGAGTCGGCCTGCGGCAGCACCCGGTCGACGAAGAACCGCGCGCTGGCCAGCTTGGCGCGGTAGAAGCCGTCGTCGTCCTCGCCCGCGGCGATCCGTCCGACCGCGATAACCGCCGAGCGCACGAACATGTAGCCGATCGACACCAGGCCCATCAGGCGCAGGTAGTCGGTCGCCGCCGCACCCGCCTCCTCAGGATCGGCGGACGCCGACCGGGCGACCTGTCCGGTGGCCTGCTGCAGCGCGCCGAACGCCCGCTCCAGCCCGTCGACCATCCGGCCGACCGCCGGGTCGCCGGCGCGGGTTGCCTCCCGCTGCTGCTCGATGAACGCGGCGATCGGGTGGAACAGGCCGCGCAGGCTGCGCCCGCGATGCGCCGGCACCTTGCGGCCGAGCAGGTCGAGCGCCTGGATGCCGTTGGTGCCCTCGTAGAGCATGGCGATGCGCGCGTCGCGCACATACTGTTCCATGCCGTGCTCGCGTATGTAGCCGTGACCGCCGTACACCTGCACGCCCAGGCTCGCGGACTCGAAGCCGAGGTCGGTGAACAGCGCCTTCACCACCGGCGTCATCAGGGCGACGAACTCCTCCGCCGCACGTCGTTCCGCTTCCGTGGCGGCATGCTTCGACAGGTCGACCGCCTGCGCCACCCAGATGCCGACGGCGCGGCAGCCCTCGACGCTGGCGCGCATCTTCATCAGCATGTTGCGCACGTCGGGATGCACGATGATCGGGTCGGCGGGAAGGTCGGGACGCTTCGGCCCGGCGGTTGAGCGTCCCTGCAGCCGCTCGCGCGCATAGGCCACCGCGGACTGGTAGGCCGCCGACGCCACGCCCAGCCCCTGCATGCCGACGCCGAGCCGCTCCTCGTTCATCATGGTGAACATGGCCTGCATGCCCTTGTGCGGCGTGCCGACCAGCCAGGCCTGGGCGTCGTCGTACGAGACCTGGCAGGTGGCCGAGGCCTTCAGCCCCATCTTGTGCTCGATCCCGGTGCACAGGATGCCGTTGCGCGGACCGGGCGAGCCGTCCGCGTTCGGCAGGAACTTCGGCGCCAGGAACAGGCTGATGCCCTTGATCCCGGGCGGCGCGCCGGGAAGCCGCGCCAGCACTAAATGAACAATGTTCACGGTCAAGTCGTGGTCGCCGGCCGAGATGAAGATCTTGGAGCCGTTCAGCCGGTAGCTGCCGTCCTCCTGCGGGGTGGCGCGGGTCTGCATCAGACCGAGGTCGGTGCCGCATTGGCCTTCGGTCAGGCACATGACGCCCGACCAGGTGCCGGCGACCATGTTGGGCAGGTACGCCGACTTCAGCGCCTCCGAACCGTGCGCGTGGAGCGCCAGCACCGCGCCGTGGGTCAGGCCGGGATACAGGCTGAACGACAGGTTGGCGCCGCAGAGCATCTCCTCGACCAGCTTGTTGACGCTTTCCGGCAGCCCCTGGCCGCCGTACTCCGGGTCGCCGGTCATCGACGGCCAGCCGCCCTCGCAGAACGCGTCGTAGGCCTCGCGGAAGCCCTTCGGCGTGCGTACCACGCCGTTCTCGATCACGCAGCCTTCCTGGTCGCCGGACGCGTTCAGCGGCAGCAGCACCTCGGCGGCGAGCCGCCTCGCCTCCTCCAGCACCAGATCCACGGTTCCGGCATCCAGCTCGGCAAAGGCCGGCAGCGCGGTCAGCCGGTCGAGCCCGTGCAGCTCGTGCAGCACGAAGCGCATGTCGCGGAGCGGGGCGTCATAGGTCTGCATCGAACAGCTCCTCGTGCGGGTCTAGTTGCGAAGCGGCATGCCGGTGTCGAGCATGTGCTCGATCCGGGCCAGGGTCGGTCCGGTGCGGACCAGGCGCATGAAGACGCGCCGCTCAAGCGCCAGCAGCGCCGCCTCGGTCAGGACGCCCGGCGGACCCGCCCCGCCGGACAACAACTCGGCCAGGGCGTCGGCCACCGTCAGGTCGTGGTCCGGCGGCGCGGCACCCTGGCGGCCGGGGTCGAGCAGCCCGGCGGTCATGGACGCCCGCCCGGACGATCCGGACAGTCCGAACACCGGCGGCTCGGGCGGAGCGTAGCCATCCACCATCGACAGGGCGAGACGGCGCGCGTCGAACAGCAGCCGGTCGCGGTTCATGGTGATGCCGTCCCCGTCGCGCAGGAACCGCAACCGCCTCGCCTCTGCCGCGGACCGCGCCACCCGGGCGGTGCCCACCAGCCCGAACACGTGTCCCGCCGCCGCGTCCCGGTCCTGCGGCGGACCGGACGGATCGCCCCAGCGCAGCAGCATCTCGCCGCAGCCGCCCCAGCCCGGCACCAGCCCGACGCCGCATTCCACCAGGCCGAACGCGCTGTCGGCATGCGCCTGGATCGCGTCGGCATGCAGCAGCATCTCGCAGCCGCCGCCCAGCGCCAGCCCGGCCGGCGCCGCGACCACCGGGAACGGCGCATACTTGAGCCGCTTGAACACGTCCTGCCCGGCCGAGAGCAGCCGCTCCAGCTCGGCCCACGCCGCGATGTTGGCGGAGAACAGCACCTGGCCGAGATCGGCGCCGACCGAGAAGTTGTCGGCGTCGCTGTGGATCACCATCGCCTTGAACCGCTGGCCGACCAGCTCGATGCTGCGGCCGAGCAGGGACAGCATCGGGTCGTCGATCGCGTTCATCTTCGAGGTGGGCTCGAAGCAGGCGACGCCCTCGCCGACGTCCCACAGCGCCGCCGACGCATTCGTGAGCAGCGGCCGGGTCCGCCGCCTGATGTCCGCAAGCAGCAGCACGCCGTCCGGGCGGACCATCGGGCGGTAGGCGCCGCCGGCGCCGAGGAACCGGGGCTCCCCGTTCTCGACCGTGTAGAAGCTGCCGTCGCCGACCTGCGACAGCAGGGCCGGCACCGACCGGTTCTCCTGCGCCAGCCGCTTCGCCACCGCGGCCGGTCCGAGCCGGTCCAGCAGCTCGAACGGCCCAAGCCTCCAGTTGAAACCGAGCCGCATGGCCGCATCGACCGCGACCACGTCGACCGCGACCGCCGGCACCAGGCTGGCGGCGTAGGCGAGCGTGGCGCCCATCACCGACCAGGCGTAGCGCCCGAGGCGGTCGCCGGAGGCGATCAGCGCACCCGGATCGCGCAGCGCCGGCGGCAGGCCGACCGTCCCGGACGGCGCGTACTCGCCGGTGAGGAGGCTGATCGACTCCGTGCTCCTGGCCTGGCGGTCGTACCGGTAGAAGCCGCCGCGGCCCTTCCGGCCGGTCCGGCCGTCTGCGACCATCCGGACCAGCAGCGGCTGGTCGCGCAGCGTATCCACCAGCGGATCGTCGGCCGGCAGCAGCGCCTTGAAGCTGGCGGCGATGCGCGGCATCAGGTCGAGCCCGACCAGGTCGTGCAGGCCGAAAACGCCGGTTTTGGGGATGCCGAACGGCCGGCCCAGCACCGCGTCCGCCTGCTCCACCGTCAGGCCCTGCTCGATCGCCGCATTGACGCCCTGCTGCATCCAGAAGGTGCCGAGACGGTTGGCGATGAAGCCGGGGGTGTCGCCGGCCCGCACCACCGTCTTGCCCAGCGCCAGGTCGCAGAACCGCGCGATCCGGTCGGCCAGCGCCGCGTCGGTAGCGGGACCGGTCACCAGCTCGAGCAGACGCATGAAGCGCGGCGGGTTGAAGAAGTGCGTGATCATGAAGTCGCGCGCCAGCTTGTCCGGCAGGCCGGAAACCAGCCGGGCGAGCGGGATGGTCGAGGTGTTGGAGCTGATCGCGGTGCCGGCGCGGCGCACCGGCTGCAGGCGCCGGTACAGCGCCTGCTTGGCGGCGACGTCCTCGACGATCGCCTCGACGATCCAATCGCACGCGCCGACCCTGCCGAGATCGTCCTCGATGTTGCCGACGGCGACCAGGTCGGCAGCCTCCGGCGACATGAACGGCGACGGCTCGGTCCGGAGCATGCGGGCCACCGCCGTCCGGGCCAGCCGGTCGCGGTCGCGGCCATCGGCGTCGGGTGCGTCGGGGCTCCCGGCCGGGATGTCGAGCAGCAGCACGCGACATCCGGCGTTGGCGATCTGGGCGGCGATGCCGGCACCCATCACGCCGGCGCCGATCACGCAGACGCAGGAAAGCTGATGGTCCTGGACGTCCCGGTTGCCGCTCGGCTCCACGACCTGGTCCATCCGCTCAGAAGATCTCGATGTGGGACTTGAAGCCGAGGAAGGCGGCGTCGGGCAGGTTGCCCTGTGCGTTCGGCCTGATCATGTATTGGAAGTCGGGCGCGAAGGTCACGCCGGGGATCACGGGAAACGCGTAGTTCAACTCGAACGTCATGGTCCAGGTCTGGATGCCGCTGGCGCCGTCGTTGGTGAGGTAGTTGGGCAGGAACTCGTCCATCTCGATGCCCTGCGACTTGCCGACCAGGCCCGAAACGGTCTGGTAGCTCATCAGGGCGTTGATCTGGTCGGACGGACGCGCCGCCCAGAACCCACGGTCCTGCGCACCGACGTAGAACTGGTCCGCGCGCTCCGAGGTTTCCGGATCGTTGTGCAGGTAGCCTGCAAGAAGCGTCAGGCCGCCGCCCGGGCCAGAGGCGCCGTGTCGCCAAACGTTCTGGTCGACCAGGACGTAGGCCGAGGTCGAGCCCGTGCGTATCCTGGCGCCGAGACCGTTCGCCGCGAGCGGACCGCCGTTGAGGGAGAAGTAGTTGTCGAGGTGCTTGTTGTTGTCGTAGGTGAAGCCGGCCTTGTAGTGCCCGAGCAGCCCCTGGTCGCCGAGCCTGGGCGTCCACCCGATCTCGACCGGAAAGGCTTCTCCCGAGATGTACGAGGTGTCGAAGTTGAAGCCGGACCGGAAGTTCTGGGTGTAGTTGTAGATGTTGGTCTGGCTGAAGTAGATGCCGCCCTGGACGTACGTGCCCTTGAACGGAACCACGTAGAGCCGCACCGCCCAGTTCGAGTCCGGGTAGCTGCTGTGCGCGAAGTTGTCGACGTAGTTCTTCGGGTTTCCGCACAGGGCGTTGGATTCGTACTGGCAATACAACGGCGACGAGGCGAAGAAGTCGTCCAGCGGGATGCGTCCGGCATCGACGATGACCCGGCTGTCCGCCATCGTTTCCTGCCCGTACGCCTGCACGAGGTGGGCCGCCACGTTGCCGCCGGCGCCGTAGATCTCCTGGGTCGGGTTCAAGGTGTCGCCGACCAGCTCGCTCGCCGGCAGGCCGCCGTAGCGGGCGACGATGATGGTGTTGGTCGAGAAGCCGGTGATGCCCGCGAGCTTCTCCCAGTTGATGTCGGTCTCGAACCCCACCTGGCCGTCGAGCGACGACCCGCCGGACGTGCTGACGCGGCCGGCCGGCCTGGGACCGCCGCCGCCGCTGATGTTGCCCGAGAACTCGTTGATGTCGTCGAACAGCACGGCGATGCCATGGTCGGTCAGCCAGACCCTGCCGCCTAGCAGGTTCGGAAACAGCGACGGCGGGGCGGGCAGCGGCGGCTCGTCGGACGCGGCGACCGAAGGCGGCAGAGGGATGGCCACCTGCTCGCTCGACGAAGCGCCCTGGCCGCTGTTCAGCGTCTGCGACAAGGCAGGGGCTGCCGAGCACATGATCGCGGTCAAGCCCAGCAGGGGCGCCAACACGCTTCGACGCCCTTCGGTGCCCCTGATCCCCTGCGGGCTTCTCCCGAACATTACGATCCTCCCGTCTTTATGTTTTATGGTTCGGCAACGAGGCGGCTGCTTCCGGCAGAGGTCATGGATCCTGTCGACGATCGTTGGTGTCGTGGATCATCCCGCGTCGACGATGCTGCCGGTCGCGGCGGTGCCGAGGCATGGCCTCGCAGGCAACCTCGCGGCCTATCCGATCCGGATGGGGAACAAGCATCGGATGAGCCTCACGCGCCGCACTTGAGCCAGACGGTACGGTTTCAGCCGCAGCCTCAGGCTACACGACCTACTATCATTAAGAAATCAGGTTTGTCTATTGGAAGCAGGGCCGGCAGACTGCCGAACCGCGGGGGAAAAGACTGGACGACAGCCCGGCGGTCAGCGGGATCCCGGGCGTCGGCATTCCGGCGCGGTTCCGGCTGAAGCGTCGTCCGGCCGAAACGATCGGTCCCGCGCACGACGCCCGGCCGAACGACGCGTTGCAGCGTGATCCGCGCGCGCCGATGCGACCCGACTGTGTCCCGGTGCCCTGCCCCCGTAGCTTGCGGGCGGATTTCGGGATGGGCAGGCCACCGTTCCATCGGCAAGACCAGTGTCCGCCGAGAACCTGAAATCCGATCGACTTCAGGTTCGGGACACTAGACTTCCAGCCATTCCCTGCGCACGTCGGGTGCTGCGGCCAGCTCGGCCGGCGTGCCCTCGAACACGACGCGCCCCTGGCCCATCACGTAGAGACGGCGGGAGATGGCGAGCGCGATGGCGAGCTTCTGCTCCACCAGCAGGATCGCGATGCCGCGTCCGGCGATCGCCACGAGCAGGTCGCGCACGCGCTCCACCATCTGCGGAGCCAGGCCCTCGGTGGGCTCGTCGACCATCATCAGCGTCGGCCGTCCCATCAGCGTGCGGCAGATCGACAGCATCTGCTGCTCGCCGCCCGACAGCGCACCGGCGGGCGTGGCGGCGCGCTCCTCGAGCCGCGGCAGGAGCGCGAAGGCGTCGGCAAGCGTGAACGGGGTGCCGGGCCCGTTCTTCTCGCCGAGCAGGAGGTTCTGCAGGGTGGTCAGGTCCGGAAAGATCGAGCGGTCCTCGGGAACGTAGCCCAGCCCGCGCCGCGCGATGGCATGCGGCGGCAGGCGGCTGATCTCCTCGCCGGCGAAGGTGATGCGGCCGCTGCGGACGACGCCGCCCATGATCGCCTTGAGCGCGGTCGAGCGCCCCGCGCCGTTGCGGCCGAGGATCCCCACGATCTCGCCGGCCGCGATCTGCAGGTCCAGACCACGCAGGACCTGGCTCTTGCCATACCACGCGTCGAGGCCATGCACCTCGAGCAGAGAAGTCACTGGAACGTATCCGCCGCGGTACCGAGATAGGCGGTCCGGACGGCGTGGTTGTTGCGTATCTCGGCCGGCGCACCGGTCGCGATGACCTGACCGTCGGCAAGCACCGTGATCCGGTCGGCGATGTCGAAGACGACGCCGAGATCGTGCTCGATCACCACCAGCGTCCGGCCCTCGGTGACGCGCCGCAGCACGGCGACGGCGCGATCGGTCTCGGCGTGACTCATGCCGGCGGTCGGCTCGTCGAGCAGCACGGTAGAGGCACCCCCGGCCACCGCCACCGCGATCTCGAGCGCGCGCTGGTCGGCATAGGCGAGCGCGCCCGCCAGCACGTGGCGGCGCGGACCGAGGCCGGCCAGCTCGAGCATCTCGTTCGCGCGCGCGTCGAGCGGGCCATAGGCGGACACCGGGCGCCAGAAGTTGAGGCCGGCACCCATCGCCCGCATGGCGGCCACGCGCAGGTTCTCGAACACGGTCATGTAGGGGAACAGGGACGTGACCTGGAACGAACGCGACAGGCCGAGTCGGCTGATGACGTGGGGCGGCAGGCCGGTGACGTCCCGGCCGTCGAGCACGACCTGGCCCGAGTCCGGGCGGAACCGGCCGCTGACGAGGTGGAAGAAGGTGCTCTTGCCGGCCCCGTTCGGGCCGATCACCGCGTGCCGCTCGCCGGCGAGGATGTCCAGCGTGATCCCCTTGATGATGGCGGTGGCGCCGAAGCTCTTGCGAAGCTCGCGGATCGACAGGGCGACCGTCACGGACGGGCAGCCGTCTGTACCTGCCAGGCAGCGCGGGCGAGCGGCCAGGTGCGGCGCAGCAGGACGGCGCCGGCGGCGAACACCGCCAGGCCTGCCGCCCACTGCCACGGCGCGTGCGGGTCCGCCGCCAGGCCGAGCAGACGCGCGGGCCCGGCGCCGTTGCGCTCGGCCTGGAGCCGGAACCCCAGCTCGGCCAGCATCACGATCCCGGCGAGGGCCAGGGCCAGCCCGGGGACCTGCCTGAGGTAGTCGGGAACCAGCGCCCCGGCGCGGCCGCTGCGGACCAGGGGGGCGTGGGCCAGGATGATGCCGGACAGGCCGCCCGGCGCCCACACCACCGCGGCGACGAACAGCAGCCCGTCGTAGAGCTGCCAGGCGTCGGTGACGGTCGACAACGCCACCTGCAGCACCGTCACCAGGATGGCACCGAGCACCGGACCCCAGAACGTGCCGACGCCGCCGATGAAGGTCATCAGCAGCACGAAGCCGGACGCGCCGGAGGACAGGCTGGAGATGCCGATGATCTCGTCGTCCAGGGCCTGCAGGCCGCCGGCGACGCCGGCGAACAGGCCGGACAGGGCGAACACCAGGAAGCGGATGCGGGCCGGGTCGTAGCCGACGAACCCGACCCGCTCGGGGTTGTCGCGCACGGCGTTGGCGAGGCGTCCCAGCGGCGTCCCGGTGTAGCGCCACATCAGGAAGGCGCAGAGCAGCGCCCATCCGGCGATCACGGCATAGGCGTGGAGCTGGCTTCCCATGTCGAAGCCGAACAGCCTGGGGCCGTCGGAGCGGTCGCCGGTGAGTCCCTCCTCGCCGCCGAAGACGGACGGGAACATCAGCACGAGCGTCCCGAACAGCTCCGCCAGGCCGAGCGTGATCATCGCGAAGGCGGTTCCGCCGCGCCTGGTCGCGACGCCGCCGGCGAGCACGGCGACGACCAGGCCGCCGACGCCGCCGGCAAGGGGCAGCAGGGGTGCCGGGATCCACCCTCCCCTGCCGGTGGCCTGCATCAGGTGCATGGCGGCGTACCCGCCGAAGCCCAGGAACACGGCGTGGCCGAAATCGAGCATGCCGCCCTGGCCGAGCAGCATGTTGAACGACAGCGCGAAGACGATGGCGATGCTCATGCGGCACAGCAGCGACAGGCCGAAGCCGCCCGACAGGATGCAGGGCGCCACGACGGCGACCAGGATCGCGCCCAGCCATGGCAGCGAGGCGACGAGGACCCGGTCCCTGGTCCCGGCGCCCCGCTCCCGCACGCCGGCCGGCCGCGGCGCCAGGGCCGACGCGCCAGCCTCCTTCACGCCGATCTCGCGCTGACCAGGCCGCGCGGGCGGAACACCATGACCAGCACCAGCAGCAGATAGGGGACCGTGGGCGCCGCCCGGGCGATCGTCAGGTTCCACAGGTCGGTCAGGGCCCCGTTCGGATCGATCGCGAGGCCGAAATCGCCGAGGACCTTCCACAGCGGCAGGTCGAGGCTGATCGAGATGGTCTGGATCAGCCCGATCAGCACCGACGCCAGGAAGGCGCCCCAGATCGAGCCCAGCCCCCCCATCACCACCACCGCGAACACGATCGGCCCGAGCGACTCCGCCATGCCGGGCTGCGTGGTGAGGGCGTTGCCGCCGATGACGCCGGCCAGCCCGGCCAGCGCGCAGCCGGCACCGAACACCAGGGTGAAGATGCGCGGCACGTCATGGCCGAGCATGGACACCATCTCCGGATGGGTCAGCGCGGCACGGACCACGAAGCCGATCCGGCTGCGCGCCAGGGCAGCGAACAGGGCGGCGAACATCGCCAGCGACACCGCCATCATGAACACGCGATAGGCCGAGTAGGCGGTGTGGCCGACATGGAACAGCGGCACGTCGAGGGCCGCCGGCACGCGGTAGTCGACCGGCGCCGTGCCCCAGACCAGCGGCACGATCTCGCCGATCACCAGGGCCAGGCCGAAGGTGAACAGCAGCTCGGCCATGTGGCCGTAGCGGTGCACCCTGCGCAGGGCATAGCGTTCCACCACGGCGCCGACGGCGCCCACGAGCACAGGCGCCACCACGAGCCCGGGCCAGAAGCCGACGAAGTGGCTGATCGTGTAGGCGAAGTAGGCGCCGAGCATGTAGAAGCTGGCATGGGCCAGGTTGATGATGCCCATCATGCCGAAGATCAGCGTCAATCCGGATGACAGCATGAACAGCAGCAGCCCGTAGACGAGGCCGTTCAGCGCGACCAGGACCAGCGTGCCGGCCATGGCCTAGGGCTGGTTCGGGAAGCGGCAGGTGGTGGCGAACCGGGTCTGGTTCGGCTCGATCCGGGCGACCACCTTGAAGCCGAGACCGGTTTCCGGGAACACGTGCGGCAGGCCGGGCTGGAGCTCGCTGATGAACAGCGGCTGCAGCAGCTGGTGGTTGTCGGCGCGCATGATCGAGGTCCCGAGCGGCGTCTGGCGCGACATGCCGGCCAGCACCTTGCCGACCACGGCCGGATCGGTGGAGTTGGCCTGCTTGATCGCGGCGGCGAGCATGTCGATCTCGTTGACGACCTGCCAGTAGTAGAAGCCGTGGTGGAACCGCTGCTGGTAGGCATCGGCGACGTCGTCGATGCCGGACACGTTGTTGGCCCAGGCGCTGACCTGGGCATCGCCCTGGGCGCCCCGCCCGGCGGCGGCGGCAACCGACTCGTCGCCGAGGTAGTAGGTGAGGAACCGGCCCTTGTAGGCGTTGTCCGCCGCCGCCCGGACCAGCAGCACCAGGTCCTCGCCCCAGTTGCCGGTCACCACCGCGTCGGCGCCGGAAGCCTGGATCTTGGCGATGTAGGGCGTGAAGTCCTTGACCGTGCCGAGCGGCACGCGCTCGACGCCGACTATCTGCAGGTCGGGCCGGCGGTTGGCGAGCAGGGCCTGCGCCGCCTTCTCCACCGAGGCTCCGAAGGAATAGTCGGGGTTGAACAGGTAGACCTTGTGGATGGTCTTCTGCCCGACGAGGTAGTCCGCCAGGGCTTCCATCTTCATGTTGGCGTCGGCGTCGAAGCGGAAATGCCACCAGGAGCACTTGGCGTTGGTGAGCGCGGGATCGGCGGCGGAATAGTTGAGGTACATGACCGACCGCGACGGGTCGCGCCGGTTGTTCTTCTCGATCCCGCTGACCAGCGCGAAGGCGGCCGCCGAGCCGTCCCCCTGGGTGACGTAGCGGATGCCGCTGTTGATCGCCTGGCGCAACCGGATCAGCGATTCGTCGGGATCGACCTGGTTGTCCATCGGCACCAGCTCGAACTTGCGTCCCGGACCCGCAGCCTGCGCGGCGTTCGCCCGGTCGATCGCGAAACGGAAATGCTGCTCGCCCTCCTGTCCGCTTCCGGCCAGGGCACCGCTGATCGGATCGATCAGGGCGATCCGGATCACCTCGTCGGCACGCGCGAGACCCGTCGTCGCCAGCAACCCGCACAAGGCGGCACCAAGGAAAGATCGCATCGAGTCCTCCTGCAATGGACCACCTGTCGGAACGCCGTTGGCCGGCCCTCGCGGTGCCCTGTTCTTGTCGTGCCGTGCCGTCGAGCGGCACGATCCGGTCCAGGACCGCCTTCGCGGCACGGGTTCCGGCATTCCGGGCCCGGGACCGACGATCGGCCGCTGCCGGGCCGTCGCGGAATGACGACCATCGCCTCCTGCACCGCGCCGTCCCGCCCTGCACGCCACACCGACGCGGATGCCGGAGCGACGCGTCTTCTAAGGTATACGGTATGTCTACGATAACCCGCTCGGCTGTCAATATGCCAGAATTGAGAATAATGGTCTGCCGGCAGCGGTTCCCCTCGGCCGGGATGGAAGCGGCCAACGTCCCGACCGCCGAGCCGCAGCCGTCCGCTCCGCTATGCCTGCCGCGAATCCGGGGCTAGGAAATGGGACAGGTCGCAGACGGTCGTCGCAGGTGCCGATCATCGGCTCGGACGTGGTCGGCACGAGACAAGGCACCGGGAGCCTGAACCCAGGATGGAACGTTGAGCCGCCAAGCGTCCGCCGATGACGCTCCCGAGGCCATGCAGGCCGCACCCAGCCGCTTCGACCGGCGCAAGGAGGACATCCTCAACGCCGCCGGCGCCCTGTTCAACCAGCACGGCCTGCGCGATGCCACCCTGGCCACGATCGCCGGCGACATCGGACTCAACCTGAAGAGCCTGCGCTACTACTTCGCCCGGCGCGAGGACCTGGTCGCGGCGGCGTTCATGCGGTCGATCGACCTGCATCGCCGGCTGGCGACGGACGCGCTGCTCGAGGCCGACGTCGAGGCGCGGGTGCGACGGTTCATCGCCGCCTACTTCACGCTCCAGGCCGACGTGCGCAGCGGCAGGCAGCCCGAGTTCGTCAACTTCGGCGACCTCCGGGCACTGACGGAGCCGCATTCCGACCTGGTCTGGGGCGAGTACAACCGCCTGTTCCGCGGGATCCGGCAGCTGTTCAAGGCGCCGGGACGGCGCTGGGAGCCGGCACGGCTGAACGCCGCCACCCACATGCTGCTGTCGCAGCTCCTGTGGTCGGTGGTCTGGCTGCGCAACTATTCCCTCGACGACCTGCCGCGCGTCACCGCGCGCTTCAGCGACATCCTGCTGAACGGGATCGCCGCGGTTCCGGTCGACCTGCAGCGCTTCGTCACCCTGGACCCGCCGGAGCCGGTCGACGCCAACCGGCTGTCGCCGGAGGTGTTCCTGCGCACGGCGATCACCCTGACCAACCAGTTCGGCTACCGCGGCGCCTCGGTCGACCGGATCTCGGCCGAGCTGAAGGTGACGAAGGGCGCGTTCTACCATTACAACGACACCCGCGACGGCCTCGTCCTCGCCTGCTTCGAGCACAGCTTCGGCCATGTCCGCGAGGCGCAGAAGGCGGCACTTGCCGGGCAGGCCGACGGCCTGTCGCAGGCCGCCGCCGCCGCCGTGTCCCTGGTCACGCGCCAGATGCTCGACAACGGCACCCTGCTGCGCACCTCGGCGCTGACCGCCATCGGCCCCGACCTGCGCGTCCGGATCGCCGAGCAGATGTGGCGCCTGACGCTGCGGTTCGGGGACATGCTGAACGACGGCATGATGGACGGCTCGGTCCGCTGCTGCGACGTGCGCATCGGCGCCGAGATGATGACGGCCATGATCAACTCCGCCGAGGAGCTCGGCCGCTGGGTGTCGGGCGCCACGGCGGAGAACGCGTCCAAAACCTACATCCGCCCGCTGCTCGACGGCATCCTGTCCGGAAGCTCTGGCTGATCCCGGGCAGTCACCCGGCACCGGTCAGCGCCGCGTCGCAGCCGACCAGCCGCTCGGCAAGCGGCCAGCGAACGCACTGCCGGTCCCGCGCCGGCGCCCTGCCTCCGCTTGAGCCCGATCGAGCCGGCCCACCGCATCGAGCTCCGGATCGAGCGCGGCCAGCCGGACCCGAACGTCCCCCGTGGTCCCGAACACCCTGCCCCGCGACGCTGCGGTGCGGGCAACCCGGCCTGCGCGTCCGGCGCGGCCGACGCGTCTTCTTGCGTGCGGACCACGATGAACGCCAGGATCCGCATCCCATGTCTCTGATCGGCTCGCCAACAGCCCTTGCCTCTGTGCAATCCTTCTCATACGTATATTCTTAATAGCCTGGATCCTATCCGTCCTGGAGGGCTCGATGCCTGAAGCCGTGATCGTCGCCACTGCCCGCACCCCGATCGGCAAGGCGTATCGTGGGTCGTTCAACGATACGCAGGGACAGGCGCTGGCGGGCCGGACGGTGGCCGAAGCGGTGCGTCGCGCCGGCATCGAGGGAGCGGAGGTCGAGGACGTGATCCTCGGCTGCGCGCTGCAACAGGGATCCACCGGGTTCAACGTCGCGCGCCAGGCGGCGCTCTGGGCCGACCTGCCTGCCTCCGTTCCGGGCATGACCATCGACCGCCAGTGCGGATCCGGGCTGATGGCGATCGCCACGGCCGCCAAGGGCATCCTCAACGGCGAGATCGGCGTCGCCGTCGCCGGCGGCGTGGAGTCGATCTCCCTGGTCCAGAACGAGCACATGAACCTCTACAAGGCCGGCGATCCCGACCTCGTCTCGAAGCTGCCGTCGATCTACATGTCCATGATCGAGACCGCCGAGATCGTCGCCAGCCGCTACGGCGTCAGCCGCGAGGCGCAGGACGAGTACGCGCTGCAGTCGCAGCAGCGCACCGCGGCCGCCCAGGCGGAAGGACGCTTCGACGCCGAGCTGATGCCGGTCACCGCCCGGATGAAGCTGGTCGACAAGGCGTCGGGAGCGACCAGCTTCCGGGAGGTGACGGTGGAGCGCGACGAGGGCAACCGGCCGCAGACCCGGCTGGAAGACCTCGCCCGCCTGGAGCCGGTCTTCACCCAGGGCCAGACGGTGTCCAAGGGCGCCTTCGTCACCGCCGGAAACGCCTCGCAGCTGTCCGACGGCGCCGCCGCCCTGGTGGTGATGGAGCGCGGCGAGGCCGAACGCCGCGGCCTCAAGCCGCTCGGCGCCTATCGCGGCCTGGCGGTGACCGGGTGCAGGCCGGACGAGATGGGAATCGGCCCGGTCTTCGCCATCCCGAAGCTGCTCGCCAGGCACGGCCTGTCGGTCGACGACATCGGCTTGTGGGAACTCAACGAGGCCTTCGCCAGCCAGGTGGTGTACTGCCGCGACCAGCTCGGCCTGCCGAACGACCGGCTGAACGTGTCGGGCGGTGCCATCTCCATCGGCCACCCCTACGGCATGTCCGGCGCCCGCATGACCGCACACATCCTGCACGAGGGCAGGCGCCGCGGCGTGCGCTACGGCGTCGTCACCATGTGCATGGGCGGAGGCATGGGCGGAGCCGGGCTGTTCGAGATCCTTTGAATGGACGACGCCTCGTCCATGACGTTCGACGACCTGTTCGCCTTGTCCTCCAGCGGCCCGTCGACCTGGCTGGCGCCCGGAGCGCCCGACACCGACGAGAAGCGCCTGTATGGCGGGCTCCTGCTCGGGCAGGCGATCGTCGCCGGCTCCGCCGACACCCGCCGCTGCCACGCGCTGCATGCCCTGTTTCTCAGGTCGGGCCGAAAGCAGCAGCCCTTCGAGGCCGACGTGGAGAGCGTTCGCGACGGCCGCAACTTTTCCACCCGCCGGATCAAGATCAGGCAGGGCGACCGTGTGCTCCTGGAAGCCTACAGCTCGCATCATGACGGCGAGCCGGGACCGCGATACGGGGGCACCATGCCGGTCGTGCCGCCGCCGGACGCGTTCGAGGACCAGCACCTTCATCGCCGGCGCCGCGCGCTGGAAAAGGGCGTGCCCTGCCCGGACTACCTGGCGGACCGCCTGCTGGACGCCCGGCCGGTCGAACCCGATCCCGACCCGTCCATCGGTACCGCAGAGCGTCGGAGCATGTGGATCCGCCCGCGCAGAACGATCAGCGGGCCCATCGCGATCCACCAGGCCGCCATCGCCTTCGCGTCGGATCTGGGCCTGGTCCATGTGGGCCTGCAGGCGCATCGCACCCTCGGCGGCGGCGCCAGGCTCGATGCCACCAGCCTCGACCACGGCATCTGGTTCCACCGCGAGGCCAAGGCCGACGACTGGATGCTCCACGTCCAGCGCGCCCGGATCGTGACGGACGGGCGCGGCTTCGCCGAAGCCTCCATCTTCGCCCGGGACGGGCAGCTGGTGGCCAGCGCGGCGCAGGAGTTCCTGGCCCGGACCATCTGAAGCTTGGGAACACGAACAATCCAGGACGGCGGGAGAAACACGATGGCCATTGACCTGTCAGGACGAGTCGCGATCGTGACCGGCGCGGGAGGCGGGCTTGGACGGGCCCACGCCCGCCTGCTGGCACGTCGCGGAGCCAAGGTGGTCGTCAACGACCTCGGCGGCGAAGCCGGTTCCGCCTCGGCGCAGGCGGTGGTGGAGGAGATCGTCGCGGCGGGCGGCGAGGCGATGGCGCACGGCGCCTCGGTGTCCGACATGCAGCAGGTCGAGGCGATGGCGGCTGCCGCCATGCAGCGCTGGGGACGGCTGGACATCCTGGTCAACAACGCGGGCATCCTGCGCGACAAGACGTTCACGAAGATGGACATGGCGGACTTCCGCGCGGTGTTGGACGTCCACCTGATGGGCGCCGTGCACTGCACCAAGGCGGTGTGGGACACCATGCGGTCGCAGAACTACGGCCGCATCGTCATGACCACGTCCTCGTCCGGCCTGTTCGGCAACTTCGGGCAGTCCAACTACGCCGCCGCCAAGATGGCGCTGGTCGGGCTGATGCAGACCCTGGCGCTGGAAGGCAGGAAGAACGACATACGCGTCAACTGCCTGGCGCCCACCGCGGCGACCAAGATGATGGAGGGGCTCATCAGCGCGGAGATGGTGGAGCGGCTCGCCCCGGACGCGGTCAGTCCCGGCCTGCTCGCCCTGGTGGCCGAGGATGCGCCGTCCCGCGCCATACTCTGTGCCGGCGGCGGCAGCTTCGAGCAGGCCCACGTGATCATGACCCGCGGCATCTTCGTCGGCAACGGCGACGACGCGGCCGAGCGGATCGTCGAACGCTGGAGCGAGATCGGCAACCCCGCCGACGCGGTGGTCCCGGAAAGCTCGTGGGTGCAAGGGAAGATCGAGCTCGAGAAGGGCGGCTTCACCGTCGGCTGATCCGGCCCGAGGCCGGTCGCCACGGCGCGCCGGCCTCCCGGTCTCAATGCACCGGCTGTTGCGCGTAGAGCACCAGCAGCTCGCGCTTGAGAACCTTGCCGATGGCGCTGCGCGGCAGCTCGTCCACGACGCGGACCTCGGCGAGCCGCTGCATCTTGCCGAGCCTTGGGTTCACCCAGGCCGCCAGCTCGGCGCCCGCCGCCTGGACCGTTCCGGTCAGGGTAACGAACGCCACCGGCGTCTCGCCCCAGCGCTCCGACGGGACGCCGATAACCGCCGCCTCCTCGACGGCCGGGTGCCCGAGCAGCGCCATCTCGAGATCGATCGGATAGATGTTGATCCCGCCCGATATGATGACGTCCTTCTTGCGCCCGATCAGGGTGAAGAAGCCGTCCTGATCGACCACGGCCAGGTCGCCGGTGCGGATGTAGCGTCTGCCGTCCGGGCTGAACCATTCGGCGTCCGCGGTCTTGCCCGGCTGGTTGTGGTAGCAGGTCATCATCACGGCGGACCGGCCGACGACCTCGCCGGGCTCGCCGGGCGGCAGCGCCTCGCCGGCCTCGTTGATCACCAGCATCTCGTGTCCGGGGATCGGCCGGCCGACGGTGTGCAGCTTGTCCGGATGCTCGTGCGCGAGCAGCATGCAGGTCCCGCCGCCTTCCGTCATGCCGTAGTACTCGATGAGCCCGCCCGGCCAGCGTTCCAGCACCTCCGCCTTCAGCTCCGCCGGAAACGGCGCGGACGTGGCGTATTTCAGCTCGTAGCTCGACAGATCGAAACGCGAGAAGTCCGGAACGTCGAGGATCCGGCGATACTGCACCGGGACCAGCATCGCGACCGTCGCCCGATGCTGCTCGCTCAGCTCGAGGAAGTGCCTGGCGTCGAAACGCGGCATGACGACCACCGTGCCGCCTCCGGCAAGGGCCGGCAGGAGGCTGATCAGGGTCGTGTTCGAGTACAGCGGCGTCGAGATGATCGCGACCGCCTCGGGCCCGTAGCCGGGCGGATCCAGCAGGTGCAGCTGGGGCCAGCGCATGGCGTGCGACTGGATGATGCCCTTGGGCGTTCCGGTCGTTCCGGACGAGTAGATGATGTCGAACGGGTCGTCTGCTGCGATCGGCACCGGTATCGGCCTGGATGCCTCCTGTCCCAGCCAGGACGTGACGAAGGATGCCGTCGAGGTCGGGGAGAAGCGAACCACCTCCAGGCCGGCAGGGCTGGTGGCCGAGGCCATGGCCGCCTTGCCGATGACGTCGACGAACAGGATCCTGGCGTCGCTGTCCGCCAGCATGGCCTGCAGCTGGGCGGCGGTGGACGACGGGGACAGCGGCGAGACGGCCGCACCGGTTCTCAGGATGGCGATGAAGATGGCGACATAGGTGGCGGAGTTCGCCGCACAGATGGCGACGACCGCGCCCTTGCCGATCCCCCGCCGTTGCAGCCCGGCCGCCAGGCGATCGGCGGCCGCGTCGAGTTCGCCGTAGGTCAGGCGGTCCTCCCCGCAGATCAAGGCGGGCTTTGCAGGATGACGGCGGACCTGCATGCGGAGCAGGTCGTCGAACAAGCCGGAGGGCTGCCTGACGTAGTCGGCGATTTCCCTGCGGCTCAGGCGCTCGATGACGAAGCGGCTGAGCGGACGCAACGTCGTAGCCCGTCCGAGCAGCCGCAACACGGCACGCGAGATGATCCTGTCTGTCACGTCGTTGTTCCACTTGCCTTCGTATCAATTAAGCATGCGGGTATGTCGGTGTCACTCCCGGACAACGGCATACATCGTGTCCATATCGGATGAACTGTTCTATTAGGAATATTGGTACGACATTCCGCGGTCGTTGCCGTTCATCGTGCACGGTGTGACGCTGCAACCCTGTGCCTCCGCCGGCACCGCAACCCCATGCCATGGGCGATGGGCGCGGAGCCGGTTGCCTGACCATCCTGGACGGCGTCCGGTCGTCAGCCGTCCGGCTGCCTGCTGCTCCGCCGACGAGGTCGCGTCCGCCCGAGCCCGTTCCGCCGAGCCGGACGGTTGCCCGGTATCCCGGCAACGGCGAGGATGGTCGGGGACGTGGCGGCGCGACCGACCCGGACGCATCTGGCGCACGCGGATGGTCGGCTTCGGCGTCCAGACGGGCAGCGCACGCCGCGATCGATCGGGCGCGTCGTCCTGCGACGAAAGCGCTGGATGAGATGGAAGCGGACCGATCACCACCACGGGCGCCGTGGTTGCTGGCAGCGTGCAGTCTCCTGGCTCCCGCTGCTCTGGCGCATGCGGCGGAGACCTGCATGTTCAGTGGCAGGACCGACTACGGCGGCAGGCTGGAGGTCGCCGCCGACTCGGGGACGGCCGGAGCACGAACCGAGATCGACGTCCGGCTGGAACTGGACGCGACGCCGTTGCCGCTCATCCACACCCGCTACGTCATGGAGGAGATCAGCACCTGGCGCCAGGACGGCATCGAACAGGTCGCCGTGAACGACCGCTACAGCGTCGACGGCCACATCGTCAGGCAGCAGTGGGACGTCTACAACCGCGCCGCCGACGGCCTCCACGCCTTCCGCGTGCAAGGCAAGCGGCAAGGCGAGTTCCGGCGCCAGCACCCCGACTTCATGCAGTTCTGGAACCCCGACGCGTTCGGCAAGCCCTGGCTCGGCAGCTACCCCTACTCGACCACGGCACGGCGACCGGATCTCGATCTGCACCAGGATCCGTCGCTCGTCCGGACACCCCTGGCGCTTGCGTTCTACTGGCTGCGCTGGCTGCCGCGGCAGGGCGAGGTCGTGCCCTTGTTCCTGCCGGGCTTCAAGGAGCAGAAGCTCGTGGAGCTGGCGATCGGTCCCGTGCCGGGCGGGCTGCCGGGAGGACCGTCCGGCTGGCGGGCCCCGATCGCGTATCCGTACCTCAGCCCGACGCGGCCCTCGACGGCGCTGGCCTGGACAACGGGCGACCGGCACGTCGAGCAGCTCCTGTTCGACCTGCACGGCGTGGAACACAGCGCGCGCGGCTCCATCCACGCCGATGGATGCAAGACCGCACCGCCGCCCTGATCGGCGGGGCGGGCGCCGCCCAACCGGCAGGCACCGGTTCGTGCCGCAGCCGAGCCCGACGTCGGACCGGCTACTGCCAGAGCCGGCGCCGCAGCGTGCCCAGGCCTTCCATCCGCACCATGCGGCCGTCCTCGAACACCGTCTGCAGCAGGCCCAGCCCTTCCTGCTCGCGGGTCTGCATCTCGTGCAGCACGAAGCGCCCGTTCTCCTGCTCGACGCGCAGCAGCCCGCGGGCGGAGTTCTTGGTGCCGGTGTCGGTCTTCGGCGCCTTGAACAGCACCCGGTCCTCGCCGCCCACCACGCCGAACGTCGCCTTGATCGCGGTGCCGAAGCTGTCGCGCGTGACGTGCTGGTAGGTATACGAGCCGATGCCGAACACCATGTTGCCCGACGCGAAGCCCCTGGCCGCCAGCGCCTCCAGGATGCGGCTGGCCCGGTCCAGGGTGATGGAGTCGCCGTAGATCATGCCCACCCTGGGGTGCAGCACGCGGTAGCCCTCCGCGGTGGTGCTGCCGCCGAAGATGTCCCACAGGCACTCGATGGCACCCTTGTGCTCCGGGGTGCCGGGCGCTGCCGCCGGGTCGCCGGCGATGATGGCCACCGGGTCGCCGCTGTCGGGCCGAAACACCACCCGGGCGTTGCCCGCCGCGTCCGGCGTGCGCGCCATGATCTCCGGCTTGAGCGCGGCCGCATACTCGGTGATTACGCGCCAGAAGTCCCAGGTGTCGCTGACGATGCTGACGATGCCCGACGGGTAGGTCTGCGTCACCAGCCGGCGGAAGGTGCCGATCTCGTCGTCCTCGCCGCCCATGCACATCACCGAGTGCTCGGTGGCCGGCACCGAGCCGCCGATCAGGGTCGGCTCCGGGTCCGGGTAGGTTCTCTCCAGGTAGTCGATCGCGGCGATGGTGTCGGTGCCATGGAACGACAGCAGGTGGCCGGCGCCGCTGGTGGCGCCGTCACTGATGCCGGACATGCCGCGCGCGGAGAAGTCGTGTCCGAGCCAGGGCAGCGCGGCCGGGTCGGCGCCGGTGCGCTCGGCATGGCGCGCGAACAGGCGGCGATACTCGTAGGCGATGGTGGCCGAGGTGATCGCCTTCCACAGCTCCGCCGAGAGTTGCGTCTCGATGTAGTTGGTGACCCAGTAGAAGTCCGGGTGGGTGTTCACCACCGTCAGCAGCGGGACGCGCATCTCCACCCGGCTGCCTTCCGGCAGCGCCTTGATGCGCAGCGGCAGGTAGCCGAGGTCGTGCAGGGCGGCGACGTGGCCGACGTCCACCGCGCCCTCGCCCAGGGCCAGGTCCATGCGGCGCCTGTAGGCCCCGACCACCTCCGCCTTCGGCCGGCCGAAGAACAGCTCGTTCCAGTCGTCGATCAGCAGCCATTGCGCCAGGCCCTGCAGGCCGAAGAACACCACCCGGTGGTCGAAGTCCGGCAGCACCTCGGCCAGCTTGTCGCTGCGGCAGGTGAAGTTGGAGTACACCAGCGTGGTGCCGGGCGGGTACTGGCGGATGTGGCCGGTCTTGTAGAAGTCGGTCGCGTGCAGCGGGGAGATGCGCATGGACGCTATCCTTGGATGGCCTGGACGAAGCCGGGCAGGTCGGCGGGAAACGGGTTGGCGACGTGGATGCGGTCGATGTCGGCGGCCAGCGCGTCGAACCCGGCGCTGAAGATGCCGTGGGTGACGTAGAGCTTGACCTGGCCGGTGGTGAGCGGGCGCAGCACCTTCGCCAGCTCGGTGAAGGTCCGTCCGCCGTCGCAGATGTCGTCGATGATCAGGAAGTCGCGGTCGCCGACCGGCCCGCTGTGCACCACCGTGCCGGTGATGGCGCCGGTGTCGGTGCTGCGCGTCTTCTCCGCGTGCACCAGCGTGGCGCCGGCCAGGCGGGCACAGGCGGCCGCGCGCTTCACCGCACCCTGGTCGGGTGCCACGACCACGTCCTGCGGCCCCACGATCGGCACCGCGAAGTCGCTGGCCGGGCGGTGGCGCACCCGGTCGAGCAGGGCCAGCGACACGTCGCTGTGCGCGTCCCACACCTCGACCGAGCGATAGCCCTGCGCGTTCAGCAGCCGGCAGGCCACCGCGGCGGACAGCGCCTCGCCGGGAAACGCCACCCGGTCCTGCCTGGCATAGGGCAGGTAGGGGCAGAGGAGGTCGATGGCCGGATCGCCATGATGACGGCGCACCGCGTCGGTGAGCAGCAGCAGCCCCATCAGCGTGTCGGAGCCGGTCAGGTCGGCACGGATCCGCACCGCCTCGACCGGCCCCGGCAGCCCCTCGATCCGGACCTGGATCTCGCCGCCCGGAAAGGTGAAGCAGCGCAGCGGGACGGGCTGGTCGGCGATGGTCAGGGTGAGCCGCATGCTGGGACGCTCCGGGTGACGGGCATTCGGCTTGCCTATCGGACAACGACGTAGCATAGTAACTTGTATCATGCAAATTGCAATTTACTAGACGTGGCCGAGGATCCCTTCCCGAAGCCAATCACCACCGTCGACGTGGTGCTGCTGACCCTGTGCCGGGGCGAACTAGCGGTAGGGCTGGTGCGTCGCGACCGCGCGCCGTTCGCCGGGACGCCGGCCCTTCCCGGCGGCTACGTGCACGTTCCACAGGACGGGGACCTCCAGGCGTCGGCGGCGCGGATCCTGCGCGACAAGGCGCACGTGCACGGCCGCTTCCTGGAGCAGCTCGCCACCTTCGGCAACGCCGGTCGCGACCCGCGCGGCTGGTCGCTGACGGTCGCCTACTTCGCCCTGGTGCCGGACGCCGAGCTGACCGCCGCCGACAGCGCCTTGTCGCTGCATCCCGTGGACGCGTTGCCGGCGCTGGCGTTCGACCATGCCGCCATCGTCGCGGCGGCGGTGGAGCGGCTTCGCGGCAGGTCGAGCTATTCCGCGTTGCCGGCCTTCCTGCTGCCGCCGCTGTTCACGATGGCGGAGCTGCATGCCGTCTACCAGCAGGTGCTCGGGACCCGGCTGGACCAGGCCTCGTTCCGGCGCAAGGTGGCCGACCAGGGCATCGTCGAGGCCGCCGACAGCCGACGCGTCGGCGCCCACCGTCCCGCCGCGCTGTATCGCCTGCGGACCGGCCAGGCGCATCCGTTCCAGCACCGGATCCGGTAGGGCGGTCGCGGCCGGCTATCCCCCGATGCCCGGCAGGACCGGCTCCGGTGCGTCATGGTCGACCTGTCGAGGCTGCCCGCGTTCGACGCGTCGTGGCTGCACACCGGTGGTCGTGTTCGTCGGGTCGAGCGGCCCGAACGGCCGGCCGCCTCACCATGATCGCAGTAGCCAGCTTGGCGCGAACCGGCGGTCCGGCCCGGAACCGTCATGGCGGCCCGGCCCTTCGTGCTGCTCCGGCTTTCCTTCGGCATGTGGACACCGCGATCGGTCGCGGTCGCGGTCGCTGCGTGGCGGTCGCGGCGCGACCGCGGTCAGGATCCCGAATCGCCCGGGACAGTCCAGCCTCAACCCGGTGCGACATCACGCGCGACCGGCCCGTCGCTCCCGATTGCGGACGGCACCGCCGCGTCACGCTCCCGCGCGGGGCAGCGCCAGGCGATCCGGTTGCCTCGGCGCCAGCGATACGGCATGAAGCGAACGGCTGCCGATCCTCCGTTCGGCGCGATCCGCAACGGGTCGCTCCCCTCGGGGCACGGGCGGGACGTCGAGGGCCACGGCCATCGCGCCGACCCCGACCAGGCCCGGCCCGAAGGCGGATGGCCGACCGGACGGACAAGTGCGGGATCGTTCCACGATGATGCAACCGGTTGTCGACACCATCAACGCGTTCCGCCTGCAGTTCCGGGTGATCGGCGCCCTGCTGATGCGCGAGCTGCACACCCGCTACGGCCGCGAGAACATCGGCTTCCTGTGGATCATCGGCGAGCCGATCCTGTTCTGCGCCGGCGTCGCCATCGTCTGGACCGCGATCCGCCCGTCGCACGTGCACGGCCTGCCAATGACGGCGATCGTGATCACCGGCTACGTCCCGCTCACCATGTGGCGCCACTGCATGGTGCGCGCGGTGAAGGCGTTCGAGTCCAACGGCAGCCTGCTGTTCCACCGGCAGGTCACGCCGCTCGACATCATCGTCTCGCGCGTGGTCCTGGAGGTGGCCGGCTCCATCGCCGCCGGCATCATCGTCTCGGTCGGCGCGATCACGCTCGGCTTCATGAAGCCGCCGGTGGATTACGGCATGCTCTACCTGGGGCTGTTCTTCCACGTCCTGTTCTGCCTGATGACGGCGCTGCTGATCGCGCCGCTGACGGAACGCTCGGAAATCCTGGAGAAGTCGATCTCCGTCCTGTCCTACCTGTCGCTGCCGCTCTCGGGCGCGTTCTCCATGGTCGACTGGATCCCGCAGCGCTACCAGTGGATCCTGCTGCTGTCGCCGAGCGTGAACAACATCGAGATGATCCGCCAGGGCCAGTTCGGCTACGCGGCGCACGCCCACTACGACCTGGTCTACGACACCTGGATCACCCTGCTGCTGATCCTGGTCGGGCTGTCGCTGACCCTGCGCGTGCGCCGGCACATCGTCGTCCAGTAGCCTCGCCTCGTGATCCGCTGCGTCGACATCGTGAAGGAGTACCACGTCGGCCACGGCGTCCGCCGCGTGCTCGACCGGGTGAACTTCCAGCTCGAGCGCGGCCAGAAGCTCGGCGTGCTGGGACGCAACGGCGCCGGCAAGTCGACGCTGATCAAGATCATCGGCGGCGTCGAGATCGCCACCTCCGGCCAGGTCGAGCGCAGCATGAGCGTGTCCTGGCCGCTGGCCTTCGGCGGGGCGTTCCAGGGCTCCCTGAGCGGGCTCGACAACCTGCGCTTCATCTGCCGCATCTACGACCTGGACTACGCCTCGACCCGCGCCTTCGTCGACGACTTCGCCGAGCTTGGCCCCCAGCTCGCCGAGCCGGTCAAGACCTACTCGTCGGGCATGCGCGCCCGGCTCGCCTTCGCGCTGTCGATCGTGATCGAGTTCGAGTGCTACCTGATCGACGAGGTGATCATGGTCGGCGATGCGCGCTTCCTGCAGCGCTGCCAGGACGAGCTGTTCGGCATGAGCGCCAACCGGGCGCTGATCATCGTCTCGCACGACATGGGCTTCATCCGCGAGCACTGCGACAGCGGCGCGCTCATCCACAACAGCAGGTTCCGGATGTTCGGCGGCATCGACGAGGCCGTCGACGCCTACAGGAGCCTCTAGTTCCGCGACACCGCGATGCCGGTGATGGCAGGCCCGATAATCAGGCTGATCAGGTTGAAGAACTTGTAGAACTTGTTGGTCTTCGCGTTGGCGATGTAGACCAGGTCCTTGTCCTTCATGGCGAAGCGCTGCGCCAGGAAGTAGCTGGTCGGGTTCATCATGTCGAGCTGGTAGACCACCGGCGCCGCCCGCGCGCCGCGCCGCACCGGCAGGCCGAGCCCCCCCGCCACCTGCGGGTTCTCGAAGCGGAACAGGAACACCGCGTTCGGGTCCGCCCGCTCGTCCAGCGGGCCGCCGATCCGCGCCAGCGCTTCCGCCAGGCTGAGCTGCGGCGCGTTGAACGGCGTTTCCGACACCTTGGCGGTGGCGCCGAACACGGTGAAGGAGCGCGGGTGCGTGCTCACCTGGATCCGGTCGCCGGGGATCAGGGCGATGTTCTGGTCGGGGCTGTCCTGCAGCACCTCCAGGGGCACGCGCGCCGAGCGACGGCCGCGGCTGAGCTGCACCGTCACGTCCTCCGGCGGATGGGTCGGGCCGCCGGCGATCGCGATCATGTCCAGCAGCCGCTCGTGCGCCAGCGTCAGCGGCTCGCGGCCGGGCTTGCGTATGTCGCCCCCCACCACCACCGCGTTGGCGATGTCGGTGCTGATCCGCACCAGCACCTGCGGGTTCTGCGACTGGCCCTTCAGCCCGGCCTGGATCGCGTCCGCAAGCTGCGTCGTGGTGCGTCCGGAGGCCCGGAGCCGTCCGACATAGGGCACGTCCACGGTGCCGCCGGCATCCACCGCGATCGGCGGCAGGTTCTCGGAGGTGACGCTGGTGCTGGGCCCCGGACCGCCGGTCAGCGGGTTGGCGGCACCGGCGGAAAGCCCACCACCGCCGCCGCCGAACAACCCGCTGCCAAGCTCGAAGATCGACACCTGGAGCACGTCGCCGGGCCCGATCCGGTCGTTCTGCATCCGGTCGCCGAGCCCGTCATCCAGCGACGACAGCAGCGGCGCGGCACCCGCCGCGACCGCGTCCACCACCGCCGGGCTGAGCGGCACGATCGTGAAGCCGAGCGGGTTGGTCTGCGGCTTCTTCGCCGAATCGAGGATCTTCTCCTCCACCGGGCCGCTGTCGGGCAGGGTGTTGCAGGCCGCCAGCAACAGGAACGGCAGGGCCGCGAGCAGCACCCGGATCGGCGCCGCCGGCCCGGCGCGGCGCAGGCCGGCGGACACCGCTGCGCCTGCCTTCCCACACGCCATCTCAGGCCGCCTCGCGCTGGCCACCGGACAGCACCGCGCGGTACATCCCGGCCAGGCGCGCCTCGTAGCTCGCCATGTCGAACCGAGCCGCCTGCGCGGGGCCGGCGGCACGCAGCACGGCACAGGCCGCGTCGTCGGCATCGAGTTCGCGTATGCCAGCCGCGATCGCCGTCGTGTCGTAGGCGTCGACGAACAGGGCAGCCTCGCCCGCCACCTCCGGCAACGCGCCCTCGCGCGAGGTCAGCACCGGGGTGCCGAACGACAGCGCTTCCAGCACCGGCAGCCCGAACCCCTCGGTGAGCGACGGGAACAGCACCGCGCGCGCGCCACGTATCAGCGTCATCAGCACCGGCTCGGGCAGGTATTCGAGGTGGCGGATGCGTCCGCTCCGTTTGGCGCGCTCGATCATCAGCAGCTCGTTCTCCGCCTTCCAGGCCATCGCGCCCACCAGCACCAGCGGGCGCGAAACCTGCGTCGCCAGGAACGCCTCGATGATTCGGCCGATGTTCTTCTTCGGCTCCAGCGAACCGAAGAACAGGAAGTACCCGTCCGGCTGCAACCCGAACAGCCCCCCGAGCTCCAGCGACACCTCCGCATCCGTGCGCGCCAGCGCCGACTCGTTCGGCCGGAACGACTGGTAGGTGTTGAACAGCCGGGAATCGATGCCTGGGTGGAACGACAGGATGTCGCGGCGCGAGGCTTCCGACACCGTGCACACAGCGTCCGCTCCCGCGGCCAGCGCGGCGATCAGGCGGTAATGGTAGGTCTTGTCGTCCAGCGTGGTGTAGGGCAGCCGCAGCGGCACCAGGTCGTGCACGGTATAGACGTTTCTCGCCCCCTTCAGCCGGACCGGCAGCGGATAGGTCCAGTGCATGATCGCCGGCGCCTGCGGTACGGTAATGGTCAGGAAGCGCCGGGTGCGGCGGAAGTAGCGGCTGGCGGCGCGGAACAGCTCCGGCACGTTGAGGATCCGGTCATAGGACGGCATCCGGTGGCTGAAGCCGCGATGCTCCACCCGGGTCGTCATCGGCACCTCGACCGCTTCGGTGCCGAGCCACTCGGCGCGCCGGTCCTCGATCCAGCGTCGGCTCAGCACCTTGGAGCGCCGAGGCGCCGGCTCCGTGCCCAGGCTGTCGAAGAAGATCACCTCGCGCAGCGGCGGCGGAGTGCGGCGCGTCATCGCCATACCGTACACCACGTCCACCTTGTGTCCCATGCGGGTCAGGCAGTGGCTGAGGGTGCGGGCATAGGTGGCGACCCCGGTACCGCGGCCAAGCGCCAGGTTGAAACCGTCGATGCCGATTCGTAAGGCCGAAGAAGGATCGGGCAAGCAGCGTTCTTCCGCGGAACAGCCAGGGCTGCCGGGACGGACGCTGCCGGCCGGCCCAGGGAGGACACAGCTTTAGGTGATCCGGGACCGGACCGGAAGGGAGGCCGCGGCGATCCGCCGGTACAGCCCGTCCAGCCGGGCGCCGTATGCTTCGATCGAGAACAGCCTCGACCGCTCCCGTCCCGCCGCGGCCAGCCGGTCGCACAGAAGCCCGTCGACGTCGAGCCGGCCGATCGCCCGCGCCAGCTCTCCCGCGTCGCGCGGATCGGCCAGCAGCGCCGCGCCGCCGGCAACCTCCTCCGTGGCACCGCCGCGCGCGGTCAGCACCGGCACCCCCAGCATCATCGCCTCGGCGATCGGCAGCCCGAAGCCCTCGGCGAGCGACGGGAACAGCACCGCGCGCGCACTGCGCAGCGCCCGCACCAGCTCGGGGCGCGGGATCCAGGGCAGGCGCAGCACCCGGTCCGGCGCCGGATGCGCGGACAGCGCCACCAGCTCCTCCGCCGCCCCGTCCCCGTCCGGCCCCACCAGCACCAGGCTACGCCTGCTGCCGCTTCGCCCGTGTGCCAGGATCACCCGGCCGACGTTCTTGCGCCGTTCGACGCTGCCTATGCAGACGAAGCTGCCGGCCGGACACGGCGCCGCCACCGCCTCCGACGCGGCCAGCAGGGCCGGCGGCAGGTCCACCGCCTGATACAGGTTGACCACCCGCTCGGACGGCACCCCCAGCCGGCGCACGATGTCGGCCCGCACCGTTTCCGACACGGTGACCACCGCCTCCGCCCGGGCTGTCGCGGCACGCAGCAGCCGCTCCATCCTGGCCGCCGCGATGCCGGTCAGCTCCTGCTGCAGCAGCGGGATCAGGTCGTGCACGGTGACGAGGTTCGGCACCCCCGGCACATGCAACGGCAGCGGATAGGTCCAGTGCATGATCGCAGGCGGATCGGGGAGGCGCAGTGCCAGCGGCCGGCGATACAGGTCGAAATGCACCTGCGCCACCCGGAACAGGTCGGGCGACAGCCAGGCCGGCTGGCCCTCGTGCCGGACCGGCCGGGCGGTCCGGCCGGGC
>CAXUEL010000012.1:0-36819 GCA_964249915.1 uncultured Acetobacteraceae bacterium | reverse complement strand
CGCGTGCAGCCCGTCTATGCTGATGAGAAGCACGTGCTTGTAGCCCTGCGCGACCACCGGCGCCGCCATGGCACCAAGGGGGAAACTTCAGCCAAGCGTGATCGCCGATGCGAGAAGACAAGCCCGGAACCTGGATACGGAAGCCGCTCCCGAAGGTGGTCGATGAGGGGAAACGCCGGATCCGGATGACGCTGCGACGAACGGAGCGTCCCGGCCAGGCGCGGAGGTCAGGGCGCGGAGGTCAGGGCGTGTGGGGCAGGAGTGCGTGCAGGCAGGCGGCGGCGGTTCCGCAATGCTGGTAGGCGACGCCGCGATACACCGTGCCGTAGGCAGGGGCACGAACGGTATCGAAGCTTTCGCCGGCCGGAAGCGCGGTCGCGTCGAGCTGGTCGACGATCCGTACCACCTGGTTGGGATCCGCTCCGGGATCGGTGTTGGCGCTGAAGGTCGCCGTGGTGGCGAACACCGTGACCAGGTTGCCGTTCACGCTGCCGGTCAGGTTGCGCAGCCCCGTCGTGGCCGGCGCCAGCGCGGCCGGGTAGTTGGTCACGCCGTAGCTCTGGTCCAGTCGCAGGCCGTTCTGCAGCGTGTAGGCCAGAACCCACCTGGTCCCGTTGAAGATCCACTTCTGCAGGCCGGCGTTCGGATCGGCACCCAGGGACTGCACGCCCTCGTCCGCGACGTAGAGCGTGGTCCTGTTGGCGAACCAGAGGCCGAACGGGTAGAACTCGGTCGAGGCCGCAGTCGTGCTGATGTTGGCAGCGAGGCCGGTCGGAAAGCCGGGCAGGATCGCGATCGACGCCTTGCCCGGAGCCAGCGGGTCGCTGCCAGGGGTCACCTGGTAGACGGTGTCGACGCCGTTGCCGCCGCTGCCCTTGGACACGTAGAGCTGGTTGTCGAAGACGGTCTCGCCGCGGAAGTTGTCGTCCTTGCCCGACTTGTCCGCCGGGTCCCCCAGCGAGGCCACCGAGAAGCCAAGCTGGTATCCGTTCTTGGCGCCAGGCGTGCCCTGCTGGGCCCCGACCGCCGTGGTGACCGGGCCGGAACCGGGCGTCACGAGCTGCAGGCCGGTGTCGGCGGCGAGCGGGACCGGCTCGATCCCCGAGCCGTTGCCGGCGTTGCCGACCATCAGGTAGGCATCCTGTCCCGCGCCCTGGATGTCGCGTACCAGGACGGCGGCACGGCCGTTGTTGCCGCTGTAGGCCGAGACCGGGGTCACCTGGATGCCGCTGCCTAGGCTCAGCTCGACGACCGCGCGGTAGGTGGCGGTCTGGATGTCGGTGTTGGTCGGGTCGACGAAGCCGGGCGTGTTCGAGTTCGAGACGTCGAGCGCGTTGCTCTGCGACACATAGCCCATGAGCGTCAGGGCGGTGCCGTCGGTGGACAGGTTCACGGCCAGCTCCGACTTGGACGAGAAGCTGGTGCTGACGCCGGTCAGTGCCGTCACGTCCAGCGTGTCGAGCAGGGGGCCGACGCTGACGCCGTTCCCGTCCGCTGCCGTCGTCAGGAAGGCGCTCAGCTCGATCGGGGAGGTGATGCCGAAGTTGGGGTCGGCTGCCTCGTTGGCGAACACCGAAGGATAGGCGCCGTTGGCGACCGCGGCGACTCCGGCGCTGTTCGGAAGCGGCTGCCCGACCGCGATCGTGCTGGCCGTGCCGGCATAGACGCTGCTGGTTACGAACAAGGCGCCGATGTCGCCGGCCAGTGCGGGCGGGGCGAGGACGGCGAGGGCGGCGGCGGCGAGGCAGGATCCGACGAGCAGACGGTTCCGTCCGCAACCACCTACCGCCGCGATGGGCGAAAGCATTTGGCGTTTTCCCTGATGACTGGCCGCTTGCTAACAGCGCAACGGATGAAGAAGTGTGATTGCATGGTGAAGCTTCGGCGTCGCTTCCCCGTGGTCCCGGACGCTGATCAGGAATTCCGGTCTGACGGCCCGGTCGGCATGCCGGCCCGATTTCTTTCCCGTGCCCCGTTCGACTGATCTTGGAAGATCGGCATGAACGGGGTGGACCGGTCGAGCACCGGTGCCGGACGGCGCTTGTGCCGCATCTGCCGAACGATCGGTCAGGTGCGCCGCGTGTGGACGATCAGCGGTCCGCCGGCGGCGTCCTGCGCGTGTGGCGCTCAAGGGGTGCAGGCGGAAGGACTGTCGGGGCATGGCCGTGCGACCATGCCGTGACCGCCCTGGTCGGGAGGCGTGGGGGCTCTGGAGCAGGCTCGCTGGATGGTTCTGCCGCAGCCGGGAAGGTCCCGGACGAACTCAGAGTCGACGGCACTCGCATACCGGGACCGGCCTCGCCGCGACCCGGTTCGAGGACGGCGCCGTGCCCGGACGGGACAGGCCGTGGCTCCTGACCTGGATGGCCCGAATGGCATGGCACGCCCTGGCGAACGAACCGCTTCGTCCGGATCCGCGTGTTCGTGTCGCTGATGGGTGGAGAACGCTGCGACGGTCACGGCGTCTCCCCGGGCCGGTCACCGGAGCCGCGCGGGCGTGGGTTGACCTCGTGCCTCGTGAACGCGTGACCGGCGAGGGAGCCGTTCCCCGCCGGTCCTGCCGGTCAAAGCCCGTTGGCAGTCGCCCAGGACGCGATCGCCTGGTTGGCGAGAACAGGCTGCTCGTAGATGCTGACGTGGGAGGCGCCCGGGATCAGGGCCAGGGTGCCATGCGGGACCTGCTGTGACAGGGCTTGCGCGATCGGGAACGCGTAGACCGGATCCTCCTGTCCCTCGACCACGAGGACAGGGACGCTGATCGCCGCGAGCTGCGCGGTATAGTCCGGTCGGATCGCGAGGGTCTCGGCGCCGGCTTGTGCCCCGGCGACGGAAGCCTCGGCGATGACGTCCTCGATCCTGGTGGTGGCGGTCAGATTGCCCGAGCGCGTGACGCCGGTCAGAAGTTGCGGCGTGATGGTGTCGATGATGGACGAGACGCCGCCGTCGGTGGCCTGGAAGGCGTAGCCCGCCCATTCGCCCTGCTCGATCTGCGATGCGCCCATCGCGATCGTGTCGATCAGGATCACGCCCAGGAAGCGCTGTGGCGCCTCGCGGTAGATCTCCTGCGTGATGAGGCCGCCCATCGAATGTCCGCCGATGACCGCGGCGTTGATGCCGAGGTGGTTCATCAGGTCGAGGACGTAGTGGGCATAAAGGGCGGTCGAGCCGAAACCGGCAGGTGCGGAGGAACGGCCGAAGCCTGGCAGGTCGAGCGTGATGACCTGGAAGTTGGCGGCCAGGCCTGTCTGCTGGAACTGGAACAGGGCACCGGAAAGCGGATAGCCGTGGATCAGCACCAGCGGCGTGCCGGTTCCGGTCACCTGGTAGAAGATCGTGGTGCCGTTGTCGTCGAACGTGGATCCCTGGCGGGTGTCGGCAGCGACTCCCTGCGCATGAGTCGGCGGCGCCGGAAGGACCTGTGCCATCGCGGGCGCAAGTGCCGTGGAGCCAAGCAGGATCGGCAAGGCCAGCAAGGTGTTCTTCATGGAGGTTCCTCACGCCCGGCCGGAAGGGGCGTGGTGAACGGCGCGGGGCCGGGCGTGGGAGCAATCGCCCATCGCTCGCGAGGGTTCATGCAAGTCGGCGTCACTCTTTCGAGGTGATCGCAGGACATGGCGCCGGGTTTGCGGTGTGGCTCGAGGCTGCCGGTCGTCATGGCGGGGCGTCTGCCTGCGGTCCGCCATCACCGGCACGGTTTCCCGCGCCAGCGGCAGGATCTCGACGAAGGACGCCCTTGAACGGCGCCGGCAGGGCCTGCTCCGCCGCTACGATCACGAGACGCGCCAGGTCGTCTCCGAGGCAGCCGATCCCGCAGGTACGGCGGCAGCGGGAAAGTCCGATCAGCCCTGGCAGGAACGGACGTCGCCGTGCCCGGATGCCGTCCGGGCTCCCACTCGATCCAGCAACCGGCTAGTCCGACGCGGTATGGGCGACTGACTCCGCTGCGGCGGCCCAGTTGTTGACCAGGTTGGTGGCGTTCACCGAGCCGATGCCGGTGGCGAAGTCCCAGCCGGTGCTGGTGCCGTAGGCCTTGGCGTAGCTGCCGCTGCTGGTGGACAGGACGCCGTTGCGGCCGCCCGGCAGGTAGCAGTCGGTGGTGCCGGTGCAGTTCACGTCCATGTCGCCCTGCGTGACGTCGTGGAAGGTGCAGCCGGAGGCGCCGGCATTGCCGCTGGTGGAGTTGCAGGACGGGCTGCCGGCGCTGCCGTATTCGGTGGCGGCGAGGGCATAGTAGACCGGGTTCGGGTTGCCCTGGCGGGCACCCTGCCGCTGGTTCACCAGGGCCTGGATGCCGGCCAGGATCGGCGAGGCGAACGAGGTGCCGCCGGCGCCGGACCAGCCGCTCGGAGCGCCGGTGCAGGCAGCCCCGCCGTCGGCGGCGTCGGAGTCGCAGAACACGTAGTAGTGGCCCCAGACGCCGTTGGCGGCGAACAGCGACACGTCGGGAAGGTCGCGCACCCCGTCCTTCGGGTTGCCGACCAGGGCCTGCCACGACGGCTTGGGCGTGCCCTTGCAGGTGCCGCCGACCACGCCGGAGCGGGACGGGGTGCCGGTGGCGCAGCCGCTCGGGCCGCCGGAGCCGCTGGCGGTGGTCAGGTAGTACTCGCGGCCCAGGGCACTGTTGCAGAAGCCGGCGGAGCCGTAGGGAGTGCTGTAGCCGGCGGCGGTGGTCAGCAGGGCGCTGGCGCAGGAATCGTTCCAGGGAATCTCGGGGACGTAGCTGCGGGCGGAACCGTAGGCGGCGGTGTTGGCGGCGTTCCAGTAGGTGGCGGTGGTGCCGGCGTAGGTGTCGCCGAAGTCGGTGCCGCCGACCGCGACGTTGTAGGGGGTGGAGGCGAAGCCGCTGACGGCGATGCCGTGGGTGGCGGAGGTTTCGTCGGCGTCGCAGCTGGCCGCGCCCTCGTCGCCGGCGGACACGAACACCGACACGCCCATCGCCACCGCCTGCTGGTAGGCGGCGCTGTAGGCGGCGTTTGCGGTGGCGCCGTTCAGCGCCTCGCACTCGCCGTAGCTGATGCTGACGATGGCGGGCGGGCTGCCGTTGAGCAGGTTCTGCAGCGCGATCAGGCCGCCGAAGGTGGTGCTGGTGTCCTTGCAGGAGGCGAGCTCGATGGCGGCGCTGGGGGCGGCGGCGCTGGCCCATTCGGCGTCCAGCGTGGCCTCGCTCTCGTTGCCGGCCACCACGCCGGGGTCGGCACAGCTCCTGGCGCTGCTGGTCGGATGCACCTGCGTGAAGGAGCCGGCGGTGTAGCCGGACAGGCCGAGGGTGGAGCGGAAGGTGGTCCAGTCGGCGGCCTTGTAGACGTCGGTGTCCTCGATCACGACGATGGTCTGGCCCTGACCGGAGGTGCCGGCGCTGAACAGCGGGTTGAGGTCGTAGACGGTAGCGAGGTCGGCCGGGACCACGGCGTGGGTGGCCGAGCCGTCGCTGGTGAAGGTGTAGGCCGGGCGAGGCCTGTACTGCGGATGCGGCCGGAAGTCGTTGAGCGACACGATGCCGCGGACGATGCCGGCGAGGGCCGCCGGCACGGTCGGGTCGCTCGCGTTGGCGATGTGGGTGACGCCGTTCACCGCGAACCGGTGGATGGCGGTGCCGAAGGCGGCGCGCACGGCGGCGGCGGTGCCGGAGAAGTCGATCACCATCCGGTTGGGCTGCACCTCGTTGACGGTGAAGCCGTGGTCCTGCAGCCAGCCGACCACATCCTGCACGTCGGAGGCGGACGGGCCGAAGCGGGTGCCGAACTGCGCGGCGGTCAGCCAGGCGTGGTAGTCGGGCGAGCGGGGATCGTTCAGGCCGGCGATGAAGCCGTCGAGGGCGGCGGCGGTCGCGGCGGGACGGCTCAGCAGCAGCTGCATGTGGTCGAGGGGCCGGTCATCGGCGACGGCGCCGCGATCGTTGGCGGCGGTGGCCTCCGGACGCAGGTTCCCGGGAAGGGGAACGGTCTGGCGATCGTCGATCGTTGCGGTGACCAGCCGGTCCGTGGCGCGTGCGACCGGTGCGGCGGCGCAAAGGAGCGTCGCCACCAGGCCCGGCAACAGGGCGGCTCGCAGGATGGACGACATGCGCTTCTCCGTGGCAGGCGACGCCGGCCGGATGCTGAGGGCGCCGCGATAAGCCGATTCATTAGGCGGGGATCGCCCGCATGGTGCAACGACAACAAGCTGGTATCGCGGTCCTATGATTGAGACGGCCTTCCGGCCGCACCGGGCTGCCGCGACGATGGCGGGATCACTGCGATCGTCTTGCTTCCCGCCATCCCGTCCCAAGGTTGAGGGAGGAGCCGGGGTGAAGCCGTCCGATGCATGTCGTTGCCGTTCTCGTGCTGCCGCAGGTCGTGGCCTTCGACCTCGCCATCCCGTGCGAAGTGTTCGGCCGGGCGACCGGTCCGGGCGGGGCGTGCGCCTACGAGGTCCGGGTGTGCGGCGAGAGCCGCGTGATCGAGACGGGGCGGTCGTACTACGCGATCGGGCTGACCGGGACGCTGGCGGACGTGGCGTCCGCGGACACGGTGGTGGTTGCGGGCATCGAGGATCCGGGCAGGCCGGTGTCGGAGGCGGTGCTGGGCGCGCTGCGGCAGGCTGCCGTCCGCGGGGCGCGCATCGCGTCGATCTGTTCCGGCGCGTTCGTGCTGGCCGCGGCCGGGCTGCTGGACGGGCAGCGCGCGACCACGCACTGGATGGCGGCGGCCGAGCTGGCGCGGCGCCATCCGCTGGTCGAGGTCGATCCGAACGTGCTGTTCGTCGACAACGGCGCCATCCTGACCTCGGCCGGCGCGGCAGCCGGGCTGGACCTGTGCCTGCACCTGGTCCGGCGCGACCTGGGTGCGGTGGCAGCGGCGCGGGCCGCCCGGCTGGCGGTGGTTCCGCTCGAACGCGACGGCGGGCAGAGCCAGTTCATCGCCCACCTTCCGCCCCTGTCGCCGACGAGCCTGGACGTGTTCCTGGCCTGGCTGGCCGACAACCTGGCGCGGCCGATCACGCTGGATGCCATGGCGCAGCAGGCGGGGCTGAGCGGGAGGACCTTCAGCCGCCGGTTCCGCGAGCAGGTCGGAACCACGCCGCTGCAATGGCTCCTGACGGCACGGGTGCGGCGGGCGCAGGCGCTGCTGGAGTCGACCGGACTGGGGATCGAGCAGGTCGCGGTCCGGAGCGGGTTCGAATCGCCGATCGCGTTCCGGAGCCGGTTCTCCCGGATCACCGGTGTCAGCCCGTCGACCTACCGCAGGCGCTTCGGCAACGGGACAGCCGTGGCGGGGTTGGATCGGGGTCCCGCCTGACCGGGCAGGTCACGACCGCCATCTTGGCGGGAAATGATCGGTGTTTGTCGATCCGGCCGCTCACTCCATGCCGGGCGAGGTTCGTAGAAGCGTCTCCTGGCCATCCGGAGATGCCGATCATGACTGCCCAGTCCCCCGCGCCCGGCGAGCAGAAGCCGTTGGTGTTCGGCATGCTGCTGTATCCGGGCTTCACCCTGCTCGACCTCGCGGGGCCGCAGGCGGCGCTCGGCATGCACGGGCAGACGCTGCTGTTCTGGAAGACGCTCGATCCGGTGCCCACCGATACCGGCGTGTCGCTCAACCCGACCACCACCTTCGCGGATGCCCCGCGCGACCTGGACGTGCTGTTCGTGCCGGGCGGCTTCGGCACCGTCGAGGCGATGAAGGACGAGGAGATCCTTGGCTTCCTGGCCAAGGCCGGGGCCACGGCGCGCTACGTCACCTCGGTTTGTTTCGGTTCGCTGCTGCTCGGCATGGCCGGACTGCTGGACGGCTACCGGGCGGCGACGCACTGGGCCGCGTATCCCGCGCTCGAGGCGACGGATGCCCGGGCGGTGCACGAGCGGGTGGTCGGGGACCGCAACCGCTTCACCGGCGGCGGGGTGACGGCCGGCATCGATTTCGGCCTGACGCTGCTGGCCGAGCTGCGTGGCGAGGGCGTGGCCCGGACCACGCAGCTGCTGCTGGAATACGATCCGGCACCGCCGTTCGACAGCGGGACGCCGGCCTCGGCAGGTCCGGCGGTGACGGCGGCGGCGCAGGCGCTGATCGGCGGCTCGACCGAGGAGGCGGTGCGCATCGTCATGGCGCGGCGCGGGCGAGCGACTGCCTGACGACGTGGTGGCGGCCTCCGGTCGGGACGCCGTCGGTGCCCGACCGGGCGATTGCCGGCCTGTGGTCGCTCGTCTCCACCACCTGGCGGAACGTGGCCGGCGACGGCAGGGACGTGCCGCCCGGATGGGGCCTGACCAGCCGCCAGGCCTGCTCGAACGGGTGTCGATGGCTGTTCCGCTGGCCAGGGAACCAGGGGATCGTGAGGACGGGGTGCAACGTGCCCCCGCGTGCCGCCCGTGTCCGGACGGGACACCGGGACGGGCTTCGTGCCCTGGCCGCCGCTTGAAGAAGCGTCTTGAAGTGGAGGGCCGCGCATGGTGGAGTCGAGGCCATGACGATCCGTGCTTTCGCCTGCGCCACGATCCTTCTGGCTTCCGCCGTTCTGGGCGGGTGCAGCTCGAGCCTGGGTGGCGGCGGGTCCAGCCCGAGCCGGACCTATGTGGTGCTGCCGAACGGGCAGACCGCGCCGGTGCAGACCTACAGCCAGCCGCCCGGGAGCTGAGCCCGGATCACGGGTGGCCGGCGATCGCGCAGGCCGCGCCGGCGCTCCGCGCGATCCGTGTCATGACCTGCCCGGCAAACATGACGCCGCCCGGGTCCGGTGCCCCGACCGCCTGGTGCAGGGCGTCCTCGGTCCAGGTGTTGCAGGTGTAGAGGCCTGAATAGCCCGGGCGGGCGGCGTAGAACGCGCTGCCGGGGAAGAAGCCCGGGCCGAGCCGGCGCGGCTGGCCACGGCGGTCGGGCGCGAAGCTGCGCCAAAGAAAGGCAGACAGGCGTTCGGCGGCGCTGGGGGACAGCTTCAGCAGGACCTCGGTGCCGTCGGCATAGGCGCGGTCGGGAGGTGCGGTCAGGCCGGCGAGCAGAAGCACGCCGTCCCCCGGGAACGGGCCGATCAGCAGGTCGCCGAGGCCGGTCACCGGTGCGGTCATGAAGGTGCGCCGGCCGAAGCCGACCAGCAGCACCGTCATGCCCGGGAACACGGCGCGGAACCCGGCCATCGGGCCGCGCAGGCTGCCGGCTGGGATCGCGAGGTCGGTGTGCCAGCCGTGGTCGACCACCCAGACCGCGTCGCCGGACCGGAGCGGCCGGTCGAGGCAGGCGGCAGGCGGGGTGGCGCAGCCGGACAGGAAGACCAGTAACGGGGCGGCCAGCAGCGGACGTGCCGCCCGCAGGCGGCCGACCCCGCTCAGGGCGTGCCGGCGTAGAGGGCGGCGATGTCGTGCGACAGGGCGGCGCGGCTGTCCGGCCTGGTGTAGAGCATGTGGCCGCCGGGGTAGACCTTGAGCCGGACGCGGTCGCGACCGACCGGCATGTGCTCGATCAGCCAGCGCGAGGAGCCGAACGGGCAGGTCATGTCGAAGTAGCCGTTGGCGATGAACACGCGGAGCGACGGGTTGAGCGCCAGCAGCTTGCGCAGGTCGGGCATGCCGCGCGAGATCAGGTCGCCGTCCTGCTTGTAGTCCCAGGCGCCGTTCACCTTGAGGTTCAGCAGGTCGTATTTCAGCTCGGTGTGGTAGCCGAGCGTGTCGCCGACATAGCCGGTGAAGGCGTTGCCGTAGGCCAGGCCGTAGCCGGACAGCACCGGCTCCGGGCTGTCGGCATTGTCGATGCCTTCCGGGTAGGGGTCGGCGATGGAGACGGTGTCGTCGTACAGGCTGTACAGGCGGCCGTCACGGCTGCGCACGTCGTGCGCGGACGGGTCGAGCTGGGCGCGCTCCTTGGCCACCACCGCTTCGGGGATGCCGCTCATGTCGGCCACCTTGGCGTAGAAGGTGCGGGCGGCGTCGTGGTCGAGCGGGGGGCCGGCCAGGGTCGAAAGGTAGGGACCGAAGGCGTAGCGGTAGGCATCGTCGACCGCCTGCGGGGTGAGCTTTCCGGTCCGCTCCAGGGTGGCTGCAGCGAGGCTCGGCAGCAGCATGGCGTTGGACAGGGGGTTGGTGTTGTCGGTGATCAGGCTCATCTCGATCGCCGGCGACACCATGACGATGCCGGCGAGCTCGGTGTTCTGCTCGGTCTGCAGCGCATAGGCGGTCTTGATCGAGCGGATGCCGCCGTAGCTTTCGCCGACCAGGTACTTGGGCGAGCGTTCGCGGTGGTTGCGCCCGAGCCAGATGCGGATCGCGTCGGCAAAAGCGGATCCATCCTGCTTGACGCCGTAGAACAGCTTGTCGGCCTTGTCCGGGTGCTCGGGCTGGCTGTAGCCGGTGCCGATCGCGTCGATGAACACCATGTCGGTGAAGCGCAGCCAGCTGTCGGGGTTGGGGCCGAGCTGGGCGTTGGCGCCGTCGGTCGGGTTGGAGGCGGGGAAGTTCAGCACCACCGGGCCGGCGGCGCCGAGGTGCAGGAACGCGCTGCCGGCGCCGGGGCCGCCGTTGAAGAAGAAGCTGACCGGACGGTGCTGCGCAGGCTGCCCATCGGCGGCGTAGGACACGAAGAACACCCGGGCGGACGGTGCGCCCTTGTCGTCGCGCAGCGTCAGGGTGCCGGCGGTGGCGGTGTAGCCGAGCGACACGCCGGGGGCGGTGTAGGTGTGGTGGGTGACGCTGTCGACGGGCAGCAGGTCGATCAGCGGGTTGTCGGACTTGGCAGGCTTGTCGGCGGGAGCGTCGTGGGCGGGAGGGGCGGCGGAGGTGGCGTGCGCGTCCTCGGCCCGGGCGGTGCCGGCGGGAGCGGCCGAGGCGGCGAGAAGGATGGCGCCGAGGAGCAGGGCGGGCCGCCGGATCGGACGAGTGGATGCTGGATGGGCAGGAGGCATGCGGGACCCGACGCGTTATGACAGCCGGACTGTTTCGCGGAACAGGTCGGGCGTCCAGCCCCGGAGGCGGCGGAGTCCGGCGTGCCAGCCAGTTGAGCCGGGCCCGGCCAGGCGCAATTGGCATGGTCTGCCTGCGGGAACCCGGGAGGCGGCGCAGGCGGAGGTTGCGGCCCGGCCGTTTCCTGCTGCCATCCGGCTTGTTTCCGGCAGGGGGATGCGGAGCCGATCCTGCAGCGGTGGATGGTTTGCGCCGGCACGGAACGCAGGGCTCACGTGCGCCGTTGTCCAGCCATGACGGATGTGGTTCCCGGCGACGAGGTGTTCATGCGGCGCGCCCTGGGGCTGGCGGAGGCTGGGCGGCGAACCGATGGGGCGTCGCCGATCGGCTGCGTGATCGTGCTGGACGGGGTGGTGGTGGGCGAAGGCCACAACGAGGTCGGACTGCGCCACGACCCGAGCGCGCATGCGGAGATCGTGGCGATCCGGCGTGCCTGCGAGGGGCTCGGGCGCGACGACCTGCGTGGCGCCACGCTGTACTCGACGCTGCAGCCGTGCGGGATGTGCAGCATGGCGTGCATCTGGACCAGCATCGGCCGGATCGTCTACGGCGCGCGCCGGCAGGACGTGCACCGGATGTATTTCGAGGACCGGCATCTCGACGTGCTGGACATCATCGACGACGCGTTCCGCAACGACATGAGCGCAGTGGGCGGGGTGCTGGCCGAGGAGTGCGCGGCGCTGTGCTACCGGCCGGACGAAGCGCCGCCGCCGGAGGCGCAGGCGAACGTTTGAGGTTCAGCCGGGAACGGCTTCGCTGCGCGCGGCCCTCATCGCATCGTCGGTCAGGCGCTTCTCGTTGTGCTTGAGAAACAGGAACGCGCTGCCCACCGCGATCACGGCGGCAACCCCGAGCGCCAGGCCGAGCGGACCGGAGATCCGTTCCATCTGGCGGCCCAGCAGGTAGGCGGCGAGCGAGTAGCCGCCGGCCCAGCCGATCCCGCCCAGGGCGTTGTAGAGCAGGAAGGAAGGCCAGGGCATGCGGTTGGCGCCGGCCAGCAGGGCGGCGAAGGTGCGCAGGAAGGCGATGAAGCGGCCGAAGAACACCACCTTGCCGCCATGCAGGCGGAACAGGTAGCGGCCGAGCGTCAGCCGGTCGTCGGTCAGGCCGATCCGGCCTCCCCAGCGTGCCAGCAGCGGGAAGCCAAGGGACCGGCCGATCAGGTAGCCGAGGTTGTCGCCCATGATCGCGCCGGCGATGGCGACGGCGATGACCCAGCCGATCTCGAGCCGGTGCGTGGCGGCGCAGTACAGGGCGGTGCCGATCAGCAGGCTTTCGCCGGGCAGCGGCGCGCCCATGCTTTCGAGCATCACGACCAGGCCGACCACGCCGTAGCCGTACTGGGCGAGGAGGTGGTCGAGGTGGTGGAACACTGCTGGCGTGGGCCCTGCGATGGAGCTGTCAGGAACCGACTGCGGCTGGTCCTGTCAAGGGCGTGGCGGGATCGGGTGCGGAAGGTGACGCGCCGTCGAGACGGGACAGGAGGAAGGACGGATCCAGTCCTTCGGGGACCACGAGCATGCGGCCCGGATCGGCGCCGCGCAGCACCGTGACCGCGTTCTTCGGGCATACCCCCAGGCAGCCGACCTCCAGGATCCGCACGTCCCGCCTGCGACCGGAGCCGCGGAGGGCGTGCCTGACGGCGTGCGGCAGGGAGTCGGTGCCGTCGGGGCCGAAGCCGCCGTCGAGCTTCCGGCTGCACTTGCGGCAGACCAGCAGGACGTCGCGCCAGGGGCCGGCGACGGTCAGGATCTCGCCGGGTGCAGCCTTGCGCTTCTTTGCCATCGTCCGCCTTCCATGTCTGGACAACGCGCCGGTCGATGGGTTGATGGGGGTGGTGGAGCTGAGGGGAATCGAACCCCTGACCTCTTGAATGCCATTCAAGCGCTCTCCCAACTGAGCTACAGCCCCGGTCCAGGCCGGTCGAGCGCCTGCATGGAGCAGGAGTCCCTTGGGTGGCCCGCCTATAGCGATGGTTTCGGGGGCTGACAACCCTGGCGCAGCCGAGCCGCGCGGCCGGTCGGGGGACAGGAAACTCAGCTCTGCAGCAGGTCCTGCAGACGCAGGAAGGCGAGCAGCGGCAGGATCGGCAGGCCCAGGATGGCGGCATGCTCGCCCTCCACGGCGTCGAACAACTGGATGCCGAGCCCTTCCAGCCGGTAGGCGCCGACGCAGGACAGAAGGGCAGTGCCCTCGGCCGCGACATAGGCGTCGATGAAGCGGTCGGACAGCGCCCGCATGCGCAGGTGCGGGATGGATACGTGTTGCCATGCCACCCTGCCCTGCCGCAGCACGACGATGGCGGTGTGCAGGCGGTGCTCGCGGCCGCGCAGGCGGCGCAGGTGGGTCGCGGCCTGGTCGAGGTCGGCCGGCTTGTCGAACCACTGCCCGTCGCAGGTCAGGATCTGGTCGGCGCCGATCACCAGCGCGTCGGGATCGGGGACCGCCGCGGCCTTGAGCTCGGCGAGCCTGAGGGCGGCGTCGTCGGGGCTCCATCCCGCGTCCTGGGCGATACGCTTAACGGCGCCCTCGTCCAGGCTGGCCGGCTGCACCAGGACGGGCAGGCCTGCGGCTCGGAGCACCGCCAGGCGGGCCTGCGATCCGCTGGCGAGGATCAGCCGCGGAGTCGCGGCAAGCGACAGCGAGGGCGACGGGGCGTCCGGCAGGCTGTTCATGGCTAGGAGAGTCGCGGGGTACACGGGGATGAACCAGGACGCGGGCGCACCAGGTACCGAGTCATGTGGATGACGGGTACAGTCTCGATGGGGGTGGAGTTGTACACAGGCTCGATCGGACATCTCCTGGACAAGCTGGAAAACCGGGGCTGCCTCAAGGGCTTGGAAGTTGTACACGCTGTGGGCAAAGCGGGGTACGTTTTCTGCAAGCCGGGTACCCCGACATCCACAGGCTCCCCTAGGACTCCATCCGATCTTTTCTTCTTCTTTCATGTTTAGATCACAGCCATGACGAGCGAGACCGGGTGTGCCGGAGCGCCGAACCCGGACGATCCGACGATGGACGACAAGCGGCTGCTGCGCGTGCTGCGGGGGGAAGCGGTCTGGCCGCCGCCGGTCTGGCTGATGCGCCAGGCCGGCCGCTACCTGCCGGAGTTCCGGGCGCTGCGGGCGCAGGCGGACTTCATCACCCGCTGCATGACGCCAGACATCGCCACCGAGATCACCCTGCAGCCGATCCGGCGCTACGGCATGGACGGGGCGATCCTGTTCAGCGACATCCTGATCCTGCCCTGGGCGATGGGGCAGTCGCTCGCCTTCGTGGACGGGGTCGGGCCGGTGCTGGAGCCGGTGCGGTGCAGGGCCGGCCTGGACCGGCTCCGGCCGGAGCGGGTGGCGGAGGCGACGGCGCCGGTGATGGAAACGCTGCGACGGCTGCGGCGGGCCCTGGACGGCGAGGCGGCGCTGGGGGCCGGACGGCCCGGTGCGACGGCGCTGATCGGCTTCGCCGGGGCACCGTTCACGGTGGCCTGCTACATGGTCGAGGGCGGCGGCTCGAAGGAGTTCGCGGAGACGCGACGCATGGCGTACGCGGAGCCGGCGCTGTTCGACCGGCTGATCGACCTGCTGACCGAGTCCACGGCGACCATGCTGTGCGCGCAGATCGAGGCCGGTGCGGAAGCGGTGATGCTGTTCGACAGCTGGGCCGGGCTGCTGCCGCCGGCGCAGTTCGAGCGACAGGTGATCGCACCCGGCCACCGGATCGTGTCGGAGGTCAGGCGTCGTCATCCCGGGGTGCCGATCGTGGGGTTTCCACGCCTCGGCGGGCTGCTGGTCGGGCGGTATGCGGCGCGGACCGGGATCGACGCGCTGGCGCTCGACACCGCGGCGGACCTGGCGCTGGCAGCAGGGCTGGTGCCGCCGGAGGTCGCGCTGCAGGGCAACCTGGATCCGCTCTGCCTGCTGGCCGGCGGCGATGCACTACCCGAGGCGGTCGAGACCATACGCACCACGCTGCGCGGGCGGCCGCACGTGTTCAACCTGGGGCACGGGGTGCTGCCGCAGACGCCGCCGGAGCATGTCGGGGCTCTGGTCGAGGCGGTGCGGCGGCCGTGGTGATCTATGCCCTCGGGCCCTGGCTGCAATGGGAGAAGGCGTTCCACCTGATGGCGGTGATCGCCTGGATGGCCGGGCTGTTCTACCTGCCGCGGCTCTACGTCTACCACTGCCAGGCGGAGCCGGGATCGGCGCAGAGCGAGGGCTTCAAGGTGATGGAGCGGCGGCTGCTGAAGCAGATCACCACGCCGGCGATGCTCGTGGCGCTGCTGTTCGGCAGCCTGCTGATCATGACGCCGGGTGCTGTCGACTGGTCGGCCGGCTGGTGGCACGCCAAGCTCGCAGGGGTGGTGCTGATGCTGGGGTTCCACGGTGCCTGTGCGTCGTGGCGCAAGGACTTCCTGGCCGACCGCAACCGGCGTCCGCAGCGCTTCTACCGGATGGCGAACGAGCTGCCGACGGTGCTGATGGTGGTGATCGTGATCATGGCGGTGGTGCAGCCGTCGTTCGGCTGAACGGTCCTGGTCGAGGCGGCGGCTTTGCGTGGTTCGGGGCCCGGGTCGGCGGCGCGTTCGCCGCGGCGAGTGTGGTGCGTCGTGCCGCCGCACTACGGGGGTGCCTGTTATAGATCGTCGCAGCCTGTTCCGGTCAGCCGCCGCGGGCGGGCTCCCCGCCATGCCGGGGAGGCGGCGCTGGGTGCCGAGACGTTTCGGCCGGATGCCCTGCCGGTCACCGGGCCGCAGGGGTCGCTGCCGCCGTTGCCGTAGCTCACCGATCCGGGCGAGCGGCGCGGCGACATGCTCTACCGCAGGCTGGGGCGAACCGCCGAGACCGTGTCGGCGATCGGCCTTGGCGGCTCGTACGTCGCCAAGCCCGGGGTCGAGCAGGCGACCTCGATACGGCCGTGCCACGCAGCGCTCGACCGCGGCATGAACTTCATGGACAACGCGTGGGACTACAACGACGGCGCGAGCGAGCGGCGCATGACGCTGTCGTAGGGAGGCTATCGCGACAATGACATCGCGCAGACGCAGCTCGACCAGTCGCTGCGGCGGCTGCACACCGACAGGCTGCGAAAGGCACCGTCTCGTCGCCGGCGGAAGAAGGGAACGTCATGCCCGCGAAAGACCGTGGTGGGCGCAGTAGGGTTCGAACCTACGACCCGCTGATTAAGAGTCAGCTGCTCTACCAACTGAGCTATGCGCCCCTTGCGGAGTGACGGCGCTATAGCAGCGCCGGCAGGGCATGGAAAGGGTGGAGCCGGAAATTCAGGGATGCCGATCAGGAGGCGGCCCGGTTCAGCAGCAGCAGCACGCCGTCGAGCTGGTCCAGGGTGTCGTAGTGGATCCGCAACTGGCCGCTGCGGCCGTCGAACTGCACCTCCACCCTGAGCCCGAGCGTCTGCCGCAGGTCGCGTTCGAGGGCCGCAAGCTGCGGATCCCTGCCCTCGCGCGAGTTGATCGCGGCACGGGCCGCGGGCGGTGCCACCCGGGCGGCGTTGATGTGGCTCTGTGCCAACGCCTCGGTCTGGCGCACGGACAGGCGCTTGGCGATCACGGCCAGGGCGGCCTTGGCCGGATCGGGATGGCCGATCAGGGCGCGGGCATGGCCTGCGGACAACGCGCCGTTGATCACTTCGCGGCGTACGCCGGCGGGGAGCTGGAGCAGGCGGATGGTGTTGGCGACGTGGCTGCGGGACTTGCCGACGGCGCCAGCGAGCTCCTCCTGCGTCATCGCATAGTCACGCATCAGGCGATGCAGGCCCTCGGCCTCCTCGATGGCGTTGAGGTCCTGGCGCTGCAGGTTCTCGACCAGGGCGGCCGCCATCGCCTCGGCGTCGGCCAGTTGGCGTACATGCACCGGCACCGCGTGCAGGCCCGCCTTCTGCGCCGCGCGCCAGCGCCGCTCGCCGCCGATGATCTGGTAGCGACCGGGCCGGTCGGGGTGCGGCCGGGCCAGGATCGGCTGCAGGATGCCGCGGGCGCGGATCGACTCCGTCAGCTCCTGCAGCGAGTCCGGCTCCATGACCTGGCGCGGCTGGAACGGTCCTGCCTCCAGCAGCTCGATCGGCAGGGCGTGGATGCCTTCGCCCTGGCGGTCCGGCCCGTCCTGGGCGCGGTCGCCGAGCAGGGCGGCCAGCCCGCGGCCGAGCCTCGGCGGGTTGCTCATCGGACCGGCTCCCGGTCGGCGCGGCCGAGCAGCTCGTCCGCCAGCCTGACATAGGCGAGCGCACCGCTCGAGCGGGGGTCGTAGAGGTGGGCCGGCTTGCCGTGGCTCTGGGCTTCGGAGATGCGGATGTTGCGCGGGATCATGGTCTCGAACACCTGGTCGCCGAAGAAGCCGCGCGCGTCGGCGGCGACCAGCTCGGACAGGTTGTTCCTGCGGTCGAACATGGTCAGCACCAGGCCCTGCAGACGGAGCGTGGGGTTGAAGGCGCGGCGGATCCGTTCCACGGTGCGGATCAGCTGGCTGACGCCTTCCAGGGCGAAGAACTCGCACTGCAGCGGCACCAGCACCGAACGGGCGGCGACCAGAGCGTTGAGGGTCAGCAGGCCCAGGCTCGGCGGGCAGTCGATCAGGACGAAGTCGTGGCCCCGCGTGGCCTCCCCGGACAGGGCGTCGCGCAGGCGGTACTCGCGCCGCTGCATCTCGACCAGCTCGATCTCGGCGCCGGCAAGCTCGTTGTCGGCCGGAACGACCGACAGGCCCGGGATCTCGGTCAGCACCGACAGCTCGTCCAGTGGCTGCGCTTCGGCGATCAGGGCGTAGCTGCCGGCGCGTCGGCCGTGGTCGATGCCGAGGCCGGTCGAGGCGTTGCCTTGCGGATCGAGGTCGATCAGCAGCACGCTGTAGCCCTGCACCGCGAGTGCGGTGGCCAGGTTGATGGCGGTGGTGGTCTTGCCGACGCCGCCCTTCTGGTTGGCGATGGCCAGGATGTGCGGGGTCTGGGTGGCGGAGTCGCCGGGCCTACCGGCCGTGCGTCCGGTCGGGCTGTCTGACACGCCTGATTTCACTCAGCCTGAGGATGACGCCGTCCGGGTCGGTCCGGCTCGGGCGTCGGGAGACCGCCATGTGCCATTCCGCGGCGGCTGCGGTCAATTCGTCCTCGACGCCACGTCCCTTGAGGAACAGGCAGGTGCCGTCGCTGGTCAGGAGCCGTGCCGACCAGTCCAGCAGGCGCGGCAGCGGAGCCAGGGCGCGGGCGGTGAGGTAGCGCGTCGGCGGCAGGTCCGCCTGCTCGATCCGCTTGGCGATCACGGTGGCCGTGGTCCCGGTTGCCCGTGCCGCTTCGCGCAGGAAGCTCGCCTTGCGCTGGTCCGCCTCGATGAGGGTCACCGGGCTGTCGTTGGCGATCGCCAGCACCAGCCCCGGGAAACCGCCGCCGGAGCCCAGGTCGACGAAGGGGGTGCCGGGTGGAAGCTCCTCCAGGAGCTGCAGGCTGTCGCCGACGTGACGGCTCCAGAGCTGCGGCAGGTCGTGCGGCGAGACCAGGTTGATCCGCTGGTTCCAGCGTTGCAGCAGCTCGGCGAACACCGTCAGCCGCTGCGATGTTTCACGTGAAACATCTGGAACGGCTGGTGGACATGGGATGCCGGGCGTCATGCCGCCCGGACATGCGCCAGCAGGGCCATGAGAGCGGCCGGCGTGACCCCGGGGACGCGCTGGGCGGCGCTGAAGTTGGCGGGCCGTGCCAGGGTCAGTCGCTCCCGCATCTCGCTGCTCAGGCCACCGATCGTGTCGTAGTCCAGGTGCAGCGGCAGGCTCAGCGTCGTTTCGGTTCCGAGCTGGCGGATCTCGCGGGCCTGCCTGCCGAGGTAGCCGCGGTAGCGTGCCTCCGTGTGCAGATGCATCCTGACCCGGTCCGGCAGCTCCGACAGCCAGGGAGCGACCGAAGCCAGGGCAGCAGGCTCAACGCCGGTCGCCAGCAGGTCGAGCACCGACCGCCTGCGGCCGTCCGAGGTGGCGGGCAGGCCGTGGCGGAGAAGCCGTGCCGGCAAGAAGCCGTCGTCCTCTGCGCGCTGCATCGCCGCGTCGATCGCCGCCTGGTCGGCGATGAACAGGGCTGCCCGCGCGGGGCCGACGCAGCCCCAGCGTATGCCGGTTCCGGTCAGGCGGAGGTCGGCGTTGTCTGCCCGGAGCGTCAGCCGGTACTCGGCGCGCGAGGTGAACATCCGGTAGGGCTCGGAGACGCCCTGGGTGGTCAGGTCGTCGATCATCACCCCCAGGTAGCCGGTCCCACGGTCCACCACGACCGGGTCGCTGCCGCCGGCGCGTCGGGCCGCGTTGATCCCGGCGAGCAGGCCCTGGGCTGCCGCCTCCTCGTAGCCGGTGGTGCCGTTGATCTGGCCGGCGAGGAACAGGCGGTTGATCCGCTTCAGCTCCAGCGTCGGCCAGAGGGCGCGCGGATCGACGTAGTCGTACTCGACGGCATAGCCGGGCCGGACGATCCGGGCGCGTTCCAGGCCGGGCATGGTGGACACCAGCAGGGCCTGGATGTCGGCGGGCAGGCTGGTGGAGATGCCGTTCGGATACACCAGCTCGCCGCCGGGATTGCAGGGCAGGGCTTCCGGTTCCAGGAACACCTGGTGTCGCTCGCGCTCGGCGAACCGGACCACCTTGTCCTCGATCGACGGGCAATAGCGCGGGCCGCGTCCGGAGATGGCGCCGCGGTACACCGCGGAGGATTGGAGGTTGTCGCGGATCAGGGCGTGGGTCGCCGGCGTGGTGGAGGTGATCCGGCACGACAGCTGGGTGTTGTCGATCCGCGTCGTCAGGCGGCTGAAGGGAACGGGGACGGCGTCGCCCGCATCCCCCGGCAGTGCCTCCCAGTCGATGCTGTCGCGGGCGAGCCGAGGCGGGGTGCCGGTCTTCAGGCGGCCGAGCGGCAGGCCAAAGGTTTCCAGGCGTCGGCCAAGCATCGTCGCCGGCGCCTCCCCCAGCCGGCCGGCCGGCGTCGTTTCGTGCCCGACATGGATGACGCCGCGCAGGAAGGTGCCGGCCGTCAGCACGACCGCGCCGGCTCGGAACTCGCGCCCGTCCTGGCAGGCGACGCCGCAGGCGCAACCGTCCTGGTCGAGCAGCAGATCCTCCACCGCCGCCTCCATCACCTGCAGCCCGGGCGTGGCCGACAGCAGCCCGGTGATGGCGGCACGATACAGCGAGCGGTCCGCCTGTGCCCGCGGGCCGTGCACCGCCGGTCCCTTCGACCGGTTCAGCAGCTTGAAGTGGATGCCTGCGCGATCGGCCGCGATCCCCATCAGCCCGTCGAGCGCGTCGATCTCGCGGACTAGGTGCCCCTTGCCGATGCCGCCGATGGCCGGGTTGCACGACATGGCGCCGATCGTGTCCAGCCGGTGCGTCAGCAGCAGCGTCCTGGCGCCGGTGCGTGCGGCCACGGCCGCGGCCTCGCAGCCGGCATGGCCGCCGCCGATCACGATCACGTCCGTCCGGTCGTCCATCCGCATCCCCTGCCTCGCGTGCGGCCGGACGCGCATGTCACTTGCCGATGCAGAACTGGTTGAACACGGTGTCTAGCAGATCTTCCACGCCGATGGCGCCGGTCAGGCGTCCCAGTGCCTGCATGGCAAGCCTCAGCGCCTCGCCACGCAGCTCGGCCAGTTCCAGGTGACGTGCCGCCTGCAGATGTCCCGCGGCCTCGGTGATCCCGGCGCGATGCCGCGCGCGCGTCGGCGGCGGTCCGGCGGTGGATGCGGTCAGGCTGCGCGCTGCCTCGGCCAGCCGGTCCTCGAGCAGGGCGATCCCGTCGCCGGTTCGTGCGCTGACGCCGAGCCAGCCTGGAGGCGCCGCAGCCAGGTCCACCTTGTTCCAGACCTGCAGGCCGACCGGCAGCCCGTCCGGCACGAGCTCGCCGGCGGCGACGCGCATGACCAGGTCAGCCTGTTCCGCCTGGCGACGCGCACGACGCACCCCTTCGGCTTCCAGCGTATCCTCGGCATCGCGCAGGCCGGCGGTGTCGACCAGCGTCACCGGAACGTCGCCCAGCACCAAGCGTACCTCGATCGCATCCCGCGTCGTGCCGGGACGATCCGAGACGATCGCCGCCTCGCGCCCGGCCAGACGGTTCAGCAGGCTGGACTTGCCGACGTTCGGCGGCCCGACGATGGCGATGAACAGTCCCGACCGGACACGCGTTCCCCGGTCGCCCTCGGCCAGGTGCGCCGCCATCTCGTGCCCGAGCGCGTCCAGCTCCCGCATCAGGGCCAGCTCGATCTCGGGTGGCAGGTCCTCGTCGGGGAAGTCGATCAACGCTTCCTGGTGCGCCAGCATCCGACGCAGCCGTGCCGCCCAGTCGGCGTAGAGTTGGCTCAATGCGCCGTCCGCCTGGCGCAGCGCCTGTCGCCGCTGCGCTTCGGTCTCCGCCTCGATCAGGTCGGCGATGCCTTCCGCTTCCAGCAGGTCGAGCCGGTTGTTGAGGAAGGCCCGCCTGGTGAACTCGCCCGGTTCCGCCGGCCGTGCGCCGGACGCCACCAGCGCCGCCGAGACCGCCTCCACCACGGCCGGGCCGGCATGGAGGTGCAGCTCGGCGCAGTCCTCGCCGGTGTAGCTGGCGGGTCCGGGGAACCAGAGCACGAGGGCCCGGTCCAGCAGCTCGCCGGCAGGCTCGGCGTACAGGGCACGCACGGTCGCGCGGCGGGGTTCCGGCCGGTGGCCGCACAGCCGGTCGAGGATCGGTCCGCTTCGGCTGCCGCTGATCCGGATCACCGCGATCGCGGCGCGTCCGGCCCCGGTCGCCCGGGCGAAGATGGTCGCCTGCTCGCCTTCCTGCTCCGGCTTGCGGCCGGTCACGTGAGGCAGGCCGTGCTTGACATGGCGCCGGACGTGGATTGCGATGGTCCCACGGTGTCGGCACCGTCCTGAGAGGTCCTGCTTGCCACAACTGTCACTGCACTCTCCGTTGGGGCCGCTGACCCTGACACAGGAAGAGGATGCCATAGTCGCCCTGGATTGGGGCTGGAGCAGCGAGCAGTCGCAGACCGCCCTGCTCCGCTCGGCACGCGACCAGCTGCAGGCGTATCTCGACGGCGAGCTCGCCTGCTTCACCGTCAAGCTGGCGCCGGTCCCGTCGACGCCGTACCGGCACCGGGTCTGGGAGGCGCTGCGCGCGATCCCGCATGGGGAAACCCGCACCTATGCCGAGCTTGCCCGCACCGTGGGCGGATCCGCCCGGTCGATCGGGCAGGCCAACGCATGCAACCCGCTGCCGATCCTGATCCCCTGTCATCGGGTGGTGGCGGCGAGGCATCTCGGCGGCTTCTCGGGCGAGGGCGGCCTCGACACCAAGCGCTTCCTGCTTTCGCTCGAGGCCGCATGCCTGCCCTGGCAGGCAGACGGTCTTGCCGCATGAGCAAGGCGGTCCGCGTGCATGCCTATGGTGGCGCCGAGGCACTGAGCTGGGACGACGTGCCCACGCCGTCGCCGGCGGCGGGGGAGATCCTGATCCGCCAGGAGGCGATCGGCCTCAACTTCATCGACATCTACTATCGCACCGGCCTGTACAAGCTTCCGACGCTGCCGGCCGTGATCGGCATGGAGGCGGCGGGCGTCGTGGAGGCGGCAGGCAGCGACGTCACCATCCTGGCGGTGGGCGACCGCGTCGCCTATCCGACCCAGCTCGGCGCCTATGCCCGCTACCGCACGCTTGCGGCCGACCTGGTGGTGCGCCTGCCGGAGTCGATCGACACTCGGACCGCGGCGGCGATGATGCTGCGCGGCCTGACCGTGCAGGCGCTGCTGCGCCAGGTGCATGCGCTGGCGGCGGGCGAGACGATCCTGGTGCACGCCGCGGCCGGCGGGGTCGGCCTGCTGCTGTGCCAATGGGCGGCGCATCTGGGCGCGACGGTGATCGGCGTGGTCTCGACGCCGCAGAAGGCTGAGCTGGCCGCTCGTCATGGCGCCACTCACACGATCATCGGCCTCGACGACCTGCCGCAGACGGTCAGGCGGCTGACCGGCGGCGCCATGGTGCCGGTGGTGTATGACAGCGTCGGCCGCGACAGCTTCGTCCCGAGCCTGGACTGCCTGGTGCCGCGCGGGCTGATGGTCAGCTACGGCAACGCGTCCGGCGAGGTCACCGGCGTGTCGCTCGGCATGCTCGCCGCACGCGGCAGCCTCTACGTCACCCGGCCGAAGCTGACGAGCTTCATCGGCCGGCGCGAACAGCTGGAGCAGGCCTCCGCCGAGCTGTTCGACGTGGTGGCGCAGGGCGCGGTGCGGATCGAGATCGGAGCCAGCTTCCCGCTGTCGCAAGTGGCCGACGCGCATCGCGCGCTTGAGTCGCGACGCACCACCGGCAGCACGATCCTGATCCCCGACTGACGGACGCGGATCCGCCAGCCGGGCTCTCGTCAGGTGTTCATCGCGTCGAAGAAGTCCTGGTTGGTCTTGCTGTACTTCAGCTTGTCGAGCAGGAAGTCCATCGCATCCATGGTGCCCATCGGGCTCAGGATGCGGCGCAGCACCCACATCTTGGACAGGGCGCCCTTGTCGACCAGCAGCTCCTCCTTGCGGGTGCCGCTCTTGGTCACGTCGATCGCAGGGAAGGTGCGCTTGTCGGACAGCTTGCGGTCGAGGATGAGCTCGGAGTTACCGGTGCCCTTGAACTCCTCGAAGATCACCTCGTCCATGCGCGAGCCGGTGTCGATCAGCGCGGTGGCGATGATGGTCAGCGAGCCGCCTTCCTCGATGTTGCGCGCGGCACCGAAGAAGCGCTTCGGCCGCTGCAGCGCGTTGGCGTCGACGCCGCCGGTGAGCACCTTGCCGGAGGACGGCACGACGGTGTTGTAGGCGCGCGCCAGGCGGGTGATGGAGTCCAGCAGGATCACCACGTCGCGCTTGTGCTCGACCAGCCGTTTGGCCTTTTCCAACACCATCTCGGTGACCTGCACGTGGCGGGTCGCCGGCTCGTCGAAGGTGGAGGACACCACCTCGCCCTTCACCGTGCGCGCCATATCGGTGACCTCCTCCGGCCGCTCGTCGATCAGCAGCACGATCAGGAACACCTCGGGGTGGTTCGCCGAGATGGCGGTGGCGATGCTCTGCAGCATCACCGTCTTGCCGGTGCGCGGCGGCGCCACGATCAGGGCGCGCTGACCCATGCCGATCGGCGACACCAGGTCGATCACCCGCGGCGTGAAGTCGCGGTTCTGCCCCTTGGCCGGGACCGGCGCGCTCTCGTTCTCCATCTTCAAGCGGCGGTCGGGGTAGAGCGGCGTCAGGTTGTCGAAGTTGATGCGGTGCTTCACCGCCTCGGGCGGCTCGAAGTTGATGGTGTTGAGCTTGAGCAGGGCGAAGTAGCGCTCGCCGTCGCGCGGCGCCCGGATCTGGCCCTCGACGGTATCGCCGGTGCGCAGGCCGTAACGACGCACCTGGCTCGGCGACACGTAGATGTCGTCCGGCCCGGGCAGGAAGTTGGCTTCCGGCGAGCGCAGGTAGCCGAACCCGTCGGACAGGATCTCCAGCGTGCCCTCGCCGTGGATCGCCTGGTCGTTCTCGGCCAGGTTCTTGAGGATGGCGAACATCATGTCCTGCTTGCGCAGGGACGACGCGTTCTCGATCTGCAGCGATTCAGCGTAGGACAGCAGGTCGGAGGGTGTCTTTGCCTTGAGTTCGGCGAGGTGCATGGGACGCCTCGAAAGGGATCGATCGTGCGGAGGGGGAGGAACGATCGGCGGGACGCCGACGGTCGATGCTGACGAGGGAGAACCTCGTACCTGTTCGATCGAAAACCGTTCCGAGTGAGGGATCCCGTACAGGCAGGAGGTGCCGAGGGACGATGACGAGATAGGTGCGATGGCCCCGGCTTGTCAAGAACAGGCAGGACCGGCCAGATGGTCCGGGCCGAATGGGCGGCGCAGCGGATGCCGTCCAGATCCGGGAACGGCTTCCCGGTGGCAGCCTCAGCGGTTGCCGAGCCAGCCCTTGCGCCAGAACCAGATCATCGGCACCACGATCGTTAGGCCCATCAGGCCGAGCGCGTACCAGTAGCCGAAGCTCCAGCTCAGCTCCGGGATGTCCTTGAAGTTCATCCCGTAGATGCTGGCGATCAGGGTCGGCGGGATGCCGACGATGCTGACCACGGTCAGGATCTTGATGCCGTTGTTCTGCTCGATGTTGATGAAGCCGAGCGTCGCGTCGAGCAGGAACTGCACCTTGGTGTTCAGCTGGCCGTCGTAGTCGTTCAGCGAGGCGATGTCGCGGACCAGCAGGGCCAGCTGCGCCGAGAACCATTCCCTGTTCACGCACGGGTGGTGCTCGCCGAGATAGGTGATCACCCGTTGCAGCCCGAGCAGGCTGTCGCGCACCCCGGACACCAGATCGGCCTTGCTGCCGACCTCCACCAGGAGGCCGCGCAGCTTGCGGTCGATGTTGTTGCCACTGCCGTCCTGCGCCTGGAACACCCGCCTGGAGATGCCGTCGAGGTCGTGGCCGCACATCTCCAGCAGGTCGGCAATCCGGTCGATGATGGCTTCCAGCAGAAGCACCATGATGTCGCTGCCCGCCTGCGGCGCAGCGCTGCCTGCCACGCGCTCGCCCACTGTCTCGAACACCGTGTAGTCGGTGTAGCGGATGGTGACGAGACGGTCATGGGCCAGCACGAAGCCGACCGAGGCCAGGAAGGACACCTCGCCGATCCGGCGCACCAGCGGCGTGGACAGGTAGAAGTTGTCTCCTTCCGCGTAGACCCGCGAGGAGCTTTCGATCTCCTCGATCTCCGGCCGGGTCGGCATGCGCAGGCCCGTCAGGCGCTGCGCCAGCAGGCGCTCCTCCTCGGTCGGGTTCAGCAGGTCGAACCAGGCAACACCCGCAACCTCGGTGTCCGTCGAGACAGCGGAGGGTGCTCGGCCGGACGGACGGGAGACGAACATGGACACTCCTGCGGCGGACAACGCGTGATGGACAGGCGCGGCCGGGGCTGTCAACGACGCGTCCCTGCCGCTTGATGCGGCGGGGCTGGTCCGCGGCGCCGGCCGCGCGCAACCGTTCCCGCGGACGGACGCTTCAAGCCTTGTTCTGGGAGCGTGACATGGATCCTTTGACCGGACCTCGAGCGGCAGCGCCCGGTGACGCGTCTTCCGCCCTGGCCAGCCCGCGCCTGCCGGTGTCGCGTGTCCCAGACCCGGCAGCGCTTCCGGCACTGACCGATCCGGGGGAGCGACGCGGCGAGATGCTGTATCGCCGGCTCGGTCGCAGCGACGAGGTGATCTCCGCCATCGGGCTTGGCGGCTTCCACCTCGGCAAGAACGCGGTCAGCGACGACGAGGCGGTGCGCCTGGTGCACCAGGCGGTCGATCGCGGCATCACCTTCATCGACAACTGCTGGGACTACAACGAGGGCCGGTCGGAGCTGCGCGTCGGCGTGGCGCTGGACCAGGGCGGCTACTGCGACCGCGTGTTCCTGATGACCAAGATCGACGGGCGGACCAAGAAGGAGGCTGCCCGCCAGATCGACACCTCGCTCAAGCGGATGCGCACCGACCGGATCGACCTGGTGCAGCACCACGAGATCATCCGCTACGACGATCCGGACCGCATCTTTGCCGAGGGCGGCGCGATGGAGGCCGTTCTCGAGGCGAAGGCAGCCGGCAAGCTGCGCCATGTCGGCTTCACCGGCCACAAGGACCCGCGCATCCACCTGCAGATGCTGGCGGTGGCCGCAGAGCGCGGCTTCCCGTTCGACGCGGTGCAGATGCCGCTCAACGTGATGGACGCGCATTTCCGCAGCTTCGCCCACCTCGTGCTGCCCTACCTGATCGAGCACGGCATCGCAGCGCTGGGCATGAAGACGTTCGCCGACGGCGTGCTGCTCAAAAGCGGCGCCGCGATCTCGCCGATCGAATACCTTCACTATTCCCTCAACCTGCCGACCGCCGTGGTCATCACCGGTGTCGAGACCCAGCGCGACCTGGACCAGGCGTTCGAGGCGGTCCGCACCTTCCAGCCGATGGACCGGGCCAGGGTCGCGGAGCTGCTGGCGCGCAGTCGTCCGCATGCCTTGGACGGCAAGTACGAGCTGTTCAAGACCAGCGCCACCTTTGATGGCACCGCCAAGAACCCGCAATGGCTGGGCGACGACGTCGAGGCGGTCAGCAGTCTGGCGCCGGTGATGGAGTGACGTCCGGATCCGGATGATCGGGGCGCCGTCACCTCTCCATAGGGCGATCGGCGTGGAGGGTCCTAGACCCGCCCGTAGCCGAAGCTGCTCCTCGGGACCGGCTGCAACGCCTCTATCCGGCTTTCGGGCGAGGTGTCGGGATGACTCTGCGGCGTGGCCGGAAGCAGTATGCCGTTGGGCAGGAGGACATAGCGCGAGATCTGGCTGCTCGGCAGGTTGTGCAGCACCAGGAGCGGGACCGTGCCTGGCCCGGCCGACGGGGTGAGGGTCCAGCGATCGCTCCAGGTCAGCTGGCGCTCGTTCAGGTCGCCGAACACCGGCTGCGTGTCGATCGCCTGGATGTCGTATCCGCCCTGGCCGTCCCCCGGGTTGCCGTGCAGCACCAAGGTGATGAAGGTGGACGAGTTGCCGCCTGCCAGCGGTTGCCGTCCCTGCCATTCACCGAAGATCGGGCCGCTCTGGTGGGCGCATCCGGCAAGCGCCAGCGCCAGACCGAACACCTGGACGGATCGAAGGCCGGGTTGCCGATGCTTGGCCATTGCCTGCCTCCTCCGACGGTGTGCCGTGCGCAGCGGGAAACGCGCGTGGCACGGCGAAGGATGCAGAAGGCCACGCGATCGGGATTGCGGGGTCCGGCCTGGAGCGGTCGTCCTGCCGGAACCGGTCGGCCCGCGGCTGTTCGGGACGCGTGCGGGAGCCGCCGTGACGGAGGATGGGGAGCTCTGCGACACCGGATGGTTCGAGCGGCTCGTCATGGTGGCGACACCTCTCCGGTGATGCTCGAGCCGATGGCGCTCCACCGGGCGGCAGACGCGCAGGAACGCAGCCATGATCCCGGCGCTTGCCGCCGTCGGCTGCCGGCGCGTGACCTGCCTGGTCCCGTGCGCTAGAACCCCAGCTCCCGGAGGGCTCCCAGCCGTGAATCCGCAGTCCCAGACCATCCTGCCCGCGTCCGCGCCGGATACCGACCCGTTGCCGGTTTCGGTGCGCCTTGCCGCCCGCGCCGAGATCGACCGTGCCGACGTGCTGCGCCCGAACACCCTGCGCGCCGGTCCCGACGGGCGCGGCCGCTTCGGCATCTTCGGCGGCCGCTTCGTCGCCGAGACCCTGATGCCGCTGGTCCTGGAGCTCGACCAGGCCTACGAGGCGGCCAAGGCCGATTCCGCCTTCCGGCAGGAGCTCGACTTCTATCTCAAGGACTATGTCGGCCGGCCCAGCCCGCTCTGGCACGCCAGACGCCTCGGCGCGGAACTCGGCGGCGCGCAGATCTACCTCAAGCGCGAGGAGCTGAACCATACCGGCTCGCACAAGCTGAACAACGTCATGGGCCAGATCCTGCTAGCCAGGCGGATGGGCCGCACCCGGATCGTCGCGGAGACCGGCGCCGGCAGCCATGGCGTCGCGACGGCCACGGTATGCGCCCTGTTCGGCCTCCAGTGCGTGATCTACATGGGCGCCGTCGACGTCGAGCGGCAGAAATCGAACGTGTTCCGGATGCGCCTGCTGGGTGCCGAGGTCCATCCGGTCACGACCGGCGCCGGCACGCTGAAGGACGCGATGAACGACGCCATGCGCGACTGGGTCGCCCATGTCGCCGACACCTACTTCCTGGTCGGCACCGTGGCCGGCCCGCATCCCTATCCGGCCATGGTGCGCGACTTCCAATGCGTGATCGGCGACGAGGCGCGGGCGCAGATGCAGGAAGCCGAGGGCCGCCTGCCGGACGTGGTGGTCGCAGCCGTCGGCGGCGGCTCCAACGCCATGGGCATCTTCCATCCCTTTCTTGACGATCCGGAGGTGCAGCTGGTCGGCGTGGAGGCGGCCGGACACGGTCTCGACAGCGGCAAGGCGGCTGCCAGCATCAGCCGCGGCCGTCCTGGCGTGCTGCACGGCAACCGCACCTACCTGCTGCAGGACGACCACGGCCAGATCACCGAGGCGCATTCGATCAGCGCGGGGCTGGACTATCCCGGCATCGGCCCCGAGCACGCCTGGCTGCACGACATCGGCCGTGCGCAGTATGTCGGCATCACCGACGACGAAGCGCTGGCTGCATTCCAGCTCTGCACCCGCACCGAGGGCATCATCCCGGCGCTGGAATGCGCCCATGCCCTGGCCCACGTGGCCAAGATCGCGCCCGCCATGCGCCCGGACCAGATCATCCTGATGAACCTGTCCGGGCGCGGCGACAAGGACATCTTCACCGTCGCGGAGCATCTCGGAGTATCCCTGTGAGCCGGATCGCTGCCCGGTTCGCCGCCCTGCGGGCCGAGAACCGCGGCGCGCTGATCCCGTTCCTCGAGGCCGGCGACCCCGACCTCGCCACCGCCGAGGCGATCCTGCACGGCATGCCGGCCGCGGGCGCCGACCTGATCGAGATCGGCGTTCCCTTCACCGATCCGATGGCGGACGGCCCGATCATCCAGGCGGCCTCGAAGCGCGGCCTGGCCGCGGGCGCCACGCTTGGCCTGACCCTGGAGATGGTTGCGCGGTTCCGTGACGCCGATGCCGACACGCCGGTGGTGCTGATGGGCTACCTCAATCCGATCGACAGCTACGGGCCAGGCCGGTTCTGCGCCGACGCGGCGGCCGCCGGCGTGGACGGGCTGATCGTGGTCGACCTGCCCTCGGAGGAGGCCGACCTGCTGGAAGCGCACGCCCACGCGCACGGCCTCGACATCATCCGGCTGGTGGCGCCGACCACCGCCGGTGCCCGGCTGAAGCTGGTGCTGCGCGGCAGCTCCGGCTTCATCTACTATGTCAGCATCACCGGCGTGACCGGCACACGCTCCGCTTCCGACGCCGACCTGGCGGCGGCACTGCCGCGCCTGCGTGCTGTGACCGACCTGCCGGTGGCGATCGGCTTCGGCATACGCACCCCGGCCCAGGCGGCGTCCGTGGTGCGGATCGCCGATGGCGCCGTGGTCGCGTCGTCGCTGATCGAGACCCTGGCCCGCAGCCTCGACGGGCAGGGCCGTGCCGGGCCGGACACGGTGCGGCTCGTGCTGGACCAGGTCAGGATGCTGGCGGACGGGGTGCGCGGCGCGCGCGTGGAGATCGTGGCATGAGCTGGCTGACCACCTATGTGCGGCCCAAGGTGCGCAACCTGCTCGGCAAGCGCGACGTGCCGGACAACCTGTGGACCCAGTGCGAGGCCTGCAACCAGATGATCTTCTCCCGCGAGCTGGAGAAGTCGCTCAACGTGTGCCCGCATTGCGGCCACCACATGCGCGCCCTGGTCGCGGACCGGCTGGCCTGGACCTTCGACAACGGCGAGTGCACCCGGATCGAGCTGCCGCGGGCGGCCTCCGACCCGCTCGGGTTCCGCGACCAGAAGCGCTACGTCGACCGGATCAAGGAGCAGCGCGCGAAGTCGCAGCTCGACGAGGCGCTGGTGGTGGCGCATGGGACAATCGGCGGGGTCAAGGCCGTCGTCGCGGTGATGGCGTACGAGTTCATGGCCGGCACCATGGGTGCCGCCCTCGGCGAGGGCTTCGTCGCGGCCGCGCGCCTGGCGGTGCTGCAGCAGGCGCCGCTGATCGTGTTCACCGCGTCCGGTGGCGCGCGCATGCAGGAGGGCATGATCAGCCTGATGCAGATGCCGCGCACGACGGTCGCGGTGCAGATGGTGAAGGATGCCGGCCTGCCCTACGTGGTGGTGATGACCAACCCCACCACCGGTGGCGTCACCGCGTCCTTCGCCATGCTGGGCGACATCCAGATCGCCGAGCCGAACGCGCTGATCGGGTTCGCCGGTCCCCGGGTGATCGAGCAGACGGTGCGCGAAACGCTGCCGGACGGGTTCCAGCGCTCGGAGTTCCTGCACGAGCACGGCATGCTCGACATGGTGGTGAAGCGGGGCGAGCTGCGCGACACCCTCGGCCGCCTGCTGCTGCTGCTCAGCGTCAAGGACGCCCTCGCCCACGCTGCCTGAACGGGCGGGCCCGGCTTCTCGTCGTGGCGTCGGTGCCGCCGGCCTTGTCGCCCGAGTTCAGCGGCCGCAGCGGGGTGGTGCTGGAGCGGCTGCAGCGCCTCTACCCGGTGCTGATCGACCTCAGCCTGCATCGGCTGGAGCTCCTGCTGGAAAAGCTCGGCCATCCGGAACGGCGCCTGCCGCCGGTGATCCACGTCGCCGGCACCAACGGCAAGGGCAGCACCTGCGCCAACCTCCGGGCGATCGCCGAGGCGGCGGGACTCGCGGTGCACGCCACCACCAGCCCGCACCTCGTGTCCGTGACCGAGCGGTTCCGGATCGCCGGACGCCTGGTGGACGAGGCGGTGCTGATCGCGGCACTGGAACGCATCGAGGCGGTCAACGCCGGCGCGCCGATCACCGTGTTCGAGGTGCTGACGGCCTGCGCCTTCCTCCTGTTCGCCGAGACGCCTGCCGACCTCGCGATCATCGAGGTCGGGCTCGGCGGCCGGTTCGACGCCACCAACGTGCTGCAGGCGCCCGCCTCGTGCGCCATCGCCGCCCTGTCGATGGACCACGAGGCGTTCCTCGGCGACACCCTGGCGGCGATCGCGGGCGAGAAGGCCGGCATCATCAAGCCGGGCCGTCCGGTCGTCACCGGACGCCAGCCCGGCGAGGCGCTGGCCGTGATCGAGGCCGAGGCCCACCGGCAGGGCGCGCCGCTGCTGCTGCGCGATCGCGACTGGCGCCTCGACTCCGGTCCGGACGGCCTGCGCTACCAGGATGCTGCCGGCACCCTCGAGCTGCCGCATCCCGGCCTGCTCGGCCCGCACCAGCACGACAACGCCGGGCTCGCGATCGCCGCCCTGCGCGCCGCCGGCCTTGCCCTGCCGGATGCCGCGTATGCCGGGATCGCGCGCACCCAATGGCCGGCCCGGCTGCAGCGCCTGCGCGGCCGCCTGGCCGACGTGCTGCCGCCGGGCTGGGAGCTGTGGCTCGACGGGGGCCACAACCCCGGTGCCGGCGCGGCCCTGGGCGTCGTCCTGGACGGCTGGGTGGACCGTCCGGTCCACCTGCTGGTCGGCATGAAGCAGACCAAGGATCCGGCCGGCTTCCTCCAGCCCCTGCTGCCGCGGGCCGCCACCGTCTGGGCGGTTGCCGAGCCGGGCCAGCACCTCGCCCTGCCGGTGGAGGCGATCGTCGCCGCGTCGCACGGCCGCGCCCGCCCGGGGCCGACGGTCGACGCCGTGCTGCCTCGTCTGGCGGGTCCCGGCGTTCCGCCCGGGCGGGTGCTGATCTGCGGCAGCCTCTACCTCGCCGGCGAGGTGCTGAAGGCGGATGGCTGGATCCCTGCCTGAAGCAGCGGTTGCGTTTCCTCCCGCCGGGGTCTTTGCTTGATCGAACGACGACCGGCGGAGCCCTCGATGCGCAAGGTGATCTTCGACACCGACCCCGGGGTGGATGATGCGATGGCGCTCTGCCTGCTGGTCCGCAGCCCGCAGCTTGAGCTGCTTGGCGTCACCACCGTGCATGGCAATGCCGACATCGACACCGTCACACGCAACGCGCTGTTCCTGAGGGACCGGCTCGGCTTTGCCGCCCCGGTGGCGCAGGGCTCCGGGGTGACCCTGACCCACAGGCAGGGCGAGCCGGCCCGGCACGTGCACGGACAGAACGGGCTGGGCGACATCGACGTTCCGGACGCGGCCGATGCCGTGCTGGACGGGCGGCGCGGCCACCGCATGATGATCGACCTGATTCGCGACAACCCGCACGAGGTGACGATCATCGCCGTCGGCCCGCTGACCAACCTGGCCCGCGCCCTGGACAAGGACCCGGAGATCGCGCGGCTGGCGCAGGGCGTGGTGGTGATGGGCGGGGCGTTCGGCAGCCACGGCCACACCGGCAACGTGTCCCCGGTCGCCGAGGCCAACATCGCCAACGATCCCGAGGCGGCCGACAAGGTGTTCACCGCATCCTGGCCGGTGACGGTGATCGGCCTCGACGTGACCCAGCAGGTGGTGATGGACGGGGAGTACCTGGACCGCCTGCGCCGCGACGGCGGCGAGGACGGCCGGTTCCTGCACGAGCTGTCGCGCGGCTACCACGCCTTCCACCAGCGCACGCGACGGCTGGACGGCATCTTCGCCCATGACTGCCTGGCCGTGGTCTACGCGCTGCGTCCCGACCTGTTCACGCTGCGCCGCGGGCCGGTCCGGGTGGTGTGCGGCGGCCTGGCCGCCGGCCAGACCATCCAGAAGCCGAAGGACTCGCCGTTCCCGCTGGGCGCCTGGGACGCGCACTCGGCGCAGGCGGTGGCGGTCGACGTCGATGCCGAGGCGGCGCTGGCGGTCTTCGCCGCCGGCTTCGTGGGTCGCTAGATCGCGACCGGCTCACGCTCGTTCGCCGGTTGCGCTCCGATTCTCCGTTTGCACGGGCATCTTTGTCGATCAGGTGACAACACCCGATCCGATGATGCCTAGCGTTTCGCGTCCGGGCCGCCGGTCAGCAGGTAGCAGGCGCATCCGGCGTTCCGCGACGCGTCCGGGTCCGGCTCGAGCAGCGACTCCACCGCGATCCGGCGCAGCCGCAGCACGACCGTGTCTGCGGGGCCGTCCATGATCACGTCGAAGTCCTCCGCCACCACCGACAGCCAGTAGGCGACGCCCTGCCGCTCGGTCAGGATGATCGGCTCCTGCGCGCTGACCGTCAGCCCGTTCTCCAGCGCGGTCGCAGCCTCGGTGCCGTTGGTGATGTGGTACAGGTAGGAGTCGTTGCGATCGGTCGGACGAAGGTTGCGCGGGTCGACCTGCTGCAGAAGCATGGCGTGCGGGTCGAGATGGTGGGAGCCGGACGAAGCGTCCGGTTCCCGGGGCGGATCGGGATCCGGGACCACCGCCAGGGCGGGCTCGGGCTCGGGTTGGGGCTCCGCTGCCGCCGCGACGGGGTCCGGTTCGACCAGGCCGAACAGGTCCGGTTCCGCACGGTCCGGAACCTTGGCCCGGCGCGGGCGCGAGGCCGGGCGGGGCGTCGGAGCCTGATTCTCGCCGGGATCGGGCAGCGGCAGCTCAGGGGTCTGCATGTCCCCGTGCGGCGTGCTGCGGCCGCGGGAACGCGCCGCCTCGATCCGGCGGCGCAGTCGTGCGTCGGAAGGCGGTTCGGCCATGGCAGGCGCGAACTTGGCATCGCAGCCGACCGCGCGCCAGTAGTGAGCCACCGCCTCGGCTGCACAGCGCGCGGTGCCGATCCGGCGCAGGACGCGCCCGGCTTCGTCCTCGATCTTGAACACCGGCCGGCGGCTGACCGGGTTGACGAGGCCGGCCTGCCTCGCCCGGATCCTGGAACTGTTCGACACTGCGGGTTCGATCATGTGCTGCCGCAGCCGGCCGGATCGGCCCGCCGCCTCGCGGCGCGGTCCTCGCCTTTCGGGCTACGCTGTCATACAGCCTTCTTCTATGGGCGCCCAAGTTGGGGCGTCAATCGGTGCGCGAGGCTCGAGTCGCCCACGTCGTCCGGTATGGCCTCAGCGGCGGGTCCCGACCCTGCCCGATGGTGCGGGAGCCGCCTCGGCGGCCGGCACCAGGTCCTCCTCCAGCACAGTGATGTGGATCGAGTACGACACCTCGCCCTCGTCCTCGTCGCGATGCACGGTGCCGATCACCTCGCGCCCGACCGCGAGTTCGGTGGTGGCGCCCTTGCGTGGCGGCGCCACCACGTTGACCTGCTCGTTGCCGAACAGCTTGCGCAGGTAGGACTGCACCCGCGCGATGTCTGTTGCGTTCATGATCGACCTTTCAAGAAAAGCCTGGCGTCGGACGCCGGCCGGCCGCGTGGGATAGGCCGGAATCGGGCACGCTGGAACCGTTTATTCGCGCGAGGAGCGGCGGAACGGCTGCCCGGGTCAGCCGGGGCCGGACCGTTCCCGCGGTTCCGGGGGGTCAAGTGCCGCGAACAGGCTGGCCGCGAACGCCGCGCGGGAGAAGTGCCGCGACACGTAGGCGCGCTGGGCGGCCGAGCAGGCGCTCCAGGCGCGATCGTCGCGCAACAGGACCACCACGGCGTCGGCCAGGGCGGCTGCCTCGTCGGCGACCCGCGCCGCCCGCTCCAGGCCGGGCAGCCCTTCGGCGCCGATCGTCGTGGTGACCAGCGGCAGGCCCTGCTGCATCGCCTCCACCACCTTGCCCTTCACGCCCGCGCCGACGCGGAGCGGCACGATCCCGACCCGGGCGGCGCTGTACTGCGCGTCGAGCGCGTCCTGGTCGAGGCTGCCGGTGACCAGCACGCCGTCGCCGCCGAGCGCCTGCACTGCCTCGGTCGGATGCGAGCCGGCCAGCACCAAGGTCGCCTGCGGGACGGCGGCGCGCACCAGCGGCAGGATCTCGTGCACCAGCCAGATGGCGGCGTCGACGTTGGGCGGATGGGCGAAGCCGGCGACGAACAGGATCGCCGGCGCCTGGGGCGGGGTGGTCCGGGTGCGGAAGCGGTCGAAGCTGAAGGGCACGATCCCGTGGGCCGCCGCTCCGGGCAGCGACCGCCGCACCAGGGCGGCCTCGACCTCGGACGGGTAGAGCAGCACGTCGAACACGCCCCAGAGCCGGCGCTCCAGCCGTTCCATCTCGTCGGCCTCGCGCGCCAGCGACGGGTCGTTCTGCAGGGCAGCCTGGCGGCGCATGCGCAGGTGGTGCACGTCGACGCCGTAGAAGCCGAGCCGCGCCCGGGTGTGGCGGAGCAGGTCGGACACGAACTCCGCCGCCACGGTTGGCCGCATGACCAGCACGTGGTCGAACAGGTGGCCGTTGCGCGCGATCCAGTCGCCGAACCCGTCCGGCAGGCGGCGGTCGAGCACCTCGATCCCCATGGTTTCCAGCAGGTGGGTGTACTGGTTGTGGGCGCGGTTCTGCGGCCAGAACTTGACCAGCCAGCCGGCCTGCTTCAGCGCTGACAGGATCGCGGTGGTCGAGCGCGAGCCGGCGTCGCGGTCGGGCTCCGGCACGTAGTGGTCGATCACCAGGATGGCGGGACGACCGCGCGCGTGCTCGCAGGCGCGGACCGGGTCGGTGCCGGGGGTCATGTGCCCAGCTGCCAGCAGGCGCGGCCAGCGGGCCAGCAGGCGGTGGCGGTTCACCTCCTGCTGCGCCTTGATGCCGGCGGCAGGATCGGTGCCGTGCGACAGGCCCTCGTGGTGGATCACCACGCTGGCCGGCTGGTAGATCACGCGCAGGCCGCGGGCGCGCAGGCGGAAGGCGAGGTCGACGTCCTCGTAGTAGGCCGGCGCGAAGGCGGGATCGAAGCCGCGCAGCGCCTCGAACAGGTCGCGCCGCAGCAGGATGGAGGCGCCGGACACGTAGTCGGTGTCGCGCAGGGTGTTGTACTGCGGCAGGGCCGGGTCGTCGCCGCGCCCGTAGTTCCAGCCGGTGCCGTCCTGCCAGATGATGCCGCCCGCTTCCTGCAGCCGCCCGTCGGGGAACAGCAGCCTGGAGCCGACCAGGCCGGCGTCGGGCAGCGCCTCCGCCGCCCGCAGGAGCGCGTCCAGGAAGCCCGGCAGGGGCTCGGTGTCGTTGTTGAGGAACAACAGGTAGCGGCCGCGCGCGTGCAGCGCCGCCTCGTTGCAGTTGTGCAGGAAGCCCAGGTTGGCGTCCCGGCGCAGCAGGCGCAGGCCGACCACCTCCTCCAGCAGCGCCATCTCCGGATCCCCGGAGGCATCCTCGGCGAGGATCACCTCGTACGGCGTTTCGGTCTCGGAGGCGGCGATGGCGCGCAGGCAGCGCAGGGTGGCCGGCACCTGGCCGTAGGCGGGCACGATCACCGAGACCACCGGAGCCCGCGCGGTCGGCAGCAC
>CAXUEL010000011.1:0-36901 GCA_964249915.1 uncultured Acetobacteraceae bacterium | reverse complement strand
GGGCCGGGGCCGGGGCCGTGCCGGCGGATGACAGGCTGTCGCGCCGTGGTCGCCGCCGGGCCACCTGGCAGCAGGCCGCCGGCGGCGGCGTCCTGGCGGCGATGGCGGTCGCCGCGGCGGTGGTCGCGTGCAGCGCGGACAGGGCCTGGAGTGCGGCTCCGGGCACCGCCGCCGCCTGTGCGGCCGCCCTGCTGGCCGTCGCCTTCGCGCTGCTGGTGCTGGAGCGCCATCTCGCGTCGGCCGACCCGCTGGCCGACCCCGAGGCGCCGGGGCTCGCGGCCCTGGTGCGGGTTCCGCTCGCGGCGGCGCTGTGCTGCGGCATCGGCTGCCTGCTGTCCTATGCCGGGATCGGCGCGGGCAGCCATGCCGGCCGGGTCTCGGCGATCCTGTGCCTGCTGGTGGCGACAGAGATGACGCTGCGCGCGTGCGCCACGCTGTTCGTCCCGTTCCCGCCGATCGCCGAGGCGCGGGCGGTCGCGACCAGCGTGCTGGCTGCGGCGCTGGGCCTGCCCCTGGGCCTGCACCAGCCGCGGCGCGTGACGGCGGCGGTGCGCGAGCTGTTCGGCATCGACCTGTCGCGGAGCTGGGCGATCGCCTTCGTGCGCGCCGCGCTCGCGCCGGTGCTGGCGGTGCTGGTCGTGTTCGGCTGGGCCCTGAGCGGGGTGGAGGCGCTGCGTGTCGACCAGCGCGCCGTCTACGAGCGGTTCGGCCGTCCGGTGGCCGTGTTCGGCCCGGGCCTGCACCTGCGCCTGCCCTGGCCGGCCGGCCGGCTGCGGCCGGTCGAGCTCGGCACCCTGCACTACGTGCCGATCGTGTTCGACGGCGCCGAGGCGAGCGGAGCGGCGGCCGCCCGGGCGCCGCTGGCCGAGGTCGAGGGACAGCCGGGCCCGTCGGCCGACCGGCTCTGGGACGAAAGCCATCCGTCCGAGGCGGCCTACCTGGTGGCCAGCCTGTCGCGCGGGCAGCAAAGCTTCCAGAGCGTCAACATCGACCTGCGGGTGGTGTACCGGATCGGCCTGTCCGACGCCGCCGCCCTGGACGCCGCCTATGCCTCGGACGATCCGCGTCGCCTGGTGCAGGCGATGGCCAGCCGCCTGCTGGCGCACTACTTCGCGCATCACACGCTGCCGGGCGTGCTGGGCGCCGACCAGGCCGGCTTCTCGCGCGAGATCGCAGGCGACCTGCAGGCCGAGCTGGACGGGATCCCGGCCGGGGTGCAGGTCATGGCGGTGGTGGTCGAGGCGATCCATCCGCCGCCCGGCGCGGCGGGCGCCTACCATGCGGTGCAGACCGCGCAGATCAGCGCGCACACGGCGATGGCGGAGCAGACCGGCTACGCCATCGGCCACAGGAGCGACGCCCTGCGCGACAGCGGCCTGCAACGGGACGGGGCGGCGGCGGCGGCGCACGAGGCGGTGGCGGACGCGACGGTGCACTCCACCGGCTTCGCCACCGACCGGGCGGCGTACGCGATCGGCCCGGCCCCGTTCCTGCTCGAGCGCAAGCTGGAACGGCTGGTCGCCGGCCTCGTGCACCGGCAGGTGCTGATCGTCGACCACCGGCTGCAGGGGCGCGGCGACAGCCCGTTCATCGACCTCCGCCGCGGGGCCGGTGCCGCGGACCTGCCGCCGCCCCAGCCATCGCCGTAGGAGCGGGCGTGTTCGGTCATCACCACCACCATGCGCACGACGGCCACGACCATGGGCATGAGCACGACCACCGTCATGCCCACCAGGACAATGCGGGCGACGTGGATTCGGGCGTGCTGCGGCTGCGTCGCTATGGCCGGTTCGGCCTGGCGGGTTTGATCGCGGTTCTCGCCTTCGCCGCCGCCTGCCTGACCGTCGTCGAGCCGGGGGAGGCCGTGGTGGTCACCGCGTTCGGCAACCCGGTGCGTATCCTGACCGAGCCCGGTCTGGCGCTGCGCTGGCCGGTGCCGTTCGAGGCGGCGATCCCGGTCGACACGCGGTATCGCACCACCTCCACCGGGCTGCACGACGTCGGCACCCGGGACGGGCTGCGCATCCTGGTGCAGGCCTACGTGGTGTGGCGGGTGCCGAAGGACCGGGCCGCGATCGGGCAGTACCTGCGCTCGGTCGACAACGCGCCGGCCGAGGCGGCGGAGCAGCTGCGCTCCTATGTCGGGTCCTCGCTGGAGATCGTCGCGGCGCAGTTCGACCTGTCGCAGCTGGTGAACACCGACCCGTCGCGGGTGCAGCTCGACGCGTTCGAATCGGCGCTGAGGGCCCGGCTGGCGGCGCAGGTGCGCGCCACCTACGGGATCGACATCCTGCAGGTGGGCGTCGAGCGGCTGACCCTGCCGAGCGACACGCTGGAGGCGACCGTGGCCCGCATGACCGCGGAACGCGACACGGTGGCCAACCGGGTCACCGCCGAGGGCGACCGGGCGGCGGCGGAGATCCGCTCGCACGCCGACCGCGACGCCCGCATCACCGTCGCCGACGCCCATGCCGAGGCGGCGCGGGTCGAGGCGCAGTCGCGGCTGGATGCAGCCCGCATCTACGCCAGGGCCTACAACGGCGACCCGGAGCTGTACACCCTGCTGCGCTCGCTCGACACGCTGGGCGCGATCGTCGGCGACAACACCCGGCTGATCCTGCGCACCGACGCGGCGCCGTGCCGCGCCTTCGTCGACGGGCCGGCGGCGCCCGGCCCGGTGGGGCCCGGCCCGGCGGTGGCGGCATCGCCCGCGGCGCCGGCCCGATGAGCGCGGCGCAGACGGGGAATGTGGGGCAGGTCGTCGGGCCGTGGGCGCAGGCGGTCGGCCTGGCCTTCCGCGTCGTGTTCGGCCTGGTCCTGCTGGCCGCCTGCGCCTGGCCGTTCTCAAACATCCGGCAGGTGTCGCCGGACAGCCGCGCCGTCGTGCTGCGGCTCGGGCGCGTGGTGCGGGTGCAGGGATCCGGACTGCTGCTGGCCTGGCCCAGGCCGTTCGAGCAGGTGCTGCCGCTGCCGTCGGCTGAGCGGCAGATCGAGTTCTCGTTCGAGCCGCTGAAGCCGCCGACCGACACCGGCTACGGCGCCGCGTCGGGCTGGACGGTGGTCGACGACATCCGACAGGACGCGGCGTTCTTCATGACCGCGGACGGCATCGTCCACCTGACCGCCACGCTGTTCTACCGGATCACCGATCCGGCCGACTACCTGCTGCAGGCCGGGCACGTGCCGCCGACGCTGTCGGCGCTGACCACGGCGAGCCTGGTGTCGCTGATCGCGGCGCGCGATACCGACACGCTGGTGGTCACGCGCAGCGGCAACGAGCTCAGCGACGCGGATCGCGGCCGTCGCGAGCGGCTGCGCTCCGACCTGGTGGGCGCCATCAACCGTCGCCTGGCCGGGCTGGCGGCGGAAGCGGCCGGGCTCGGCGTCACGATCAGCCGGGTCGACCTCGGCGTCGACCTGCCGAGCGAGGCCAAGGCGGCGTTCGACGGCGTGCTGATCGCCAGCCAGCACGCCGACGCCGCGGTGGCGGAGGCGCGCAGCGAGGCGGCCCGCACCGGACAGAAGGCGCAGCTGGAACGCACGACCGTCCTCGCCAACGCCAACGCGGCGGCGGCGGAGCGCACCAGCCTCGCCACCGCGCGCACCGCCTCGGTCGCGACGCTGGCGCAGGAAGCGGACGGGGTGTCGGGGAGCGCGCTGCTGACCAAGATCTACACCGACCGGATGCAGGCGATCCTGCACCAGGCCGGAACCGTCGACGCCTTCGATCCCACCACCGGCGGCCGGCTGCTGCTTCCGGGACGCGCGCCTTGAGCGCCGCCGCCGCCAGCGGGAACTCCAGCGGCATCCCCGGCCTGGGCGGCCTGCTCAGCGTCCGCGAGCGGCGCACCCTGGGCGTGCAGCTCACGCTGGCCATGTTCACGGCGGGCCTGCTGCTGATGGCGGTGGGGCTGCGTGTGCTGCTGCCGGACCGCTCCGAGCTGGTGGCGCTGGTGGCGGGCCTCGCGGCGCTGCTGGTGGCGGTCCCGGCGATGGCGTCCGCGTATCACAGCCTGCGCCATCCCGACCTGCACGGGCTGACCGACCAGCTGGTGGCGCTGGCGGTGATCGCCTGCTGGGCGGAGGGCGACCTGTTCACCGCCGCGCTGCTGCCGCTGGTGATGACGGTGGGACACGTGCTGGAGGAGCGCTCGCTGATCGGCGGGCAGGAAGCGCTGCGGGCGCTGCGCCGGCTGACGCAGACCGCGACCCGGCGGGTGCTGCCGAACGGTGCGGTCGAGGAGGTTCCGACTGCGGCACTCCGCGCCGGCGACCTGATCCAGCTTCGCGCCGGGGACCGCATGCCCGCGGACGGGATCGTGCGCACCGGGCAGTCGAGCATGGACAACGCGCCGATCACCGGCGAGTCGGTACCGGAGGAGGTCGGTCCGGACTCCCCGGTGTTCGACGGCTCGATCAACCTGTCCGGCCTGCTGCTGGTGGAGGTGACGCGTGTCGGCGACAGCACCACGCTGGGCCGGGTGATCGGGCTGATGCAGCAGGCCGAGCGGGCCAAGCCGCCGGTGACCCGGCTGCTGGAACGCTATGCCGGGTTCTACATGGTGCTGGTGCTGCTGCTGGCGGCTGGCGTCTGGTTCGCGACCGGCCTGGTCTCGACGTCGCTGGCGGTGCTGGTGGCGTCGTGTCCCTGCGCGGTGGTGCTGGCGGCACCCGCCACGTCGGTGGCCGCCCTGGCGGTGGCCGCGCGTCACGGCATCCTGGTGAAGGGGTCGGCCTTCCTGGAGCAGCTCGCGACGGTGAACTCGGTGATCCTGGACAAGACCGGGACGCTGACGCTGGGCGCGCTCCGCCTGGTGGGCACCGACCCGGAACCGGGGGTGACGGCGGACCGGCTGGTCGCGACGGCGGCCGCACTCGGGGCGGGCAGCACGCATCCGGTGTCGCGGGCGCTGGCGGCGCTGGTCCCGGTGGACCGCCACCTGAAGCTGGACGACCTGCGCGAGCTGGCCGGCTTCGGGGTGACGGCGCGCCGGGACGGGGCGCTGCTGGCGATGGGGCGGCCGGCGCTGTTCCCCGAGCTGGGCGTCGTGGCGCCGGCGGCTCCGGAGCATGACGGCCCGATCGCGGGGGTGGCGGAGGACGGCCGGTTCCTCGGCTGGCTGAAGCTGGCCGACGAGCCACGGCCGGAGGCGGGCGCCGCGTTGGCGGACCTCCGGCGGCTGGGTCTGAACCGCATGCTGCTGCTGACCGGCGACCGCGTCCCGGTGGCGCGGCGCATCGCCGGCCTGCTGCAGATCCCGCAGTTCCGGGCGGACGCGCTGCCGCAGGAGAAGCTCGACTGCGTGCTGGACGAGACCCGCGCCGGATACCGGCCGATGGTGGTCGGCGACGGCATCAACGACAGCCTGGCGCTGAAGGCGGGCGCGATCGGCGTGGCGATGGGCGGCCACGGCACCGACGCGGCGCTGGCTTCCGCCGACCTGGTGCTGATGACCAGCAACCTCGGGCGCCTCGCCACCTGCGTCCGGCTGAGCCGGCGGTGCCGGACCACCATCCATGTCAACGTGGGGTTGGGGCTGGGCTGGACCGCCGCGATCATCGCGCTGGCCGCGACCGGCGTGCTCGGCCCGAGCGGGGCGCTGATCGCGGCGGTCGCGCACAACGTCGGCACGCTCGCGGTGATGGGCAATGCCGGACGGCTGCTGAAGTTCCAGGAGCGGTAGGACGGGGGCTTCGGAACGAAGCGGAGCATGATCGTGCTCCGAGACCCGAACTTGGCTGGACAAGCCGTCGAGAGTGGGCGGCTAGCGGATGTAGGAGGTTTGCCACCCGGATGCTTGCTCGGCCCCATGAGCGGACATCGGAGCAGAGCGGATGGGCTCGCCCTTCAAACTACGGCTAGGTGGTGCGGACGGATCTGGCCAAGATGAGGCCGCAGGCGAAGGCGACGATGGAGGCATAGTTCTCGGCCTTCTCGCAGGGGAGTGCGACGCGCTTGAAGCGCTTGGGCTTGCCCTTGGTCTGCTCGATCCGGGCGCGGCCCTTCTAGAGGAGCTTCGGGAAGAAGCCCGGCTTTGTGCGCGCGTTGCTCCGGCGCGGGATGATCGGACGGATGCCGCGTGACCTGGCTCCGCCGTGTTCCGAGCGCCCGTTACCGAATGACGAACTGGCCGACCTGTGACGCTGGACTGCGCCGTCGTGATGACCGGGCGTTCTGCTGGATCATCGACCTTGGCCGCTTGGCCTGCCCCGCGCCGGACTTCGCCCGGCGGTCAGCTCAATCGCTCGGATCTGGCCATCAGACTGGTGCTGATCCTGCGGCTCGTCTTCCACCTGGTTCTGCGGCGGGCTGAGGCGTTCGGCCGCAGCGTGACTGGCCTTGCTCAGCTTCGAGATGGCCATGCTTGTTGAAGACCGCTACCTCAGCGCGTTCAGGCCCGTCGCCAGCCGCCAACACCGGGCTGTTCAGCACGGCGGAGCCGTGCACCTCGTGCTGGACAGCACGCGTCTGCAACCGTTCGGGCAGGGTGGACAGGATGCCGCCGAGCACGGCCGAGCCTGCTGCCAATGGCGCAAGCTCCGGTTTGCCGTGTACGACAGCGTCGGTGAGGCCGCCGCCAAGGTGCTGACGGAGGGCAACACCGACGACGCGATCTAGGCGCCGGATCTGCTTTGGCAGGTCGGGGGCGCGATCATTACCTTGATGGCGGACGGTGCCTGCGACAACGACGCCATCCACGGACCGCCTCTGCCCACCAGCACGGGCCGCCCGCCGGACGTGGTCAATCCACCACAGGGCTGCGTGGTGCCGAGCGCGGACGACCCTGCTGTACGGACGCCCAGTGAAGGCGCTTCGTGCTTCGCGGGGTTCGCGCTTAGCGGTGGCTTTCGGCCACCATCTGCTGGAGGTCAAGCTCCTGCTCCAAGGCGCGCAGCACCCGATCATGGATGTCGCCGGCACGGTGCATGCGCAGGATCTCGGCTCGTCCTGCGTGGATCGCGTCCAGCACCACATCGAAGTGCTCCTGCTTCCGCGGCAGGTGCATGTCCCGGTCCGACAGGTAGTCCGCGGCTGCGCGGACCCGATGAGCGAACTGCTCCACCAGCCTGGGATGTCGCTCGCTGCCGTCCGGCCGTCGGGACCGGGCCGCAACGGCCCGATACTGCGCTTCCATCATCCGCCGCCAGGCCTCGTCCTCGCTTCTCTGTTGGCTCGGAGCCTCGTCCGGCCTGACAATGCGGAGCAGCCTGATCAACGGCGCCAGCGTGGTTCCCTGTACCAGCACTGTGACCAGTATGACCACGAAGGCGCAGGCGAGGATGAGGTCCCTGCCCGGCAGCCCGACGGGCAGGGACAAGGCCGCCGCAAGCGTGACGACGCCGCGCATGCCGGCCCAGCCCAGCACCATGCCGGCGGCGACCGAGGGCGCTCGTTCATCCCGCGGGCGCAGGCGATACCGTGCCTTGAGCACCAAGTAGGAGCCGAGCACCCAGACGAAGCGCGACAGCACCACCGCGCCGACCACTCCCACCACCGGCAGCACCAGCGCGCGTCCAGAACGTGGCATCGCCTCGATGCGCGACACCACGCCGCGCAGGGACAGGCCAATGAGGATGAACAGCAGCGACTGCAACAGGAACACCAGCACCTTCCAGAAGGCCTGGGCGCGGACGCGGGTGCCTGCGGTGATGTCCGCGTGCTGGTGCCAGCCGAGCAGGAGGCCGGTGGTGACGGTCGCCAGCACGCCGGACACGTGCAGGCGCTCGCCGCCGGCATAGGAAATCGCCGAAAGCAGCAGGGTGGCGGTGATGGTGAGCTCGCTGTCCGCCAGGCGGCGGATAACGAACAGCCCGGCTCGACCGAGGGCATAACCGAGGGCGGCGCCCCCCAGCGTCAGGAGGCAGAAGCTGCCGACGGCAGCACCGGCGCTGAAGGTTCCGGTGAGGGCAGCCGCCACCGCGAAGCGGAACAGCACCAGCCCGCTCGCGTCGTTGAGCAGGCTTTCTCCCTGCAGCAGCGCGTTGAGGCGCGGCGGCAGGTTCAACCGCTCGAGCACCGCTTCCGCTGCGACCGCGTCCGGCGGCGACACGATGGCGCCGAGTGCGAAGCAGATCGCCCAGGACAGCCCCGGCACCAGCGCCTTCGCCACGAGCCCGACAGCCAGGGTAGTGAACGCCACCGCGCCGATCGCGAGCAGGAGGATGCCGACAAGGTTCTCCCGGAATTCGCGCCACACGGTGAAGTAGGCACCGTTCATCAGCAGCGGCGGCAGGAAGACGAGCAGGACGAGATCGGGATCGACGGCAAAATCCGGAACGCCGGGAAGCAGCGCCAGCGCGATGCCGCCGAGGATGAAGGCGGCAGCCGGCGGCAGGCCGAGCCGACGTGCTACCAGCTCCAGCGCGAAGATCGCCAGCAGCAACAGGATCAGGAACTCGTACTGGCTGGCCGCCGACATTACGCGCGATGAGCCTTGGCGCGGCTGGCGGGCTGGCCGTGAACCGGCGCGAACTCAAACCGGCTTGGTCCGCCGGCGAACTCCGGCCGCGACAGGCGTTCCGATCCGGACCCGGTCCGGCCAGGATGCCATTGCGACGCCGACACGTCGTCCCGGCGATGCGCCGTCTGCCCGGCTGCGGTGCGCAGACGGGCGGATTGCCAGGCGTTCGGCCGGATTGAGCCTTGGTCGCGCCTGCTGCAACGTGCTGTTTGGGCATGACCCTTCATCCGGTCACGCACGGCCGGCCGCTGGCCCTGACAGCGTTCAGATCGAGCGGATGAACCTGCGGCGCCGGGCGACGCGGACCGTCGCTTCCCCGCCGTCGGGGCATCCGCCGGCATCCTGCTGCCAGCAGCGTCCCGTCGATCCCGGTTACAGGGCAACCGGGCCATCAACTACAACCGTGTCCCGTATCCGTCGGCCGGACGTGCCCGGGTTGCCGCCGTCCCGGTACTGACCACGAGCCACGGGACATGGCTCGGGATGCATCAGCGATCGAGCCATGTCCCGTGAGATCGCTCAGAACGTATGATCATGAAGGTAGCTGTCCGGTATCGCATTTCCTGGCCTTTCCCAGTCGTAATACACCTGGACGATGTACCACCGGTTCGCGCTGTTCAGGAGCTCGAAGGACTTCATGCCACGAACGAAAGGATGGGCATCGGTGGGTGCGCGGCGCGACTCGTAGGAGGCATAGACATGCGCCATCACGCCGAAACGTTGAACCTGGTTGGCGATGGTCCGATCGAAGAACCCTTCCTTTGCCTGCTGGTCGGCCAGCGCCGCATAGCGCTCGGGCGACAGCAGGATCACGTCAGAGGGTCGTCCATGCCTTCCCACCAGGCCAATGACGATCCGGCCATCCGGCACGAACAGCGAACGAAGCCGATCCTGGTCGAGTTTCTGGCCGGCCGGCAGCGAAACCGCCTTGGCGAACGCTTCTACGATGCCGGGTATCGAGGACACGTCGTCGAGGTTCGGGCGCGGCCAGTCGGGATGTTTCCTGATTGAAGGCGTGGGCGGGGTGATGTCGGGTCCGGCTTGCCCGAAGGCCTGCATTCGGGAACAGAGCAGGAGCCCGAGCGCGAGACAAACAAGGGCGAAGTTCTGCCTGGGTAGGATGGTCATGATGTGTCTTCTTTTCCGTACGTCCCGCACCTGTAGCGCCTCGCCGGACCAGGCGATCATGCTGTTCAGCCGCCCGACGCTACAGTGATCCAGATCCCTTTCCGGCGGCCTCCAGCCTGCCCCGGACGGTGAACGCCTCAACCGCACCGTGAAGCTCAAGCGCCTCGACCCCGGCGCCATGCGTGGCGAGGCCGCCCGTCACGCTGATCTCGCGAGCGGTGCCGCCGGGCTTGATGCTGAGTGCGATCGCGGCGAGCCGGGTCACCACGCCCTTGACCAGCGAGTCACCGATGCCGCCATGGGTCTCGATGCCGCGACGCACCGCGATGCGGCCGACCGGCTGGCTGATCTGCATGCCCACCGCGCCGTCACCCCGCGTGACGATCCGATCGAACTCTCCTTCTTCCAGACTTCCGGCATAAATGTTGAAGCCCCTGGCGCCGTCGCCGAAGGTCTCGATCGGCGCCAGCAACTGCAGCGAGCGCAAGGCGCCGAAATTGACAAAGCCGATGCCGCTCGGACCGTGGGAGGTCAGCTTGGCCTCCGCGCTCCAGCGATCCACCACTCCCCAGTTGTCGAGCACCATGTCATTGGGTCCGTAGGTGGTCACCGGGCCCCGGTTGCGGACCTGGTCGACGACGGCGCCGGACACCGTGAACACGCCGCCGGAGATGCGATCCGGGGTTCCGGGCGGGATGCCGCCGTCGCTGTGCACCTCGCCCGTCTCGAGACGGCTGACCAGAAGGCGGCCGCCCGCATCCCCGGCACCTGCGACGAACACGCCGCCTCCACGCACCGGTGCGCCGGCCCGGCCAATCGATAGGCCGGTCAGGTCCGCCGTGATGGCGACCGTGGGATCGGCCTGGCGGTTCCACACGGTGAAGACGCCCGGCACCACCTCGACGCCGAAGCCGGCAGGCCGCTCCTCGAAACCACGCGCGTCCGCCGCAACGACGTGGACATCGTGCGCTTCCACGTGGCCCTTGCGCACTCGATCCGTTGCGATCAGGCGCACCGAGCCGATGATCCGCAGGCGACGCAGCTCAAGCCGGCCGAGATCGTCCACCGCAGGATCGTTGTGAACGGCGCGCCGGTCCGGATCGGTCGCAAGTTCGAGCCCCTCGACAAGGTTGTCGGAGGACAGACTCAAACCGTCCTGCCCGGCGCCGAACGCCAGCCTGACGGCACTGCCGGATCCGAGAAGCGCCTGTCCGGGACGCAGCGCCAGCGCAGGCACGTCGGCCAGGGACGTCGCCACCCGCACGACCTCAACCCCTTCCGCCAGCGCTGCCACCAGCGCCGCCGTGGTTTCGACTTCGACCTGCCGTTCCGGCATCCGGTGTTCCCTCCTAGTGGTTGTTGATTGCGGAGCTCAGGCGCCGGCTGGTGTCAGGTCGACCCGGTGCACGATCGTGCTCCGTGAAGTCGTTTGTTCCGGCGACGCCGTCCAACCAGCAGGGCTGCTCCGCTTATGGCTGCCTTACTCGGTCTCAGGGCAGATGATCGCCCAATTGTTGATCCAGATCGCTTCCGGCGCGATCCGCAGCGGGCAGTCGACGTCGCTCAACCGGAGGGATGCCGTGAGGCCGCAGCACGAGCCGTTTGCCAGCCGTGCCGCTCCTGCGGTCGTCCGGTTGCGGACAGGCGGCGAAGCGGTTGTCACCGCGTGTCTTTCAGGAGCTGGGCGGGTTCGTCGACGAGAAGCTGTAGCGCGCGATGCGCCACTTGCCGTCGTGGCCCTTCTCCAGCACGAACAGCTCCTGGTTGGCCTCGGAGGTGGTCTTCCCGGTCGAATGGTGTCGCGTCGTGCCGGCGGAGTTAGTCCTGACGAAGGCCCAGTCCGGCGCCATCTGCACGATCTCGGCGATGTTGAACTTCACGTCGAACTTGAGCTCCGCGAACACCTTGTCGTAGGCGACCCTGACCGCCTCCTTGCCTACGAACGACTGGCTATACGGTGCCATGAATACGCCGCCCTCGACGTAGAGGGTCAGTACCGCCGCGGTGTCGCCACCGTTCAGCGCTGCGTTGTAGGCCGCCATGGTGCTCTCGATGCCGGCATGTGCCTGCGCCGTCATGCCGTGTGGCGCCGCAGGGGCCGCGCCAGCCGGAACGCTGGACCTTGCGGCGGCCAAAGCGAGGAACGCGTCGAGGGCGGACGCGGGGAAACACCTGACATGCTTGTAGCCATCCTCTTGAGCCTCCGAAAAGCGCCTGCCCCGGGAGTGGGCCAGGGCTAGGCGATCGGCGGTTCGCGCATTAGCAGGCAATCGCGAAAAGGAGCTTTCCACATTTGTCGCGAAGCCGCGATCTTGGCTGGACCATGTCGGACGGTCGGCAGCCTACCGAATCTGGAAAACTCAATCCCGCCTGCGCGCCTAGGAAGGTGGCCGGCACCCTTCTAGCGTCGACGGCGACACGCGGTCGACGATGAGCCGCCGCCGAGCCAGCGAAGGCAGCAGCCGATGACCAGAACCGCCTTGGAAACGATGACCGCCATTCTGACGGACCCGAAGAACATCGACCACGTCCGCTCCCTGGTGACGCCGGACGTGACCTACGTATCGCTCAACTATGACGATCCGGACCTCAAGCGCGTGATGCCCTGGTGCGGCACAGCCCACGGCCCGGAAGCGATCGTGCAGACCTTCGTCGACGTTGCGCGCTACTGGAGCGTCGACGACTTCCGGATCGAGGCTGAACTCGACTCCGGCGAGAACGCCGCGATCTTCGGACGCTTCACCTATACGTCCACGGTGCTGTCACGAACCGTCACTTCGCCGTTCAGCGTGTTCGGCCGGGTCAAAGATGGGCTGTGCCACTACATGCAGTTCATGGAGGACACCTTCGCCACCACCGCGTCGTTCCGTAGCGGCGGTCATTGGATCATCCGGAGCGATCCGGACGGGGAACAGATCGAGGTCTAGCGCCCTCGTCGCGCGGTTCGCCGGCAGTTCAGCTCGTCGGCGAGCCTTCGGCGACTGTCTGCGTGGCAGGCCTGCGAGCATTCCGTGCACCAGGAAGCGGAATGGATTCCGCCTCGTCGCCAGGGACCCTGGCGAAACGGCCGGCGACCCAGTCGGCCTTGGCCTGCTCGATTCGCTCCCTGGACGAGGAAACGAAGTTCCAGAACAGGTGGCGCGGACCATCCATCGGCGCGCCGCCCAGCAGAAGCACGCGCGCGCCGTCCCGACCTGCCCGGAGCGCCAGCTGGTTGCGCGGGTGGAACACCAGCAGGCGCCCGGCGGCGAAGAACTCGCCTCCCAGCTCGACACCGCCTTCCAGCACGTAGGCGGCACGCTCCTCGTGACCGTCGGGAAGGGGAAGCGTCGCGCCGGACGCGATCGCGGCGTCGGCATAGAACAGCTCGGAGTCGGTTTCCACGGGCGAGCGCAAGCCCCAGCCGCTCCCGGCGATCAGCCTGAGGCGTACCTGCCCATCCTCGGTCACCGGAAGCGTGGCGGCGGCATGATGGAAGAAGCTGGGAGCAACTTCCTCCATGCTCCGTGGCAGGGCGACCCAGGACTGCAGGCCGAACAGCCGGCTTCGGCGCGAGCGATCCTCCGCAGCCGTCCGCTCCGAATGCACGATCCCGGCTCCCGCCGTCATCCAGTTGACGTCACCTGCAACGATGGACTGGTCGGTCCCGAGGCTGTCGCGGTGCCGGACGGCGCCCTCGAACAGGTAGGTGACGGTGGACAGGCCGACATGCGGATGCGGACGAACGTCGAGGCCCTGGCCGCCCAGGAACTCGCCCGGCCCGACTTGGTCGAAGAACACGAACGGCCCGACCATCTGCCGTTCCCGGGACGGCAGCGCGCGGCGCACCTCGAGGCCGCCGATGTCGTGCGCGCGCGGAAGGATGACGGACGCCAGGCCGTCCGGCATCGGCGCGAAACGATCGAGCGGCACTTCACGCGACATCGCAGCCTCTCCCTCAGCCGCCGCACGGCATCCCGCACCATGCATCCGGCACTTGCAGCCTACCGCGTCTCCGCCGCAATCCGTCGTCCCGTACCCTGGAAGGTGCTTCTCGTCCGCAAGCCCTAGAAGGCGGCAACAGGCGGAATAGGCTGGTCCACCGAACGGGCTGGACCTTTGGCCGCGAGCCGACCACGATGAACGTCAGGCTGGCTGGTCAGACGGCGGTCGTCACCGGCGCGTCGCGCGGCATCGGCGCTGCCAGCGCGCAGCGGCCGGCTGCGGAAGGGGCCGACCTCGTCATCACCCATGCAGGCAACGACGCAGCGGCAACCCGGATCGTGGCCGCCATCGGGGCTGTCGGCCGGCGCGCGCGGGCGATCAAGGCGGCCAGGACGGCAGTCCGGGCGGCGATCGGGCAGGCATCCGATTTTTGGCCATCGACATCCTGGTCCACAACGCGGGCATCACGGCGATGGAAGCAGCACCCGCGGCGTCCAGGGACAGCTACCGCAGGCAGTTCGGGATCAACGTCGACGGCGTCTTCGTCGGCACGACGGCGGCGATCCCGCCCATGCTGGACAACGGACGCATCCTGATCGTGGGCAGCGTCAACGCCCATGCGATGCCCTTCACCGGCGGTGCGGTTCACGGAGCAACCAAGGCGGCCGTTGCTGGCCTTGCGCGGGGTCGGGCACGCGATCTCGGATCGCGGAACATCCTGGTGAACGTGATCCAGCCCGGACGGATCGACACCGATCTCGACCCGGCCGACGAGCGGGACGCCGCCGCAACGACCAAGCTGGCCAGGCTCGGGCGCCATGGCCGCGTCGGCGGGATCGCAGCGCTTGCCGCCTTGCTCGCCAGCGAAGAAGCATCGCATGTCACGGGTGCCGCGATCGACATCGATGGCGGCTTCTCCATCTAGCACTGTGTTGCCGCCCGACCGCAATCGCGGCGTCACGCGGGCCTGCGGGTTGCTTCCTGCAGTCGGTCGCCGCAAGAGGCGAGAACGTGCCGCCGCTGGCGGGAACTCATCACGCGCTTCGACCAGGCGTCGTTCCTGCACCTCCGCAGACGGCATCTGCCCCGATGCGGACGCGCAGAAACCTGGCATGACCTTGCCGCTCGAAAGGCCGATCCGCATGTCCGACCTCAACGCCCTGATCGTCTTCGCCAAGGTGATCGAGGCGGGCAGCTTCTCCGAAGCCGCCCGCCGCCTCAAGATGCCGGTGTCCACAGTCAGCCGACGGGTCGCTGACCTGGAGGATCAGCTCGGGGTAAGGCTGCTCGAGCGCTCCACGCGCAACCTGCGCTTGACCGAGGTCGGAGCAGACGTGCTCGAGCACGCCAACCGCATCCTGGAGATCTCGGAGGCGCTGGATGGCCACGTGTCGAACCAGCTGTCCCGGGTCGCCGGGACACTGCGGCTTTCGGCGCCCCCCAGCATCTCGGACTCGCTGCTGATGCCGCTGGTCGGCGCGTTCCAGACCGCCTATCCGGAGGTGCGGGTGCAGATCCTGGTCACCGAGCGCAAGATCGACCACATCGCCGACGGCGTCGACCTGGCCTTCCATGTCGGCCCGATGCAGGACTCGTCGCTGGTCGCGCGCCGCGTCCTGAGCTACCGCCATCAGCTAGTTGCCAGCCCTGCCTATGTCGCCAACACACCGCCGCCGCGGCGGCCCCAGGAGTTGCTGGCTCACCGCATCCTGGCGTTCTCGCATTGGCGACCGGAGAACCACTGGGCGTTCACGCACGTGAACGGACAGGATAAGGAAAGTGTATCTTTCCTGCCCCACCTCGGCATCAACGACTTTGCCGGGGTGATCGCCGGCGTGCTGGCTGCGCAGGGGATAGGCGATCTTCCCCCCATCGTGCAGCCGGAGCTGATACGCGACGGACGCCTGGTCGAGATCATGCCGGATTGGCACTTCCCGTTGTTCGATCTTTCGATCGTGCATCTCGGGTCACGCCGCCTGATGCGTCCGGTCCGCATGTTCAAGGATTTTGCCTACCGGATGGCGCCGACCCTGTTTCCCGACCTCCCGACCTAGGACGGTCCGACACGCGCGGTGTGGCAGGCGCGTTGGACAACCCTCTTGAGCCAGCCCGGACTTGCAGGTCCGGATCCGAGATCCGTCGCCACGTCGTCCGGCGCGATCAGGACGACGGCGGCGGTCGTCAGCACGCCGAACAGCGCTGCCACGTCGAGGAGTGCCGGGCGCACGCCGGGATCACCCGCCATAACGCCGATGGTCAGCGCGATCAGCAGCAGCACGCCCCAACTGGGCCAGGACGATACGCGACCGGCGCCCACTGGACGCACCACGCGTCGGATCAGGCGGAGATGCGCGACGATGAAGATGCCCCAGTTTATCAGGCCGGTCATGGCGGACGCCGCGAGCAACAGGGCGAACAGCCGGACAGGGGCCAGAAGTCCGAGCATGGCCACGATCAGGACGAAGCAGGATGACATGGTCACGGCAGAAGCCGGAGCGTCATTCTGGTTCCTCCGGCCGAGACGGACCGGTGCCAGCCCTTCGTCGGCCAGCGATGCCAGAACCCGGGTCGCGCCGTACAGGCAGGAGTTGCCGGAGGACAGCACCGCGGACAGGAGCACGGCTGCCATGATGGGCGCGGCACCAGGCAGGTTGAAATGCCGCAGGAACACTACGAACGGGCTGTCCGCGACCGGCACGTCCCGCCACGGCAGCACCACCAGCAGCGCCACGGTCACTCCGACGTAGATCGCGGTGATCCGGGACAGGAGCCCTTTCGCTGCACGGGCCGGCTCGTCGGCATCCGCCGCCGCCAGGCCGACGAGCTCGCTGCCGCCGAAAGCGAACACCGCGACCGGAAGCGCCAGGAGCAGGCCATGCCATCCGTGCGGAAGAACGCCGGCGTCCGACCAAAGGTTACCGATCGCCGCTCCCGACGTGGCCGGGCGAACCATCGCCAGCAGCCCCAGCGCGATCACCATCAAGCACGCGGCAATCTTCAGCAGCGCCATCCAGAACTCGACCTCTCCGAAGCGACGCACCTGAAGACGGTTCAGCAACGTCAACGACAACAGAATGGGTAATCCAACGATCCACGAGGACGGAATGGACGGGAACCAAGCGCGGATCAGCGTGCCGGCCCCGGCAAGCTCGGTCATGCAGGTCAGGATGGCACAGGCCCAGTAGCTCCAGCCTTCGACGAAGGCGGCCCGCCGGCCCAGGTTCAGCCGGGTGGTGCGCACGAAGGTGACCCTGCCCCCCGCTGCCAACGCCATTTCCGTGAGGCAGCGTGCAACCACGGAAACGGCGGCGCCGGCGACCAGGAAGGCGAAGATCATGGCCGGTCCGGCGGCATGGATCCCCTGGCCGATGCCGAGGAACAAGCCGCCGCCGATCGTGCCGCCGATCGTCAGGAACTCGACGTGTCGCCGCTTCAGGCCGCTCCCACCGTTCTGCATTCCGCCAGTCCCCGCTGTCACCGGTTCTCGTTGCCGAGGATCCGGACGATAAGCTGGAAGATGCTGGCCCTCGTCAACGTTGCGTCAGGCGGCCTTCATGTCAGGACGACGATCTTGCCGCCCGCCTTGTTCTCCTCCATGCAGCGGTGCGCTTCGGCGATCTGCTCCAGACGGAAGGTGCGGCCGATCTGGACGTGCAGCTCGCCGGCCGCGATCTGCTGTGTCAGCTCGTCGAGCGGCGTCAGCATGAAATCCTCCGACCCGCCATCGTAAGTCGTCAGGCAGACCGCGGTCGGGATGACGTCCATCGGGCTGAAATCCGGCAGCATCCACTTGTTGCCGACCATGCCGGTCATGCACACGATGCCACGGGGCCTGGCGCAGCGTAGCGAGTCGGGCAGCGTGGTCGCGCCGATCAGCTCGAGCACCTTGTCGGCGCCTCCGGAGCAGACTTCCTGCACCTGTTCCGCGATCGTGCCGCTGTCGATGAACACCTGGTCGACGCCGCTGCGGCGCAGCAGGCCTTCGTGCTCAGGCTTGCGCGTCGTCGACATGACCAGCGCGCCGTGCTTCTTGGCGATCGCCGCCGCCGCCAGGCCAACGGAGGTCGTGCCGCCGCGGATCAGCAGGCGCTCGCCCTTTTCCAGCCGCAGCGACTTGAACAACGAGCCCCAGGCCGTCTGCAGCATCTCCGGCACGGCGCCAAGAGTTTCCCAAGGCAGGTCGGTTTGGATCGACTGCACCTGCGAAGCCGGCACCAGGGTGTACTCGGCATAGCCGCCGTCGAACTGACGTCCCATCCCACCCATGGCAGTGGCAACAGTTTCTCCGGGCGAGAACTCGCCTCCGGGCGCCGCATCAACCGTGCCGACCGCTTCTATGCCAAGAACCCGGGGGAACGGCACGTTGGGCGACAGCCCCTGCCGCGTAAACAGTTCCGACCGGTTGAGTCCGAACGCCTTCACCTGGATCAGCACCTCGCCAGTCCTGGGCACCGGAATTGGCAGCTCCTCAATCTTCAGCACGTCCGGCGGTCCCGCCACACGGATTACCGCCGCCTTCATCATCGTCATGAAACCTCTCCTCGCAGGATGGAATGCGCCTGGATCGGCGACGCCCACCCCAGCCGCCAGGCATCGACGCTCAAGGCCATCGGATGCGCCCGCGCGATAAGCAGGAAGCTGCCCGCCATTGTCATGTTCCTGATAAAGTTGATCATCTGGTTCTGGTCGCAGAGCGCAGTGTGGAAGATGCCGGCAGTCAGGCTGCACCAGCCGACCGGCAGCAGCATGCCGCTGCCGATCTTCCAAGCGGGGCCAGGCCAGAACAGCACGCTCGGGACGCCGTAGGCCTGCATATGGTGCTGGGTCGCATCGCTCCCGGCCAGCGTGCTGAAGCCGACAACAGGAAAAGCAGCGACATCAGGAGTCGTGCCAGCAGGTCGATGAGGCAGCCCAGGCTCATGCTCCGCGGCTCCCGGCCGATCCCGAAACCGACCTGTTGATGGCCTATAGGGATTCCGAAGCTGCATTCCGCTCACGCCGGTTCATGGTAGCCGATCCGTTTGAAACGTCTCCACGGTAAAGAGTGACCCGAGGCCCGGATACGGCATCGATCCGCAAACTACCTTCCCATCGACGCAACACTGTGCCGAGGCTTGAGTCGGCGGGACCGATGTCGTCGCATGCCGTGCCACCGCCATGGGGTGCCGCAGGCGAACCCATCATGCCACCATCCCGCAGCGCCCGGCATCCGGTCGCATTCCATGCCTGCCTGACCTCGCAATTCGTAAGGCACGGTAAGCCTGTCACTCCGGCAGGTTCGGCACTGGTCGCGTCGCGGCTTCAGGCACAAGCACTTTCAGCGCAACCAGCTCTTCCCGCACGTCGGCCAGGATCTCGACCAGTGCCTCGTGGTCCTGCGCCGCCCTCTGCTCGCTGCTCCGGGCCAGGAGCGCGCTGCCGACCATCAGCGCAGGCAGCGCCACCAGCTGGATGCAGTTGCTGACGTAGAGCAGCGTGTTCTGCGCCTTCGGCACCAGCAGAGGAACGAGCGAGAAGATCGTGAAGGCGTAGACGCACCAGATGCTGCCGAAGGCGACGCTCATCCGCAGCGCGATGCTCTCGTTCGATCGTGAGATGAGCAGGCGGGCGGAGTTGCGCAGTCTCCGACGCGGCAGCGTGGCCGCCTGGGCCGGGAGGGGCGCGCTCACGACGATGCCCTCTGCATCGGGAACGGTGCGAGCCCGGTCGCGTCAGCGTCCGCGATCCCGGCATCGGTCACCACGCATCTTCGGAAGGCGGCGTGGTAGGCTGCGCTGCGGACGTGCAGCATCGGGTCGCCGCACGCTGCCACGCCATGCGTCAGCCGGCCCAGGTCGAACAGGATGCGTGCCTGCTGGTCCTGGTCGGGCGCCGTTCGATCGAGGAACGGCGTCCTGAGGGTCACCTGGCACCGGTTGTCCGTCCAGCTCGTGCTGATGTCGTCGGTCCGATCCTGCGGACGGGCCATCTGGAACGCCAGATCCATTCTGCTACGTCCTCTTGATACCTGCTCGATGATCTCGTTCGTCAGGAAATCGCCGGTTCGATCGTTCGCCTGTTCCCGGGTCAGGTGGTCCGGCCCGGTTTCCAGCTGGATGTGGAAGCGGCAGATCGAAACGCGGTCCTGCGGCCTCTTGAGGACGAAGCCGTGCAGCATGGAGAAGCGCTCGGTCGCGAAGCTGCGCGGCGTCGAGGGGATCGAGGCGGTGACGATCGTGGCAGCCGGGTTCTTCTGCAGGTAGAGCTCGAAGGTGTCGGGCGCGATCGTCCGGCGCGAGGCCGCCTGGAGAAAGCGCAGGAACTCCTCCGGTGACCGTGCCGGGAACCCGTCGATGGAATGGCAGACGAGGTCGGTCTTGGAGCCGTCGGGAAGGAAGAAGCGCATGGCGAGCCCGCGCGGGTTGGTCCGCGCGTCGTTCTCCGCCACGTCCGGCATGCCGGTGGAGCTGGAGAACCGTACCGGCACCGGCACGGCGTTCCCCTGCATGTGCACGGCCGTCGTGAGACGCGCGGCGGCGTTCGCGGCGATGAAGCGGCCTTGCAGAAGCACGCCCCTCGCCTGGTTGAGCCGGACTTCAGGGCGCGGCGCGGCGCCGGCCTGAAGCGCATCGACCAGCTGCGCGGCCATGGCTGCGCCCTCCGCATCGACGGCACCGGTCGTCGACGGTCGCGACACGGTCATGCCCCCTGCCCCATGCAGCACCTCGGGACGTCCCGGGTCAGGCGGGCGTCGACGCGGAACGTTCCGCGACAGCGAGATCCAGATCCCGGGCTGTAGGCTCGCGCGGCATGGCGTCACCTTCGACAGACGAGGAAGCAGGCAAACCGGGCGCCGGGCCGGGGGGCTCGGCTGATCCGCACAAGCTCGTCGTGCGCCCTTCCGATAGCTAGCCCGGCATGGGAGGCAAGTTTAGCGGCATTGCTGGAAAGCTGCTTCCAAGGATCCGAAGGACGCGCGCAACCGGAAGCCTGCGTCCGTGACAGGAGTACGGATCGCGTCATGTGCTGCCGTCGCGGCAGCGCACGACGTTCCAGCCGCGAGATAGTGCTTCCTGCAGAGCACTCTTGCCTGGCAAACGGTTCTGCACGATCCAGGCGAGGCCGGCCTGGACAGGAGAACGCACATGACGTCCTGGCGAGCCTTGCCTCCTTGGATGCCTTTCCGTCCGGTGGCCGGATCAGCGTCAACGGCGAGCGACGCGACCTGCCAGCCGTTCCGCGATCCGGACGTTCCTCCAAGCGAGGAGCGTCGGGACGGATCGGGCTGATGCGGATCGCAGCCGACGTCGCCTTGTCGGTCGAGCCGGTGCGAGCCCGAGGACTGGCCGGAACGGGCGGCAGCCTGCGATCCGCGACCAAGGCGTCGCCGCGGCATCGCTGCAGCGCGGCGGCTGCCCTGCTTGCCTGCCTGCCGCTCGGCGGCTGCCTCGGGATCGGGCCGGAGCGCCTGTCGCGCGACGAGATCGACTTTTCGCGCGCGCTTGCGATCTCCGACAACCAGCAGACGCTGCTCAACATCGTCCGCCTGCGCTACGCCGAGGCACCGACCTTTCTCGACCTGACGCAGGTGATCTCCGGCTACCAGGCGCAGCAGAACCTGAGCGGCTCGCTCGAGGTGTTCCCGACCAACCACACCGGCACCTATTTCGGCGGCGGCGGCTCGCTGCAGCTGCAGGAAAGCCCGACCTTCACCTATGCGCCGGTCACCGGGGAGCAGTTCGCCGAGACCTTCCTGCGGCCGCTGGTGCCGGGCACGTTGCTGCCGCTGGTGCTCACCGGCATCCCGATCGACCTGCTGCTCAAGCTGGTGGCACAATCCATCGACGAGATGGACAACGCGCAGGTCCTGTCAGGCGGCGTGGGCGTCCAGTCGGAGCGCTTCAGCCGCCTGCTGGACGACCTGCGCACGCTGCAGGTGGCAGGACTGCTCGAGGTCAGGTTCGCGCGCCAGCCGGTCGCGACGCACAAGGCGGATCATGCGACGGCTGCGGCGGACGTTCCGACCATGCTGATCCGCAACGGCGACGATCCCCGGACGGAACAGGCTGCCGCCGACGCGCGACATCTTCTGGGCCTGCCGGACGACGACACGCCGTTCGACATCGTCTACGGCCCGCGGCCGACCCGTCCGCACGAGGTCGCCATCCTGACCCGCTCGATACTCGGCGTGCTGGGCACCATGGCGTTCGGGATCGAGGTGCCGCCGGACGACGTGGCGAGCGGCAGGACGATGCCGACGATGCAGGCCGCCAGCCCGATCTCCATCCGTTCGGGGCGCTCGGCGCCGGACGACGCGTTCGTCGCCATCAAGTACGATGCCAGCTGGTACTGGATCTCCTCGAGAGACTTCCGCAGCAAGCTTGCCTTCGCGGTGCTGCAGAACCTGCTGGCACTCGCGCAGACCAAGCAGCCTCCCGGTGCGGTGGTCACCATTCCGGCCGGTTAGGATCCGCTGATCTAGCGTGTCCGTCCCGCGGCCAGCAGGCGCTGGACGAACGCGCGAAGGCGGCCGGCGAACGCTTCCGGCGTTTCTCCGGCTGGATCGCCCCGGGAGACACTTTGCCGGGCCATCGCCCGCATCGCCCGGTTCACCGTCAGCTCTAGGTCGACTGCGAGGTCGGGTGCGTCGGCGAGACAGGCAGCCAGGTCGTCCTCGCCGAGACGGAAGGCGGTGGCGATCGTGACGGCCCGGGCAGTGGCTCGCTGCGGGCTGCCGGTGATCAGCGCCACCGCCCCGATCGACTCGCCGGGGCTGAGACTGTAGCGGGTGGCCGGCTTGTCGACCGGCCCCGTGACCATGTCGATGACGCCAGCCGCGACCACATACAGCGCTTCCGGCCGGTCGCCCTGGCTGAACAGGAAATCGCCGACGGCGAGCTCGGTGGTGCCGAAGCGTCGTCCCAGCAGCGCCCGGTTCGACTCGCCCATGGCACCGAACAGGGTGGAATGCGCCAGCAGCTCGTCGATGCCGGACGGCCTAGCCACAGTGTCCGGAGCGCTCGACGGCTGTCCCGGTATCGCGAGGCGCATGCCTGCGAAGCGCAGGTGCCGATGCACCCGTGCCAGCATCTCCGAACGTGTCGAGCCGATCAGGTCGCTGCTTGTGGCGGCGAACTGGAGCGCGAAGGTGGTGCCGTCGCCGGCCAGGCCGGTGCAGGTGATCTTGGGTTCGAAACCGGAGATGGGCCTGCCGCTGGCCCGCAGCGCGGCATCCAGCACGACGAGCGCATCCTCGGGTGGAATGGCCGGATCAAGCTTGAGCTCGACCACCTCGCTGGTGGCGGCGAACGGCACGCTGCGGTTCAGGAGCCGGCCGCGCGCGACGACGCTGTTCGGGACGATCGCCACATCCTGGCCCACCTTGAGATGGGTCGACCGCCAGTTGATCTCGGTGACCTTTCCGGTGACGCCGTCGACGCTCAGCGTGTCGCCGGGAGCATAGGGTCGCTCCGCCCCGACCGCGATCCCCGAGAACAGGTCACCGAGCGTGTTCTGCAGCGCCAGGCCGAGCACGATCGCCACCACGCCGGAGGTCGCGAGCAGTCCCCGCACCGGCAACGAGAACACGAACGCGATCACCGCGAGCACGGCGGCGACCTGGATCGCTCCCGCGGCCAGATCGGTCAGGATGCGCGCCTCGCGTGACGGGTTGCCGAACGCTATGGCGGCCCGCGCAAGCAGCACCGCGACCCGCGCCGCGAGCATCCACCACGCGATCGCGAACAGCTGTTCCAGCAGCCGGGTCGGCCCGAACCGGGATGCGAACTCCGCTGCGAATGGAGATCCGAGCAGCGGCCCGAGCAGCAGGGAGAGCAGACCGAGCGCGACCGCCTGCCAGGCAAGGCGCGCCCACAACGGGACCGACGCCAGCATCATCGTCAGCGGGACGTAGGCCGCAAGCAGGATTGCCGACAGCCATAGGGTAAGCTCCGTGCTCACGACGGCAACGGCAGGTTCAAGGGTTCAACTGCCAGGGCAGGGTTGGCATATGAAAAGAGCCTCGTACCTTTCATGACGTACAACAACCTCGGGGAGGATAATCGAGAGCGGCAGGATGGCTTCAGATGACATGCCGCACTACCCGCCGGGAAAAGATGTTGTCGATATGTCGTCGCTGCCAGATGGGGGAATTGCGTCGGGTAGACAGTGATGTCAATGATTGAGAGCACCAAGGAAATTGCGAGGCAGGCACAGACAGAAAACCAGTCTGCTCGATCTCGAGAGGAAGAGTGGTGGCCTACACTACAAAGGCCGTGTGGGAAGCCCGGGGCTGTATGATGGCTTCCCCATGTCGGAAGGTCGATCGGTGGCGCAGCAACCATGCAAGCTACACTAATGTTACATGCCCTGACCGTCTACTAGCCTCGATCTGAAACGTGCCGCGGTCGCCCAAGGCGGCGTTGCGGCACCGGTTGCACCAAAGATGGGAAAGACTTTCCAGAGGCGCCTGCTAGAGGCACGGGTGGCGCCGGTGTAGCGGGATGGATCGAAACGAGTGGAAGGCTCTGGCACCATGTCCGGACAGGCAGATGCCGACAAGGCGACGCACGCGCACCATGACGGGTGTGGCTGCCTGCCATCGTGGTATGTCGACACGCTCGGTGCGGCCGGGCTGCCGATCCAGAACAACGAGGACTATGCGCCGCCCCCGGAAGAGTCGTATGGCGCGCTGTTCCTGCCGGACACGATCGAGAAGGGCTACCACGTCGAGGAACTGAAGGACGGCGTGTACTGGCTCACCACGGGCTGGTACGACTGCATGTTCGTCTGCACCGGCAACGGCGTCGTGGCGGTGGACGCGCCGTGCAGCATCGGCGAGCGCATCCTGGACGCGATCGGCAGCGTGACGGACGAGCCCGTCACGCACATGATCTACAGCCACTGGCACGCCGACCATGTCGGCGCGGCGCGCGTGTTCGGGGACAAGGTCAAGCGTTACGGCCACGAGAAGACCCGCGAGCTGCTGGAGCGCTTTCCCGATCCGGATCGCATGGTGCCGACCGAGACCTTCTCGCGCGATGCCACCCTCGACGTGAACGGCGTGAAGATCGAGCTGTCCTACAAGGGTCAGAACCACTGCGAGGGCAACATCTTCGTGTTCGCGCCCCGGCAGAAGGTGCTCGCCGCAATCGACATTGTCGCGCCCGGCTGGGTCGCGTTCAAGGGCTGCGACTCCTCGGACAACTTGAGCGGCTGGATGCAGGCGCACGACCAGATCCTCGCCTACGACTTCGATGCGGTCGTGTGCGGGCACGTGTCGCGGTATGGCACGCGCGAGGACGTGCTGGCAGGGAAGGAATACTCGCAGGACCTGCTCGCCTTTTCGCGTCAGGCGATGGGCGAGGTGCCGCTGCAGCACTTCCTTCGCCAGCTTGGCAGTGGTCCCTATCGCGGCGCCTACCGGGCGGCCGAGGAGAACTTCTTCAACGCGGTGGCCAACCTGGCCACCAAGCGGATCCTGGAGCGAACCACGTCCGACGGGCGCAGATGGACCGAGCGGCTGAACGGCGCCGACGTCATGACCAAGAACAACGTGTCGACCATGATCGACAAGATGCGCATGGAGCTGAGCCACCACGGCTACATGGGGCGCGAGGGACCGCCGCCAGGCTTCTACCCGTGAACGCAGGAGGAGCCTGCGGTCGCGACTGCCTGGCACGAGGGTTGGTCCGGCGGCGTCGACGTCGCCCCGAGGGTCGGTCTGCCCGACATCTATCCTCGACCGCCCCGGCCGGTGGCGATCGACGCCCTTCCGGCGTCAGCACCCGATGAACCGGAGAACGGAAGCATGAGTGGTCTGGAGTTTGAGCCCGGAACGTCCGGCCCGGCCGGGACGAAGCCGGCGCCGCCTTGCACGCTCGTCATCTTCGGTGCGCGGGGCGACCTGACCAAGCGGCTGGTGATGCCTGCGCTCTACAACCTCGTCGGAAGCAGGCTGCTCGACCCCGCTACCCGGATCATCGGCATCGACCACGGCCACGAGACCGACGAAGGCTGGGCGCGCCTCCTCACGGAGGCCATGCAGTCCTTCACGACGGACAAGACGGCCGAGTTCCATGCCGACACGATCGACCAGGCGAGCTGGGGCTTCATCACCCAGCGCCTGAGCTTCCAACAGGGCAATTTCGAGGATCCCGCGACGTACGAGGCGCTGGCCGGCACCGTCGGCGGCAACGTCGTGTTCTACCTCGCGGTCGCCGCCCGGTTCTTCGGGACGGTGGTCGAAGGCCTGGGCCGGGCGGGACTTCTCCGGCAGGATGGCGGCTTCCGGCGGGTGATCATCGAGAAGCCGTTCGGCTCCGACCTGTCGTCCGCGCGGGAGCTCAACGCGCGGATCCTGAAGGTTGCCGGGGAGAGCCAGTTCTTCCGGATCGACCATTTCCTCGGCAAGGAGGCAGTGCAGAGCGTCATGGCGCTGCGCTTCGCCAACGGGCTGTTCGAGCCGACCTGGCGTCGCGAGTTCATCGACCATGTCGAGATCACGGCCGCGGAAACGGTCGGCGTCGAGGAGCGCGGCGCGTTCTACGAGCCGACCGGCGCGCTGCGGGACATGGTGCCCAACCACCTGTTCCAGCTGCTCGGGGTGGTGGCGATGGAACCGCCGACCTCGTTCGACGCCGAGGCGGTCCGCACCGAGAAGGCCAAGCTGATCGAGGCCGTGCTGCCGGTCCCGCCCTCCGACGTGGTTCGCGGGCAGTATGGCGCGGGCATCGTCCTCGGCCGCGACGTTCCGGCGTACCGGGACGAGACGCGTGTGTCGCCGACCTCGTCGACGGAAACCTTCGTCGCGATGCGGCTTTCGATCGAGAATTGGCGCTGGGCCGGCGTGCCGTTCTACCTCCGCACCGGGAAGCGTCTGACTGCCCGGCGCACCGAGATCGCGATCCATTTCAGGCCGGCACCCTACCGGATGTTCCGCGACACGCCGGTGGATGCCCTCAGCTCGAACGTGCTTCGCCTGCAGATCGATCCGGTGAGCGGGACAACGACCGAGTTCCGCGTCAAGGTGCCGGGACCTGCCATGCGGCTCGGGGACGTCCGGACGACCATGCGCTACGGCGATTTCTTTGCCGAGAAGCCGAACGTCGGCTATGAGACGCTGCTCTACGACTGCATGACGGGAGACGCGACGCTGTTCCAGCGGGCGGACAACATCGAGGCAGCCTGGGCGGCGGTCGAGCCGGCGCTCGACGCCGCGGGCCCGGACGGGATCGGCGTCGAGATCTACCCGGCGGGCAGCGCCGGACCCGACGGAGCGGACGCGCTGCTGGCACGCCTCGGCCACCGCTGGTCCGGGCTGGCCGCCGAGTGAACGAGGGGCCCGATCGGCAGACCGGGTTCGGGCTTGAGCAGTCCGGGGCGGAGTGGCTCGAGGCTGACGGGGCGGGCGGCTTCGCGTCCGGCACCGTGGGCGGTCCGCGAACCCGTCGCTACCAGGCGCTGCTGCTGTCGGCGACGTCGCCGCCCACCGGGCGGGTCGTGCTCGTCAACGGGTTCGAGGCCTGGATCGATGGCGCGGAGGGGAGCTTCGCGATCTCGAGCCAGAGATACGGCTCGGACCTCGTCTTCCCGGACGGGCAGGCTCTCCTCTCGTCCTTCTCGCCCGATCCCTGGCCGCGGTGGGAATTCAACCTGCCCGACGGCAGCGGCATCGCGAGCGAGGTCTTCGTGCAGCGGGAGGCCTGCGACACCGTGCTCCGGTGGTGGCGCACGGCGGGGAGCGGGCCGTGCCGGCTGCGCGTGCGGCTCCTGTTGTCCGGACGCGACTACCACGCGCTGCATCGCGAGAACGGCGCGTTCCGGTTCGACGCGCATGTCGTCGGCGGCAACGTTTCGTGGCGGCCGTATCCGGGCTTGCCGGCGGTCGGCGCGCTGACGAACGGCGTCTATGCGCACGATCCCGTCTGGTATCGGGGTTTCGTCTATACGGCCGAGCGCGAGCGCGGCCTCGACGACACGGAGGATCTCGCCTCTCCGGGGATCCTGTCGTTCGATCTCGCGGCCGGTCCCGCCGCGATCGTCCTGCGGAGCGGGGACGGTGTCGCCGGACAGGCGGGCCCGCTCGCCGAGCGGCTGGCCGAGATGGAGCGGACGCGGCGGGAGGCGCTGCCGGTGCTCGCCCGCTCGGCCGGAAGCTACCTCGTCTCCCGCGCCGCCAACCGCACGGTCATCGCCGGCTTCCCGTGGTTCACCGACTGGGGACGGGACACGTTCATCGCCCTGCGCGGCCTGGTTCTCGCGCGCGGCGACCTTGCGTCCGCCGAGGCCATCCTCCTGGCCTGGGCGGACGCCGTGAGCGAGGGAATGCTGCCGAACCGTTTTCCGGACAGCGGCGAGAGCCCGGAATACAACTCCGTCGACGCGTCGCTCTGGTATGTCGTGGCGACGCACGAGTTCCTGGATGCCTGCAACGTCGCCGGACGCAAGGCGGAGACGGCCGAGCGTGCGCTCCGCGCCGCGTGCGAGGCGATCCTCGAGGGCTATCATGCCGGCACGCGGTTCGGCATCCAGGCCGACGCGGACGGGCTGCTGCGGGCCGGCGTGCCGGGCGTCCAGCTCACCTGGATGGATGCGAAGGTCGGCGACAGGGTGGTGACGCCGCGGGTGGGCAAGCCGGTCGAGGTCCAGGCGCTGTGGTTCAACGCGCTGCGGATCGCCGGACAGCGCTGGTCGGGCCGGTGGACCGGGTTGGCCGAGCAGGCGCAGGCGAGCTTCGTCGCCCGGTTCCCGCTCGCGTCGGGCGGGCTCTGCGACGTCGTGGACGTCGATCACCTGGCGGGCAGCCTCGACCGGAGCGTCCGGCCCAACCAGATCCTAGCGGTCGGCGGCCTGCCCTTCGCGCTCCTCGAGGGTGGAGCGGCGCGACGTGTGGTCGACCAGGTCGAGGCCCTGCTGCTGACCCCGCTCGGGTTGCGGAGCCTGTCACCGGACGATCCGGCCTATGTGGGCCGATACGAGGGTGGTCCTGCGGCACGCGACGGCGCTTATCACCAGGGCACCGTCTGGCCCTGGCTGATGGGGCCGTTCGTCGATGCCTGGCTCGCGGTCCGGGAACGCTCGGCGCGGTGCAAGGCCGAGGCGGCGGAGCGCTTCCTCGCGCCGCTCGTCGCGCATCTCGACGATCATGGTCTCGGCCACGTCTCGGAGGTTGCGGACGGCGACCCGCCGCACCGGCCGGGCGGCTGCCCGTTCCAGGCGTGGTCGCTGGGAGAACTGATCCGCGTGCGCCGCATGCTCGGCGTGGCGGACTGAGCCGCAAGGAGTTCCGCATGCCCGAGGGAAGCAGCAGGGAAGGAGAGCGGCCGGATGACGTCGCCGGTCTGCTGGACACGGTCGAGGGCCGGCGCCTGCGCTCTGCCAATGCCGACGGCTGGCGGCGCTGGGGACCGTATCTCAGCGAGCGGCAATGGGGCACGGTCCGGGAGGACTACAGCGCGGGCGGAGAAGCGTGGGACTATCTGACGCATGACCAGTCGCGCTCGCGCGCCTATCGCTGGGGCGAGGACGGGATCGCCGGGTTCAGCGACGACCACCAGCTCTGGTGCCAGTCGCTCGCGCTCTGGAACGGTCGCGATCCGATCATCAAGGAGCGCATGTTCGGGCTGAGCAACGGCGAGGGCAACCATGGCGAGGACGTCAAGGAGTTGTGGTGGTACGTCGACGCAACGCCGACGCATTCCTACATGCGGATGCTCTACAAGTACCCGCAGGCGCTGTTCCCCTATGATGCGCTGGTAGCCGAGAATGGCCGACGCCGCGGTCATGACCTGCCGGAATACGAGATCGTCGACACCGGCGTGTTCGACGGCGGTCGATATTTCGACATCACCGTCGAATACGCGAAGGCCGCGCCGGACGACGTGCTGATGCGGGTCACGGTGCTGAACCGCGCAGCGGAACCGGCGGCGCTGCATGTGCTGTCCCAGCTCTGGGCGCGGAACACCTGGTCGTGGAGCGGAGACGGCGAGCGTCCGCAGCTGCGGCTGGATGCGACCGGACGCGTGCGGGCGACGCGTCCCGGGGCGCCCGAAAGGATCTTCTCGTCCTTGCAGGAGGCGGAGTTCGTTTTCTGCGAGAACGACACGAACCCGCGCCGGCTGTTCGGGATGGACGTGCACGGCCACTTCAAGGACGGCATCAACAACTGGCTGGTCGCCTCCGATGAGGCCGCCGTCAACCCGGCGCACGAAGGCACGAAGTGCGCCGCGGTGACCAGGCTCAGCCTCGAGCCCGGCGCGCGGGCCACGCTCCGCTTCCGTTTCGCGCCGGCCGAGGCCGCGACCATGGACGTCGACGGGTTCGAACGCGCGTTTGCCGACCGGCTGGCGGAGGCCGACCAGTTCTACGACGTCCTGCAGCGGGATGTCCCGGCACCGGATGCCCGTCTGGTGCAGCGCCAGGCCCTGGCCGGCATGCTCTGGTCGAAGCAGTACTTCCACCTCGACGTCAGGCGCTGGCTGGCGGGAGACGCGGCCCAGCCGCCGCCGCCGGCCGGACGGCGGCATGGCCGAAACGCCGACTGGCGCCACCTCAACAACGCAGACATCATCTCGATGCCCGACAAGTGGGAGTATCCCTGGTATGCGGCCTGGGACCTCGCGTTCCACTGCGTCACCCTCGCGCTCGTCGATCCGGACTTCGCAAAGGGCCAGCTCATACTGCTGACGCGCGAATGGTACATGCACCCGAGCGGCCAGCTGCCCGCCTACGAATGGGCGTTCGGCGACGTCAATCCTCCCGTCCATGCCTGGGCGACGTGGCGCGTCTACCAGGCGGATCGCCTGCTGACCGGAACGGGCGACCGGCTCTTCCTCGAGCGGGTGTTCCACAAGCTGATGCTGAACTTCACCTGGTGGGTCAACCGCAAGGATGTGGGCGGGCGCAACGTTTTTCAGGGCGGCTTCCTCGGACTCGACAACATCGGTCTGTTCGACCGCTCGCAGCCCTTGCCGACCGGCGGCTACCTCGCCCAGGCCGACGGGACGGCCTGGATGGCGATGTACGCGCTCAACCTGATGCGGATCGCGCTCGAGCTCGCGGTCGAGGACCCGGTCTACGAGGACATCGCGACCAAGTTCTTTGAACATTTCCTGTCCATCGCGGAGGCGATGACGGATCTGAACGCCGACGACGACGGGCCGACGGGCCTATGGGACGAGCAGGACCAGTTCTTCTACGACATGCTGAACCTGCCGGACGGAAGCCGCCAGCCGATGCGGGTCCGATCGCTCGTCGGCCTCATCCCGCTCTGCGCGGTGGAGGTCATCGGCAACGACCTGCTCGACCGTTTTCCCGGCTTCGCGAGCCGCCTGCGCTGGGTGATGCAGCATCGGCCGGAGCTGGCAGCGCTCGTCTCGCGCTGGGAGGAGCCGGGCAGGAACGGCCGGATCCTCCTGTCGCTTCTCCGCCGCCACCGGATGAGGGCGCTGCTCGTCCGCATGCTCGACGAGACCGAGTTCCTGTCGGATCATGGGATCAGGGCCGTCTCGAAGATCCATGCCGCAAAGCCGTTCAGGTTCGACGCAGGCGGCCGGGAGTACATGGTGGATTACGAGCCCGGGGAGTCGAAGACCGGGCTGTTCGGGGGGAACTCGAACTGGCGCGGCCCGGTCTGGATGCCGATCAACTACCTGCTCCTGGAGGCGCTTCGCGAGTTCGAGGAGTATTACGGCACAGACTTCAGGGTCGACTGTCCAACCGGTTCCGGAACATCCATGAGCCTGGGTGAAGTGGCCGCCGAACTCGCTGGACGCCTGAACAGGCTGTTCCTGCGACAACCGGATGGCCGCCGCGCCGTGTTCGGGACCAACCGGCTCTACCAGGAGGATGCCGCCTTCCGGGACCTTGTCCCGTTCCACGAGTACTTCCATGGGGACACCGGGGCGGGTCTCGGCGCGTCGCACCAGACGGGCTGGACCGGGCTTGCGGCGTTGCTGCTCCGATCGGAACCGGAACAGGCCGGGCCTGCATCGGCTTCTGCCACGGTCGGGACTGCCGATGCGGGACCGGCGGTGCGGCGGTGACCGGGTCCGGCCGCCACGATCCCGTCGCCCATCAGATCGCCACGGCATCCGCGACCCCGAGGCCGATGGGTGCAAAACCGGACCGGCCGCTGAGCGGCGATCCGCAGCCCTATAACCGGCTGCATCCCGGCATGTACCTCGCCGAGTTCGCCGGGACGGCGCTGCTGGTTCTCGTGGGTCTGTCAATCGTCATTGCGCTCTGGGGAGCCGGCGCGCCGCTCGCCGATCTCCCGATCGGTGCGGGACAGCGTCGCCTGCTGAACGGGTTCCTGTTCGGCTCGGTGGGTGCCGCGATCGCCTACTCCCCGATCGGCAGGATCAGCGGCGCGCACATCAACCCGGCGATGACCTTCGCCTTCTGGCTTCAGGGCAAGCTCAGATGGAGGGACGCGAGCTGCTACGTGATCGCGCAACTGGCAGGGGGAGCGATAGGCGCCCTCCTTCTGCTCATCTGGGGCGACGTCGGAGCGAGCGACGGGTGGGGTGCCTCGGTGCCGAGCAAGACACTCCCGCTGGTGTACGCGATCGCGGGCGAAAGCGTCTGCACGTTCCTGCTGGTCATCTTGATCTTTGCGTGCGCAGGTCGTCGAGCGACGCAACCCTTCACGCCGCTGATCAATCCGCCGCTGTTCGCGGTGCTGAGCTGGCTCGAGGCTCCGGTATCGGGCGCAAGCGCCAATCCGGCACGATCCTTCGGTCCCGAGCTCGTTGGCTTCGCCTGGACAGGCTGGTGGGTATACTGGGCCGGTCCGCTCCTGGGCGCCTCGCTCGCGGTTGCAGTGATCAAGCTCGTGCTGAAGGGACATTATCATCCGCACCAAGCGCGCGTGTGCCACTTCGGGCATCCGGGAGGCCTTTTGCGGTCATGATCTCTAGCTTCGATGTCGATCTACGGCGGGAGACGCCATTCAAGCACAACTACCCCCGCCGCCACCGCATCCCGAGAGCCGGCTAACCCTGGTGACGAGGTGGCTGAGAACTAGGCCGGGCTGGGCGACGCGATGACCTCATGTCTTGGCTCGACGAGACGGTCCTAAACAGTTGGCATGCGGCACGCCGGATCACGCCTGATGGACGGCTGCTCTATTCCGACCTCGCGATGGAGCTGGTGCTGACTCTGCGGCTCGTTTTTCGCCTGGACCTATGCCAGGCTGAAGTGTTCGGCCGCAGCGTGCTCCGTCTGCTCGGTCGTAAGCTGGCCATGCCTAATCATACCGCCGTGTCTCGGCCTAGTCGTGCCTTTGCCAACCACCAGCCCGCGTTGATGACCAGGGCGATCTCGTGCAGCTGATGCTGGAGAGCACCGGCATGCAACTGTTCGGCCAAGGCGATTGAGATGCTGCCAGGCACGATGGGATCGGGCGGCAGCGGCGCAAGCTACATCTCGCGTTGGACGCCGGCAGCGGTGAGGTCGTCGCGCACGTGCTGACGGAGACCAGCGCCGACGACGCACTACACGTGCAGGCCCTGCCGCGGCAGGTCGAATGAACTATCGCTATCATGAGCGCAAATGACGCTTACAACGGCAAAGTCGTCTGCCGGGCAACCTTGAACTAGATGGGATAACGAAGCAAAGGATAGTTAGTTTAACAACGCCTGTTATAGAATGACTTGGCTTCGATGCATCATTGGCGGCGGGGCACAGGCCGCAGCCAGAAGCCGAGAAAGAGGGCGGAATGAAACGCAAGATGATCGCAATGGCACTTGTTTGCATGATGACGACGTTGCCTGTGCTGGTTGAGGCTCGGCCGGTAGAAACGGACGGCCCGGACCAGTCGACAACCTATAAGGTGGTGTTCGACCTTAACTCGACCTCGCCGGTTCTCGATGACGTCGATCCTGGGCTGCAAGCCGTTGCGGACCTGCTGGCCCAATATGCGTCACACGGTGTTGGTAGCACTCATCGTCGCTTCGTTGTCGTACTCCATGCCGCCACTACTGATTTGGCGCTCAATGCCGCCTCGTATGAGCGACTGCATACCGGACGCGCGAACCGCAACATCGCGGTGATGCGTGATCTGGTCGCCAAGGGGGTGCACTTCGTCGTATCGCAGCAATCCTTGGCCATTCGGAGCATCAGTCCCAATGCCATCCAGCGCTTCGTGCGGATCGGCCCGACCGCAAACTTGGTGTTCATCAATCTCGAAGCTAAGGGCTACGTATTCACCTCAACGACGAGCCTCGTCAAGGAGTGAGCCCGGACAACGAGCTCACGTAGATATAGTGGACTGCGGATAGTCATGGCGTTGATGCAGGGAGGTGGTGGGGGTAGCGTAACGGGAGCAGCTTGGGCGGCGTGGACAAAGCTGATCCTTAGCCTGACAGCGGCGAGTCGGACGAAGCCGAGGAAGCTGCGCCGCATGGCATCGGCGGGACAGGTTGCCGAAAGGGTTGCTACGTAGAGGGCTTCAACGAAAAGTTCCGCGATGAACTGCTATCGTGCGAGATCTTCGATACGCTGGTTGAAGCGACGGTGCTGATTGAGCAATGGCGCAGGCGCTACAACGGCTCGGCCACACTCTTCGCGCGGCTACCGGCCATCAGCACCGGAGATGGTTGTGCGACCGCCGCCTGCGCCGATCGGCTATTCCAAATCAACCGGTCCGGTTCAACACTAGAACCCGAAGTTCCACTGACATTTACCTCGGTTGACTCAGTGGGCGCTGGTCACCAGATCGGTTCTTCAACACCAGGATTATCCGTCGGCTACTGCTCAAGGATAATATCGTAAGTTTAATCATAGAAAGGGCAATGATCAAGTTGTCAGAGTTGTGTTGACTACCCTTATGAACCCCGAGCTGCAAGATCTATAACATTCAAACTTGAGAAGATCTTTCTCAACAACGCAAGCTAATTTGACTAAAAAGTGACCATTAAGCTAGTTCGGTCCATATGCTGGAGCCTCCTGTGTTTTTTCGGATATCTTGGCTGGACGTAATGGTACATTTTGTCAAAGCAAACTCGACTGCAGTTTCGATCAGTGTAGGAACGAACCGATGAGTGGAGGCATACGCCCTGCAACGACGACGGCAGAGCTTGTCGAGGCGGTTCAGGCAGCAGAGAATGTCACCATAGAGGTGACAGGAACACTTGAGGGTGCCCCATCATTACGGCTGAAGCCTGGGCAGAACCTTCGTGGCTTAGCTGGAGCAGCCATCCGGTTTGAGCAGGGGCACGATGGAGTGATCCTGACGGCGGACAACGTAGTGGAGGACGTTGAACTCCAGACAGATCCCGAGCGCAGCGCCCTTTGTAACGATACAAGCTTTCAAGGATTCGGCCGGCTTGCGCTTCGCCATTTGCGAACGACTGGATGCGTCAGGCTGATCGCCGCAGAAGCTGCGACCGGCGGGCACGTCGAGGCGCGGGACATATACGTGGTTGAGGCCGACACGCGGGCTTTCGCTGAACGCCCAGCCGGCTTCGGAGTCGAGGTGATTCCCGGCGTGTTCACTCTGTGGAACCGTCATGCCTTGCAGAATCACCGCATCAGCGCGGAGCTGCGGGGTATCAGGGCGGGTCGCGCGGGGCTGCCCGTTCTAGGAAGTGGCATTCTCATTGGAGGAACGGTCGGAGGAGGTGGAATGTCGGTCAGCCTTCTGGAAACCGGCGAGATCCACAGTGACGGCGGTATTGCGCCTGGCACACCGGACCGCATCTCCGGCGGTGTCTTTGTCCTTCAGGGAACGGATGTGGATGAGGTACGCAATCTTGGCGCGGTTACCACATACGGCCCCAACGACATGGTCCTCGACAACTGGGGTCGAGTGGAGCAATGGCATGCGCATGGCAAGGTGACGTCCTACGGCCCAAGCGGTATCGGCTTCGTCAACCTCGGCGAGCTTGGACGGCTAACTGTTGACGGACTGCTCGAGACGCACGGACTTGGAGCCTGTGGCTTTAACTCTGGTGAAGTTGGAGGGCCTGCCCTCGGCGCACCAAACGGATCTAGCACGCGATACCCTGAAGTCTATGCGGGGGCAGTTCAGCAAGCAACATTCGAGCGGATCGTGACGCGAGGCGATGGGGCTGTCGGGATCCAGATTAGCGTGCCAGCTGGGCGTATGTTTGTTCGACGAGGTGTTGAGACCTATGGGGGCGTCGGCAAATCCCTCGCCAGGGGAGTGGTAACCAACCTAGCTGCCGTTGCTCTCAGTGTGAAGCCCGGCGGATCGGCCCGCGAGGTAGTCATCAAGGGTGGGCTGACAACGCATGGGAAGGGTATCGAAGCCATCGAGCTCCACGGGCTGATCGAGGCACTTCGTATTTCAGGACCGATAGGGCCGATTGGCGGAGGCTTCGCTGCAACCTGATCGCCGCTTCTCCCACCAAAGCATCCTATTTCTTTCTCTATCTTCACCGCGACATACCGTCTTCTTCAGTGGCGGCTGCTTTTTTGGTTGACAATCTAAGCGCCGTACAAGTTGCAGCTTCTCGGAAGTGAAGCAAACCTACAGATAGATGTTCATGCACTAGCTTTCCATAACTACTGAGCGCTCGACCTCAGAAGGGAGTCCTTGATGTCCAGCCAGTCAATTCGCGATCCCATACTCGATCGTCTGCTGACGCCAGAGAAGTCTGCTTTTATCATCATCGACTATCAGCCAGTACAGGTGAGTTCGATTGCCTCAATCGGACCCCCAGCTGCTTGTCAACAACATTGTCGGCTGCGCTAGAGCGGCTTTGGCTTACGGCTTACCGATTGTCCACTCGACTGTGAATGTAAGACCGCCTTAAGCAAGCCACCGATTCCTCAGATTTATAAGGTACTCGCGGAGCATCCCACCTATGACCGTACAAGTATCAACGCTTGGGAAGACGTCGAATTTCGGGCGGCAGTCAAAGCAACCGGCCGCAAGAAGCTGATCATGACGGCGCTTCAGACGGAAGCTTGCCTCACCTTTCCGACTCTCGATGCGCTTAATGAGTGTTATAAATATATGTGTCGGTTGACGCCGTCGGCGGCACCTCACTTGCAGCCCATGAGGCGGCATTGCGTCGGGTTGAACAGGCTGGTACCAAGATGATATCGGTGGCGCAGCTGTTCTGCGAGTTGCAACTCGACTGGAGCCGGAAGAACACCTCAACCGCATTCATGAACCTGTTCATGAATAGGACGCGGCAGAGGGGGTCGGGGGTAGTTTGGCTGACGTGGCGACGCGGACCGAGAAGCTTCCCAAGTTCGTTGTGTTGACGGTTGTAGCGGTGAGAGGAACTGACCGTCTGTTAAAGGTTGGTTCAAAGCAAATGTCAGCGGGGCACAAGGGCAGTTTGGGGATCGAGATCACTCAAGGCAGCGCCAGATCCTACTCAAGCCGCGGTGGCCATCTGTCGTTTCGCGGCGGCTATGCGGTCGGAGGCCAG
>CAXUEL010000010.1:0-39137 GCA_964249915.1 uncultured Acetobacteraceae bacterium | reverse complement strand
AGCAAGGGAACCTTGGGCAGAACCTACCCCGTAGGTTTTGCCCGGGCAAAACCTATCCCCCAGGTTTGGTCCGGACCAAACCTCCCCCCCAGGTTCGCCCCTTATATCGAAGACAGCCGCCTGATTATTGATGTGTCCCCCCGGTGCAGATCGTGCCGGGTCATGAAGGGACACTCGATGGTCGATCATCTCCAGCACCGCCCTGCCGCCGGCGGTCCTACCCGATCCCCGCTACCGATAAAGGTGCCGCTCCCACAAGCACCGATGGTGTTCGGCCTGTCCAGGTCGGCGATCTATCGGGCGGCCCGGGACGGGCACATCACGCTGTCGAAGCTGGGGCGGGGTACCCTGGTCGATACCGCCAGCGTCTTCGCCTACTTGGATGCCCTGCCGCGGCTGACGCCGAAGGCGACTACCTGAACGCAAATCGCCGGACCCTGCGGACACAGGACCCGGCGACGGAAGGCGTAGCTCTCTCGACGCCCGAGATGTACGCACTCTGCGCGCAGCGTTCAAGCTCCTTCGCAGGCCGGCCCAAGATGGAGCGCAGCGATGCGTCTTGTCCACTCGGCTGATCAGTCCGATCCCCTGCAGAACCGGCAGTTTCGCCGGCGCTGGCACGAACATCCGATGACGCCGCGAGAGCTGGCGCACAGGGCAAATGTCGAAGCCGGACAGGGGCGCTACCGTTATCCCGAGGAGCTCGTCGCAACGGCTCAGCCGTTCGCCGGCGAAAAGGCGGCCCGTCGATGAGCGCGGTCCGCGATGAGACCGGCAAGGCGGATGCCGTGGCGGCACTGCTCCGGGAGACCCTGAGCAAGGTCGAGGGCTGGCTCGTCCGCGACAACGCCATACCCCAGGGTCCTAACGCATGGCGAGCCGCGATGATCATGGTTGTCGACCACCTGTTCGTCATCGCGAAGCAACGCGGCGGCGACGTCGAGATGGACGGCCTCATGCTGGCGGCGATCACCAGCATGGAGTCGCTCGTGGGACGGGAGCTGGGCATTTGACCGCAGCTGCTCCTTCCCACCGAACCACGCTCGACTTCCCGGCCATCAACCGGGCTGCTCTCGCTGCTCTGCCTGCTCTGCCTGCTCTGCCTGCTCTGCTGTCGCGCTGGCTTCCGGACGGCCGCAGGCAGGGGAACGAGTTCGTTGCTCGCAACCCGCGCCGCGCCGATCGCGAACCCGGCTCGTTCAAGGTCAACCTCAGAACCGGCCAGTGGTCGGACTTCGCCACCCCCGACCGCGGTGGCGACGTCATCTCGCTTGCGGCTTACCTGCACGGGCTGCGGCAGGGCGAGGCGGCCGAGAAGCTGGCGATCGCACTCGGTCTAGGAGGCGGCTCATGAACGCGCATCCGGGCAGTCAAGCGCGCGACGCTGCGCCCGATCCATTCGCCAAGCTGACGCTCGGCGACGTACCGGCCGGCCGGCCCGAGGCCGAGGTATGGGAACCGCGGAGCCCGGCGCCCGGGGATCCAATCCTGCCACGCCGGGCGGTGACGATCTGGACCTACCGCGACGCGCATGGCCGGCCGCTCTGTGCCCGGGTGCGCTTCGACCGAGACGACGGTGGCAAGGACATCCTGCCATACACCTACGGCCGGCGTGTCTGGACCGACCGCAGCGACGTCCGGCAGGACGTCACCGGCTGGCACTTCAAGGAACCGGGGAAGCCTCTGCCCCTCTACGGCCTGGACCGGCTCGCGGCCGCACCTGAGGCGCCGGTGCTGCTGGTCGAAGGGGAGAAGACAGCGGACGCCGCGGCCGAGCTGTTCCCAGATCATGTCGTGATCACGTCGCAAGGCGGCAGCAAGGCGCCGAGCCGGTCGGACTGGTCGCCGCTCGCCCGCCGCGTGGTGACGATCTGGCCGGATGCGGATGATGCTGGGATCGGCTACGCCGAGGCCGTCATCCCGCTGCTGCGCGAGGCTGGAGCCTCGTTCGTGCGGCGCGTGACGCTACCGTTCGACCTGCCGAAGGGCTGGGACCTGGCGGACGAGCTGCCGCTTCCTCTTGCCGGCGGCGACGATCGGGCCGCGCTGCGGGCGATCCTCGAGGAGGCGGGCCCGGCATCGTCCAACGTGAAGATGCCGGACGGCTTCCGCATGACGGCACGCGGCCTGTTCTTCCAGCCGGAAGCCAAGGGGGAAGGCGAGCCGCCGCCGCGGGTGTTCGTCGCGGCACCCTTTGACATCGTCGCGGAGACGAACGACGGCGGCGGCCTGGGCTGGGGGCTGCTGCTGCGCTGGCTCGACCGCGACGGCCGGGTGCATGAATGGGCGGTGCCGCGGCGGCTGATCCATGGCGACGGCCGCGAGCTGGCCGGCGAGCTGGAGGATGCCGGCCTGTCCTGCAGCGTGTCGGGTGTGACGCGGCTGCGGCAGTTCATCGGCAGCGTCCGGACCGACCGGCGCTTGCGGTGCGTCGAGCGGACCGGCTGGCACAAGACCGACGGCGGCCACGTGTTCATCTTGCCGGGCGGTCACACCTTCGGCGGCGGCGCGACGAATGTGGTGTTCCAGAGCACGCGGGCCGCGACCGGGCGGGACTTCGCGGCGAGCGGCACCCTGGAGGACTGGAAGCGGGAGGTAGCGGCCCTGACCATCGGCAACTCCCGGCTGGCGCTGTTCCTGGCGGCTTCCTTTGCCGGGCCGCTGCTGGACGTGGCCGGCGAGCAGTCGGGCGGCCTGCACCTGGTCGGCAAGTCGCAGAGCGGCAAGAGCACCGCGGCGCTGATCGCTGGCAGCGTGTGGGGCAGGGGTGATCGCGACGGCCAGGTGCGGCAGTGGCGCGGCACCGCCAACGGCATCGAGGGCATCGCGTCCGAGACGTCCGACACGGTGCTGATCCTGGACGAGATGGGCCAGGCCGAGGCGCGGGAGATCGGCGAGATCGTCTACATGCTGTCGAACAGCTCGGGGAAGCAGCGCGCCGGCCGCGGCGGCGAGGCAAGGCAGCGCAAGAGCTGGCGCACCCTGTTCCTGTCCACCGGCGAGCTGACGCTGAGCGCCAAGCTGGCGGAGGCCGGCAAGAAGGTGATGGCCGGGCAGGAGGTGCGCCTGGTCAACCTGCCGGCCGACGCCGGCGCGAAGATGGGCGTCTTCGAGAAGCTGCACGGCAAGGCTTCGGCGCGCGAGCTGGCGGAGCACTTCCGGGACGCCGCCCGCCGGCACTACGGCACCGCCTCACGCGCGTTCCTGACAGCCCTCGTGCACGATCGCACCAAGGATCTCGACGGTCTTCTCCTGGTGCTGAAGGAGATGCGGGAAGGCTTTGTCGCCGAGTTCGTGCCGCAGGGCGCTGACGGCCAGGTGGGCAGCGTCGCAACGCGGTTCGCGCTGATCGCAGCCGCCGGCGAGCTCGCCATCCACTACTGCGTGCTCCCCTGGCCGAGGGGAGAGGCGCGACGTGCGGCAGCCGAGTGCTTCCGGGCCTGGCTGGGGCTGCGCGGCAGCGTCACGGCCGGCGAGGATGAGCAGGCGCTTGCTCAGGTGCGCGGCTTCATCGAGGCGCACGGCGAGAGCCGCTTCACGGTGCTGGGGGCTGCGCCACTCAACGCGCTCGGCCAGCCGATCGAGAGCCGGACGATCAACCGGGTGGGCTTCCGGGAGCGCATCGGCGCCGGCGACGCTGAAAGGTGGGACTACCTCATCCTGCCAGAAGCGTGGCGCAACGAGGTCTGCAAGGGGCTCGACGCCGAGGCAGCGGCCAAGGTGCTGGTCGACCGGGACCTGCTGCGGCGAGACCCAGACCAGCGCCTCACCATCAAGCGGAGCCTGCCCGATCACGGCCGGATCCGGGTCTACGTGATCAAGGGCGACATCCTGGGAGGCGGCGTTGCCTGACCTCGCTCGGCTCGCAGATGCGCTTCGCCAGACCACGAGTTATCCACAACCTCAATCGGGTAACGCTTTTTCTGCCGGGGCAGCCGGGGCAGGCGGGGCACCCCCTTCAGAAATAGCGGAAAACCGCCAATCTGCCTGCCCCGCTACCCCTGATTTTGCCGGGGCACCTGCCGGGGCAGGCGGGGCACAAGAAGAAGAACCTGCCCCGGCTGCCCCGGCACTGCCCCGGCAGGTGCCCCGGCAGTCACCACCCGAAAAACCGCAGAAAACCGCCACTTTTGAGGGGGGTGCCCCGGCTGCCCCGGCTGCCCCGGCAGAAAAAACGTCACCCGATGAAGGGCTGTGGATAACTCATGATGAGGCGCCGAAGCGGACCGCCGACGCCGAGTGGCTCGGCCGGTTTTCCCGGCCTCTTGCGTGCATCCGGACCCTCAACCGCATCGTCATGCGGGACGATCTGCCGCCGGACCAACGGCAGCCGGTGTCCTGGGCGGATCCGCTTCACCTGCCGCTTCCGGGGGATTGGTGCTCGTGCTGCCTTGGCGGCTCCTGGTGGTCGCTCGAAGGCGGCGCCCGCGGATGGTGCTGCTCGACCTGCCATCCGCCGACAGGCCTGGAGACGATCGCGCTGGCGGTAGTCCGGACAAGAAATCTCGCGGAGTAAGAGCGAAGCATCCAGAGCTGTCGGGGACCATACAGACACGCTTCGCCGGCACGATAACTTGCAGCGTGGCAAGTCCATCGATGCCGAGGCGGTAGTTAACTGTTTACAAACAGGCCCGATCGGACAATGAGATACGGCATCGTTCGGCTTCCGCGCCCAACGCTTTCCCATCTTGAAGGCACTGCATGCGCCGGCCGCTGAGCGACGTCGTGACCGAGCTGGTCGTGCGTCGCCGCCTTGCAGAAGCGTTCGAGACGCTGCGGCGCCTCCCGTCGAAGAAGTGGCCACAAGGCTACCGCCTGGCGCATGGCATCGGCATGGCCGAGGAGGGGAAGGACCGACGCCAGCCCGACGATCCGCGTCCCGACGCGTTAGAGATTGCAGAGGCGGACGAAGCCCTAGCCTGGCTGGTGCACCTCCGTAATGAGGATGAAGCGGTGCGTCGCGCCGTACAGCTTCGGGCCTCCGGCCTGTCGCTCCGCCAACTCGCGCCCCGGCTCGGCTGCTCGCACGTCTGGGCCGGCCGGCTTGAGGCGCGAGGTGTTGCCGCGATCGTCGCGGGCTTGCGCCAGGTCGACCTGCTGCCTGGCATGTCGACCTGGGGCAAGGACGCCGCCGGCACCGGGACCGCTCCTGGACGAACCACCGGCCGATCCACTGCCTCTCGCCGCCGGGTTTCGGTCGACAAGAACGCAAGATAACGCTTCGATTATCCTGGCGTCTGGGCTGGAACAGTCGGGATAGGACGCAAGGGAATGTCTATTCTCTTGCATGGTTATTTCTGGCGTTCCTGCCTGCAAGATTGGCGGTTAACCGCCGAATAACTGAAAATAGACTAGGGGTCCCGCCGTGAGGCGGCGCGTTATATGAACGACACCACAGAAGAGCGTCCCGAGGAAGCGCAGTCCCCGCCGCCGGCGGGACAGGCGCACAACGATCACGAGCTGGTCGAGCTGTGGCTGCACGGGCGGCCGGCGACAACGCAGAAAGCGTATCGCGCCGACGTGGCGGTGCTGCTCGCGCATCTCGGCAAGCCGCTGCGCGACGCCACGATCGGGGACCTGCAGCGCTTCATGGGTGCGCTGTTGCACCTCAAGCCAGCGAGCCAGTGCCGCAAGGCGGCGGCGGCGAAGAGCCTCTTCGCGTATGGCCACCGCATCGGCTACCTGCCGTTCGACGCCGCTGGCGCGGTGAAGGTCCCGAAGCTGAAGGACCGGCTCTCCGAGCGCATCATCAGCGAGGCCCAGGTGCAGCGGTTGCTGGAGCTGGAACCCAGCGCGCGGAACAACGCGCTGCTGCGGTTGTGCTACTTCGGCGGCCTGCGGATCTCGGAAGCCTGCGCGCTGACGTGGCGTGACCTGCGCGGCACGAAGGAAGGCGGCGTCGCCAACGTGTTCGGCAAGGGCGGCAAGACGCGGCCGGTGATCATCCTGCCGAAGCTGTGGCGGACGCTCGCAGCGTTGCGACGCGGCGCCACCGAGGATGCGCCGGTGTTCCGCTCCATGAAAGGCGGTCGGCTCGACCAGTCTGCGGTGCATCGCGTCGTGAAGGCTGCGGCCAAGCGCGCGGGGTTGCCGCCCGAGGTGTCCTGCCATTGGCTGAGGCATGCGCATGGATCGCACGCCGTCGACCGTGGCTGTCCGCCTCACGAGCTACAGGCGTCGCTCGGCCACGCCAACCTCGCGACCACCAGCCGCTACGTGCACGTGCGGCCAGGCACCGGCTCGGCGAAGTTCCTGAACGAGTGACCTAGCCCGTCGAAAACGACGGGTGCGCTCGGCAGGAGCAAGCAATCTGACCCGCTGCGTCTGCGGGCCAGCTCAGCACCCCCCCCCTAGGGTCGCATTCCTACCAGTTGAGCCGCTGTGAACCGTATCCCCACCGAATCTTTGCGCATCCTGCCCCCGTTCAAACGAGATTTTTCATGCCAAACCCAATCCGACCCCCTCGGCACCTTCGCCCGCCGACGCGGAAATGGTTCACCGCCGTGCTCGCGGACTACGAGCTCGAGGATCATCACGTGCGCCTGCTAATGCTCGCGTGCGAGGCCTGGGATCGCTCGATGGAAGCCCGCGAAGCGCTGAGCAAACACGGGCTAACGGTGGTCGATCGCTTCGACTTTCCACGTGCGCGCCCGGAAGTTGCGATCGAGCGCGACTCCCAGATCCGCTTTGCCCGCCTCATCAGGGAGCTGGATCTCGACGTCGAGATGGTCGCGGCTCCGCTCCGTGGACCGGCTCTCAGATCCAACCGGAGGCCGTAGCCGATGCCCGTCAAGCGCCGGCGTGCCAAGTTCCGACGCCTGGACGTGTCGGACGTCGTCTTCGCCATCCTGCATGATTTACCCATACCGAAAGTGCCTCCGGAGCGCGCTTTCGAAGTGTTTGCGCATACCCGGCGGCCCAGAAAGGGCGATCTGGCGGTGCGCACCATCGAAGAGTACTGGGAGGAGCACGCGGCCGGCATCGTGGCCGAATGGGCGGTGGAGAACCCCGGCACCCGGCTGTCGTGCTGGTGGCACTTCTCCTCTCCGCGGTGGTTGCGTCAGACCGACGTGTGCGAGCCGCGGGCCCGGATAGGCGGCGGTGGCGTGTCCGTGCACGAGCTTCCGCCGGAGCCCGGGGAGCGCTTTCTCTGGAGGCACTTCGCCTTCGGGCTTTCCTTGGAGTGGGAGACGGACCCTCCGCAGGATCAGCCGGCCGTGTTCGAGAGCCAGGCCGCCTACCTCAAGCGACACGGGTTCCTGCTGGATCGGGAACAAGAGCGGCTGACGGCGGCCGACTTCGAGCCCGAGGCGGTGCTGCCCGAGCCGGTCCTGTCGGATGAGGCATGACCACAGGGCGCAGATCGAGGCCAAGCTGACGCCGGTGGAGCTGGCCTACATCCAAATCCTCGCAGCCCGGTGCCTGGCGAAGGCGCCACGCCGCAGGAAGCACCAAACTTGCACCAAGAGGGGTCTCAAGATGGGTAGAACCGTCCAAAATTAACAAGAACGCTGTCAAATCAGTTAGTTAAGGACTGCTCCTGGTGCCCGCCGCCGGACTCGAACCGGCACGCCCTATGGACTGCGGATTTTAAGTCCGCTGCGTCTACCATTCCGCCAGGCGGGCAGCCGAGATATCTGTCCGGTCATGCGTCAACCGGATCCGGTGCGCAAGGCGGGCCCTCTGGTGCCGGTGCGTCGATCAGCCGGTTCGCAGCAGGGTGGGGCCGTTGTGCTTCAGCCAGGCTTCGGCCTGGGCGCGGTGCGGCGTCAGCCGCTCGACCAGGCACCAGAACGCTCTGCCATGATCGAGGTGGCGTAGATGGGCCAGCTCGTGCGCGACCACGTAGTGCTGGACTTCGGGCGGCGCCATCACCAGGCGCCAGCTGAACATCACCGTCCGATCGGACGAACAGCTGCCCCAGCGAGTTGCGGTGTCCTTGATGCTCAGGCGGGCCGGCAGCAGGTCAGGCCCGGCCGCATCGTGGGCCGCGATCTGCGTCACCAGGCGCGACAAGCGCAGGCGAGCCTCGGCGCGAAGGAAGTCGGTCACCCGCCTGGGCAGGAAGGCTTGCTCGCCGCTGACCCGGATCTCGTCCGCTTCCAGCCAGACGCCGCGTCGTGCCTCCGGCCGGTGGCGTATGACGCGGGAACGGCCGTCGACCAGCACCACTGCCCCGTCGTCGAGCCGGACCACGTCCGGCAGCGCGGCGAGCCGGCCTGCGGCCCAATCGGCATGGGCATGCAGCAGTGCCAGGCCGGCAGCACGGGCGGCCCGGGTCGGCAGGGTCACCACCACCGCACCGGCGCGGGGATCGATCCGCAACGAAACCCGGCGTGCCCGCGTGCAGCGTCGCCAGCGCACCGGCATGTCCCCGCCGGGAAGGTGCAGCAGCTCCGACCGCCCGGACGGCGGGGTATTGCGATCCCGTCCGGGCGCTGCGCGGAGCGGCCTCCGGAACGAGCCCGATGTCATCGATCCACCGGTCCCGCAGGCAGGTCGGCTTCGGCTGCCGTGCGGCGCCGGATCACGGGATCCCGTCCCGGAGCGGAGCGCGCCTGGCGCGGCGTAAGTCCCGGCCAGTCGACGACGTGATGCTCGAGCGGTCCGGCCACGCGCTCGCTGATCGCGCGGCCCTGCACGGAGATCCCGGCCGCGTGCACGCTGTCGGCTTGTCTCGATACCAGCGGATGCCACCAGGCGAGGCCGCGTCCCTCGGCGATCCGCCGGTAGCCGCAGGATGGCGGCAGCCAGTCGATCTCCGCCAGGGCGGCGGGGGTGAGCTGCACGCAGTCCGGCACCTTGCGGCGGCGGCGCCCGTAGTCGGAGCAGGCGCAGCTGTCGGTGTCGAGCAGCCGGCAAGCGACGTTGGTGTAGAGGATCTCGTCCGTGTCCTCGGTCCGCAGCTTGTGCAGGCAGCAGCGGCCGCAGCCGTCGCACAGCGACTCCCACTCCGCGGCGGTCATCTGCTCGAGGGTCTTGGTCTTCCAGAACGGTGCCGGCGAACGCATGGGAAGCAGGTTACGATTTCGCGCGACGATAAGGAAGAACGACGCGTCGGTCGCACCTCAACGACGAAGCGCCAGCGCCACGAGGTCGAGCAGCCCGCTCAGCAGCGTGCCCAGTAGCACGGGCCATCCCAGCTGCGGCAGCCACACCAGACGCAGGATCGCGATCCGCCCGGCGCCGAGGCCGGATGCGGTCCGGACCTGGCCGTCCAGCATCCCGGCCAGCCTGGACAGCACCGGCAGCATCAACACGGGCAGGACGCCAAGGATCAGGAGCATGGCGCCGGCAGCGGGGCCTTGCGCGACAGCCAGCCTTTCCGGACGGACGGCCAGGACGATGCCGGGAACCAGCAGGACCAGCGCCAGCTGCCGCGCCGCCCGTCGCCACCGGCGATGCAGCGACGCCACCACCCAGGTGGCCGCGACGCCCAGCAGGAGCGATGCCAGCAGAAGCGATGCCAGCAGGCAGGCGGCGGCGGTGCACGCGGAAAGGGTCCAGCTGCTCAGGACAGCCTGCAAGGGCTCACCTGCCGATCCAGGCATCGAAGCGCGCCCTGATCGGATCGAGATGCGTCGCCCAGAACGCGTCGTCCTCGCGCAGCGCGTCGTGCCGGTGCTCCGCCGTGGCCGGACTGTCGGCCGGCAGCGCCTGATCCGGCGGCAGCGCGTCCTGCAGCAGGCCGACGCTCGGATAGCGGCCGGCGAAGTCGGCCTGGCGCGCCGAATCGATCATGAAGCCGAGCAGCTGTCGGCCACGCGCCGCCCGGTCGTCTGCCTGGTCCGGGTTGCTGCCGACCGCCGCGGGACGGCCCGGGATGGCCCAGCTCAGGATCGTGCTGATGCTCTGCTGCCACTGGATGTCGAAGTTGCGGTGGCCGGCCATATTGGCGGCCGCCACCGCATCGTTCGGAGACAGGGTCATCAGCACGTCGCCAGACTGGATGACGTGGACCGCCTGGTCCGGCGTTTCCCACCAGACCACGTAGGGCTTGAGCTGGTCGAGCTTGCGGAAGGCGCGATCCTGTCCGGCGTTGCTGTCGAGAATGCGGTACACGTCGCGCGGCGCCACGCCGTCGGCCAGAAGGGCGATCTCCATCGTGCCGCGGGGACTGCGAAACAGGCCACGCTTGCCAGGGCGGCGCGCCACGTCCCAGAAGTCCGACCAGCTGGGCACGCTGTCGATCCGGTTCCTGTCCCAGGCCAGCACCAGGTTCGTCCGGAACGCGCCCACGCCGCACCGGCTGACGGCGTCCTCGTCCAGCCGTTCATGGCCGTTCCGGATCAGGCCAGGCACCAGCGTGGGATCGATCGGCAGCAGCAGCCCTTGCCGGCAGGCGACCAGCACCGACGCGTTGTCCATCAGCACCAGCGACTGGTCCGGCGCGATGCCGGTCCGCGCCCGGTCCTGCAGCGTGGCCAGGAGCCCGCTCCAGGTCACGGCATGGATGGCGATCCTGGTCTGGGTGGTGAACGGCGAGAAGAACGCCTGCGCCATCGCGTCCTGGACCAGCCCGCCCAGGCTCGCGACGACCAGCGGTCTGGCTGGCGGCTCCTTGGTCCGGTCTCCGGCGCCAAGCGCTGCGGGAGCCAGGAAGCACCACAGCCCGCCGCACAAGGTGGTCCAGCGCCGAGCCCGGACATGACCCGTGCACAGGTCCGCGTCCTGCGGCAGGGGTGCGGTGGTCCGTGGCTGAACGGGCTTGGCGATGGCGACCGGCTCGTCGTGGTGGTCGCGCCAAAGGCCGACAGAAGGATGGGGAGGTCAACCTAGAGCATGTTCCGCGACGCTGGAACAGCTGCCGGTCCCGCCGCTACGGGAGCGCTGCGAACACGCGCGCATGATGCGGCTGCCAGGCCAGCAGCGCCGGCCGATTCGGACGCAGGTCCGCCGCCAGCGCTGCCGGCGGCCGCCTGACCAGCAGCTCGCTCCCGTCGGCCAACCGGAAGCGCAGCCGGAGATGGTCGACGAGATGCACCGCGTCCAGCAGCGTCGCCGGCACCGTGTTGCTGCCGGTTTCGAGATCCGGTCCTCGTATGAAGGCGGTGGCGATCCGGTCCGGGCGGACGCACAGCACGCAGAGCATCCCTTCCTCCAGGGCTGCGTCCGGTTCCGCTTCCATCTCGTGCCCGCAACTCAACCGCACCGACGCGACCTCGTCGTCCAGCCGTACGATCCGCCCCGTCAGCAGGTTGGCGTCACCCAGCCGATACGCCACCACCGCGTCAGCCGGCCGGTCGAGCAGGACCTGGGCGGTGCCGACCTGATGCAGGCGGCCGGCTTCGAGAACGCCGACCTCGTCGCCGAGCAGCAGCGCCTCGTCCCGGTCGGCAGTGGCCAGCAGGATGGTCAGGCCGCGCGCGCGGACCAGCCGGCGCAGCGTCCGCTGCAGCAGCTGGCGCGGCGCGGGGTCCAGCACCGCGAACGGGTCGTCCAGCAGGATCAGCTTCGGGTCGAACACCAGGGCGCGGGCGAGGGCGGTGCGGATGCGGGTGGCATCGTCGAGCGTCCTGGGTCGCTGTTGCGCCGACGCCTCGAGCCCGAGCAGCGCCAGCGCCTCGCCGACCCGACGCTGCCGCTCTCCCGCCGCCACGCCCCGCGCCCGCAACGGAAACGACACGTTGTCGCTCACGCTCAGGTGGGGGAACAGCGGGTCGCGTCCGGACACCATGCCGAACCAGCGTCCGGCAGGGGGCTGGTCGTCGATGGCCAGGCCGTCGACCAGCACCTGCCCGCTCGTGCTCCGGCGATGGCCCGCAACCACGTCCAGGAGCAGCGAGCCGCCGGCCTGCCGGTCGCCCAGCAGGGCCAGGCACCGCCCAGCCGGCAGGTGCAGCGACACCTCCTGCAGGATCCCGCCCGGACGGGCCGGATCGCTGGCTTGCAGCCGGACCAGCGACACGCGCGCAACGGTTCCGTTTCCGATCCGGCTCATTCGCGCAATGCAACTTGGCCGTCCAGGCGACGTTCGTCAGCCCTGGTGGAATGGGGTGCGGCCATGGGTTTCTCCAAGACGGTTACCGACAAGGCGAAGGATGTGGCGAGCGATACGCAGGATCAGATCCAGAGCCTGCGCGCCCAGGTGGAGCAGCTGCTCAACGAGCGGGTCACGCCGGCGCTGGCAGATGCGGCCAGCAAGGCCGAGACCGCGGTCAACACTGCACGCGACATGACCACGTCGCAGGTCGAGACGGTATCGGCACAGGTCCGCGACCAGCCGATCATCGCGATCGGCATCGCCGCCGCCGTGGGTTACCTGATCGGTCGGATCGCACGGTGAGGACCTGTCCATGAAGGCCGTCGACCTCGCCAGGATCGCCGCGACCGCGGAGGCCTTGCGGTTGCGCCGGCAGGCACTGCGGATCGGCCGGCAGGCTGTCTTCCTGGTGGTTGCCGGCTTGTTCGGCTTTTTTGCGCTTGTCGCCCTTCATGTCGTTCTTTGGACGCTTTGCTACGGTCCGTGGAACACTGGCAAGGTCTGGGCATCCGTCATCGTGCTGGGTTTCGACGTTCTCGTGGCCGTTGTCCTCGTGCTGCTCGGGCGTGGGAGGCTGCCGGACCCGATCGAGGTCGAGGCGCGGATCACGCGTGACCGGTCGATCTCGGAGTTGCGGAGCACCCTGGCCATGACGGCAGTCACCAGCGCCGTTGCCGGTCCAGCCGGCCGCTTTGCCGGCCGGACAGCCTGGGGTGCCATACGCAAGCTGGTGCGCGGCCGTCGTTGACGCCAGCCAGGCAGTCCGCACGCCCAGGTTCCGACCCATGGGCCGGGTCGGAACCTACCTGTTCCGGTCCGGCCGCCGGCTTCCGAGCTCGTCCAGCGCGCGCTGATCCCGGCGGTTATCCTCCAACTGCTGTTCCGCACGACGCTGCTCGATCAACGACTCGACGGTCCTGACGCCCGATCGGGCGAGAGCCAGGATCGCTCGCGCCTGGTCCAGCATCGCCGTCGCGTCCCGCTGCGCGTCATGTGCCTGCTTGAGCGTCCTCCGCCCTACCGGCAGCCAACGGGCGAACGTTTCCACCGCCTCGTCGCCCCCGGCCAGGCTGGTCGCCACCTGCATCTCCCGTTCCAGGGCCGCCGCCGCCGCTTCGGCACGGTCGAAGGCGTCGCGCTCCGCGCGATAGGCTTCGGCGACGGCCTTCTGCGCCTCGTCCAGGGTGGACTGGCGGACCCGCAGCATCGTGCCAAGCGGATCGCGTTTCATTGGACGCCTCGCGTCATCGCCTCGGCCAAGGCCGCGAAGCTGCCCTCGATGGAGGTGTGTTCCTCGCGACCCTGCCGAAGCATGGCCTCGATTCGCGGCACCAGCGCGACCGCCTCGTCCACCGCCGGATCGCTGCCAGCCTTGTAGGCGCCGAGCCGGACCATGTCGGCCATGTCGGCATGGAGGGCGAGCAGCGAGCGCGCGCGTCGGGTCAGGGCGTTCTGGTCGGAATCGTTGCAGCCCGGAACCGAACGTGACAACGAGCGCAGGACGTCGACGGCAGGATAGCGACCGGTCTCGCCGATCCGGCGGTCCATGATCACGTGGCCGTCGAGGATGCCGCGTACCGCGTCCGCAACCGGCTCGTTGTGATCGTCGCCTTCCACCAGCACGGTGAACAGGGCTGTGATCTGGCCCGCCGGACGGTCGGGCAGCAGCGGGCCCGGACCAGCCCGTTCCAGCAGGCGGGGCAACTCCGCGAACACGCTCGGTGGATAGCCCCGGGTGGCCGGCGGCTCTCCGGCCGACAAGCCGATCTCACGCAGTGCCAGACAGAACCGGGTCACGCTGTCCATCAGCAGCAGGACGGATTTTCCCTCGTCACGGAAGTGTTCGGCCACCGCCATGGCGGCATAGGCGGCCTCGCGACGCATCAGCGGCGGCGTGTCCGAGGTCGCGACCACCACCACCGATCGTGCCAGCCCGGCCTCCCCGAGGTCGTCTTCCAGGAACTCGCGCACCTCCCGCCCCCGCTCTCCGACCAGGGAGATCACGGCGACGTCGCAATCGGTGTGGCGGGCCAGCATGGACAGCAGCGTCGACTTGCCGACCCCGGATCCGGCGAACAGGCCGAGCCGCTGGCCGGTGCGGCAGGTGGTGAACGCGTTCAGGACCCGTACGCCGAGATCGAGGCGCGGCCCGAGGCGGGCACGGCTGGTGGCATCCGGCGGGGCGGCCCGCAGCGGACGAGGCGTCCTGCCATGCGGCAGCGGTCCCTTGCCGTCCATCGGGCGGCCGAGCGGGTCGATCACGCGGCCAAGCCACTGATCCGACACGGCGAGGGTGCCGGTCCGTGCAGCGCTGTCGCTGCCGAAGCCCAGCGACGCGACGCTGCCCGGACCAAGACCGTCCAGCGCGCCGTAGACCATCGCGTTGGCGCGGCCGCCCCGGAAGCCCACGATCTCCGCCGGGATCGCCTGGCCTCCACGCGGCTGCAGGTCGATGCGGTCTCCGATTGCGACGTGATTCTCCAGACCGGCAAGTTCCACGGCCAGTCCAGAGATCCCGGCGACGCGCCCGCAGATGCGCGCGGGCGGTACGGCACCAAGGCCATCGCGTACATTTCTGAGACGTTGCGCAAGATTGGTCATGCCAGTCCGCTTCCACAGCCATGCTTGTCGTCAAAAGGCGACGGAGGAGGCGGATATCAGCATGCAATCATTAAGGAGACGTGTAGGGCTGAATTTATTTCGATAAACGAGCATTAAACACTTGGAGGGAACACGCATAGGTAGTAAACATGCTTCAGCAAAACCTGGAGTAGTGGTCATGAGGGTTCTTCTCGTTGAAGGTGACGTCACAGCCGCGCAGGGCCTGACCCGCATCCTGCAAAACGCCGGCTTCATGGTCGACCACACGGACATGGGCGAGGAAGCGCTCGAGATGCTCCGTCACTACGATTACGACCTGGCAGTCCTCGACCTCGAGCTGCCTGACATGGAGGGCAGCGAGCTGGTGCGTCGCATGCGTCATGCGCGCCATCCGGTTCCCGCACTGGCGTTGTCCGCCAGCACGCAGGCCTCGGTCCGCATCCGTGCCTTTGCAGCCGGCGCCGACGACGTCGTCAGCAAGCCGTTCGACCAGATTGAGCTGGTCGCCCGCATCCAGGCGATCCTGCGTCGCAGCAAGGGATATGCCGCCCCGGTGCTGCAGGTCGCCAACCTTCGCCTCAACCTGGACAGCCGCGAGGTCACCGTGGACGAGCAGGCGGTGCACCTGACGGGCAAGGAGTACTCCATCCTGGAGCTTCTGGTGCTGCGCAAGGGCATCGTCCTGACGAAGGACGCCTTCCTCAACCACCTCTACGGTGGCATGGACGAACCCGAGATGAAGATCATCGACGTGTTCATCTGCAAGCTCCGCAAGAAGCTGCAGCTGGCTGGCGCCGGCAACCTGATCGGCACCATCTGGGGTCGCGGCTACATGCTCCGCGACGACGTGGCCCCGGTTTCGGTCCCGGCCGCGGCTTCTGTCCCGGCTCCTTCGCGGTCCACGAGCATGCTGTCCGCAGCGTAGGCTGCGGACCCGCCCAGGTGGACCATCTGGTCGGGTAAAGATGTCCAGCGACTTCCGGAATGGTGCAGCGTTGATCCCGCCGCACCAGCTGGCTCGAGGGCGGCACCTGGAGCATCACCGGATCAGGCATGGTCATCTGACCGGTGAAGATGCGCGTCAAGACAAAGAGCTGGACCGCGACCAATGGACGAACGTGAACCGGTTTAGACCGTGAACTGTTCGACGATGATGCGCTCCGAGAGGCTTTGATCGGGGTCGAACAGAACCGTAGTCCCGATGCTCCGGTCCTCGCTGACGGCGACCGACACCACGTCACGGACCTCGGTGAAGTCGGCCACCGCTGCCACAGGACGTTTGTCGCCCTCCAGGATCTTGAACTCCACGTCGGCCGAACTCGGCAACAGGGCGCCGCGCCATCGTCTCGGCCGGAACGCGCTGATTGGCGTGAGCGGCAACAGATCGGCCGAAAGAGGAACGATCGGCCCATGAGCCGAAAGGTTGTAGGCGGTTGATCCCGCCGGCGTGGACACGAGGATGCCGTCGCAGACCAGCTCGGGCAGCCGAACCCGACCGTCGACCACGATCTGGATCTTCGCCGCCTGGCGCGTCTGCCTGAACAGGAACACGTCGTTCAGCGCGAGCGCCTCCTCCACCAGTCCTGCCTGTGTCACCGCATGCATGCGCAACGGGTGCAGCACCGCCGCCTGGGTGTGCATCAGGTGTTCCGGCAGGTTGTCCTCGACCAGCGGGTTCATCAGGAACCCGACCGAGCCGCAGTTGATCCCGTAGACGGGAATGCCGACGAGCAGAACGGCATGCAATGTTTCCAGCATGAAACCATCGCCGCCGAAACAAACCACCACCTCCGCGTCGGCAATCGGCAGGTTACCGTAGCGGGACACGAAGCGGTGGAGGTTCTGCTGAGCCAGGTCGTTCCGTGCTCCGACGAACGCGAGTCGGGTCGGCGCGACGGCAGGAGCCCACTGTCCGGGGTCAGGCGCAGTCCAGCTCACGGCAACCGCCGGTGTTCCATGACCGGCATGCCGGCACGAACCCGCGCAGTGGCGGCCTGGTCGATCCGGCTGGTGGTCCAGCCCTGGCCAACGGAAGCCTGCGCCACCACGGTGCCCCAGGGATCCACGATCATCGAGTGGCCGTAGGTCAGTCGGGTGTGGCCATGCGCGTCCCTATGCTGCCCAGTCGTCGCGGCCGCGGCGAGCCAGCACTGCGTCTCGATCGCACGAGCGCGGACCAAGGTCTCCCAATGGGCCGCACCGGTTTCGGCGGTGAAGGCTGCCGGCAACATGATCAGCTCCGCGCCCTCGCGCCGTAGCCGGTGGAACAGCTCGCCGAACCGGACGTCGTAGCAGATTGCCAGACCGACACGGATCCGACCGGATCGACCGTTCAGCTCGACCGATACGACGGTATCCCCAGGCCGATAGATGTCGCTCTCTCGGTAGCCGACGCCGCTCGGCGTCGTGACGTCGAACAGGTGTATCTTGCTGTAACGTCCGGCCAGGCTGCCATCCGGCGCGAACAGGAGGCTCGTATTGAGCAGCCTGTCCCCGTCGTGCTCACCGATCGATCCGCCATGAACGTGAATGCCGTGGCGGCGGGCGATCTCGCGCAGGAACCGGGATGCCGGACCGCCCTCGGCATCGGTTGCCGAATGTGGAAGCCTCTCGGCGGCCGAGAACTTGGTTTCCCTGTCTCCACCAAGGCAGGTCCATATCTCCGGCAGCACTACCAGATCCGGAGCGTCCGCCGCGACGCAGGCATCGACCAGTCGCTCCGCCTGCGTGATGTTCTCCGCCTTGTCGCAGCCCGGACACATCTGGATCACGCTGACGCGCATGGGATCCCTCGCCGACTTGTCCACCGCATGATCGCGGCGATCTCAATGGTCGGAGCGCTTCCCCAGTTCGGGAAGCAGTTGAAGCAGATCGTCCGGAACCGCTTCGTCCAGCGCCTCGTCGTACAAGCGCTGCAGGCGCGTCTGCAGCCACGTGTCGAACAGCGACCCATCCGGATCCGGATTCCCCCTGTCGCGATCGTTCGAGCTGGTCATCATGCAGGATGGACGCAGTTCACGCATACGAGTTGCACCCCCATCATGGTGCTGCGACCGGCCAGACCTGGACGGCGCGGCAGGCGGAAGTCGAGGCCGTCTCAGCCGGCAAGGTTGTCCACGATGCGCCCGACATCCTCCGCCGCAGGCGTATTCGGGTGACGCGTCAGCAGCGTCGTCTGCCGCCGGATGGCATCGCCCACCCGGCCGTCGCGGCGGATGATGCCGGCCAGGCTCGGCGTGTGCCCGAGAAAGGTGCTGCAGGCCCGGGCCAGCACGTCATAGGTACGTCGGCCGCTTGCCAGGCTGCTTGACTGGTTGATGACCAGGCGCACGTCCGCGTTTGCCTCGACCGGGCCCGAGCCGCTCCCGCTCCGCGCAGCACGGTCGCGTGCCTGGAGCTTCAGCACCGCATAGGCGTCAGCCAGCGCTGTCGGCTCGTCGGTCGAGACGACCAGCAGCGTATCGGCGGACGCGGCCATGAAGCGCATGGTCGGGTCGATCCCGGCGCCCAGATCAAGCAGGACCGTATCGTAGCTGCCGAGCCGCCGGATCGCCTGCAGCAGCCGATCCAGCACCTCGACGTCCAGCGTTGCCATCGACGACGCTCCAGACCGGCCCGGGAGGATGTCGAACGCGGCGGCGGGCAGCTCCGGTGTCGCGTGGCGGATGATCACCTCGGACAGGCTGCGCCGCCCGGACAGCACGGCAGCCAGATCGTGTCGCGGGGTGAGCCCGAGCTGGATGTCGACGTTGGCCAGGCCCAGGTCTCCGTCGACCAGGAGCACCTTGCGTCCCCGCGCGGCCAGGCCCTGGGCCAGGGTGATCGACAGCCAGGTCTTGCCGACACCACCCTTGCCCGACCCGATCGCGACCAGACGAGCGTCCTGCCCGCTTCGAAAGGTGGTTCCATCGCCATGCATCGAGGCGGATGCCGACAGCTGCAGCGTGGCGGTCATGGGTTCGTCTTCCTGGAAGAGGGGCGATGGACGCCTGCCTGGGCTGCGATGTGCAGGGACAGGGCACCGTGCCGCTTCGCGGCAGGCTGGGTTCCGGTCTCGATCTGCTCGTGAAGCGATGGCGGCGGCTGGAACGCCGGAGCGGAGGCTTGCCCGCGCGACGGACCCGCCGCGGTGAGACGGGCAGCGAGCGTGACCGGGGTGAGCCGCGACAGGCCGTCTGCCACGTCGGTGCCGGTGCCGGCCTCGGTCAGGGCGAGGCCGCCGCTGTGGCAGGCGGCGAGCACGCCACCCAGCCGCGCCGCACGGTCGAGGCGTGTCGGCACCAGCAGCTGCACGCCGTGCCGGGCGTGCGCGTCCGCGACCTCCTCCGCCTCGGCCGGATCCAGGCCCGCGGGCAGGACCAGGGCCACGCAGGCACCGGAGGCGGCGATCAGTTCGACTTGCAGCGCGTCCTGTGCCGGGTCCAGCAGGTCAAGCCCCGGCGCGTCGATCAGCACCGGGGACAGCGGCTCGCGTCGGCCGAGCGCGCGGGCAAGCATCTCCGGCCGTCCGGCGGCGATCAGAGTCAATCCCAGCAGCCGGGTGAAGGCAGCGAGCTGCTCGATGGCGCCGGCGCGCTGCTCGTCGGCGGTGACGACCAGCGGGCGGTGCCCCTCCATCACCAGCCTGGTGGCCAGCTTGGCGATGGTCAGGGTCTTGCCGCTGCCGGGCGGACCGGTCAGCAGAAGCGGCGCGCCATCCGCATCGAGCGGCAGCCGGCTGAACCGGAACAGCCGGCTGCACGCGGCTTCCAGCGGTCCATCCCCCAGCGCCGAAAGCAGGACCGGCGGCAGGTTGTGCCGGAGCAGCGGCTTCGATGCCTGTGGCACGGGGAGCAGGGCGACCGGCAGATCCGGCAGCGCAAGACCGGGAAGCGGATCGAACCGGACTGCCGGTTCGGGTTCGTCCTCCGTGTCCAGCGCCGCCGTCACCTCGACCAGCCCGGTCCGGGTTTCGGTTTCCAGGATCAGCGCGTCGAGGCCGAGCTCGTCGCGTACCTGCGCCATGGCCTCTGCAAGGGTCGCGGCGCGGAAGATCCTAATCCGCACCGGCTCGTCCTCCGTCCGGAACGCTTGATCGGGTCAGAACGGTCATATGTTGCCGATCGTGCGGATGCGCGCGCGCGGGAAGATCTCGGACTGCGCCAGCACCGGGGTTGCCGGGCGCAGGCGCTCGACGATGGCGCGGACCGGGGCGCGGATGCCGCTGCTGGTGAGGACGACCGGCGACTCGCCGGTTGCGGCGGCGGCATCGAGGGCCGTGCGCAGCCGTCCGATGAACTCGTTCAGCCGGGTCGGCGCCATGGCGAGCTGGCGATCCTCCGGCGGGCCGACCAGGCTTTCCAGGAACGCTTCCTCCCACTGCGGCGACAGCGGGATCAGCGGGATGTAGCCGGCATGACCCACCAGCGCGTCGCTGATCTGGCGCGCCAGCCTGGTCCGGACATGGGCCACGACCAGGGGGATCGCCCGCATCCCCGAACCGCAGGCTTCCTGGATGCCTTCCAGGATGGTGGGCAGGTCGCGGATCGAGATCCGCTCCGACAGCAGCGCCTGGAGCACGCGCTGCACCGCCCCCATCGAGATCTGCGACGGGATCAGGTCGGCGACCAGCTTCTGCTGCTCGCGCGGCAGCTCGTCGAGCAGCTTCTGCGTTTCGGAATAGGACAGCAGCTCGGCCATGGTTTCGCGCACCGTTTCGGTCAGGTGCGTGGTCAGCACGCTGACCGGATCGACCACGGTGCAGCCCCGGAACATCGCCTCCTCGCGCTGTGCCGCGTCGATCCACAGCGCAGCCAGGCCGAAGGCCGGCTCGGTGGTCTTCTCGCCCGGCAGGTCCGGCACCCCGCCGCGCGGGTCCATCACCAGGAACCGGGTCGGCCGAAGCTCGCCCTTGCCGGCCTCGATCTCCTTGATCCGGATCGAATAGCCGTCCGATCCGAGCTGCATGTTGTCCTGGATGCGCACCGGCGGCAGCACGAAGCCCATCTCGCTGGCGATCGTGCGACGAAGCGCCTTGATCTGCTCGGTCAGCTTCGGCTGGTCGCCACCGGCCAGGGGCAGCAGGCCGTAGCCGAGCTCGAGGCGGATCATGTCGATCCGCATCGCCTCGGCGATCGGCGGCTCCGCCGGCGTGGTGGAGACCACCGTGGCCGCCTCGTCCTGAGCTTCGGTCCGGGCCGGGGTCCGGTGCCGCATCCAGGCGGCGGCGCCGGCCAGGCCGCCGAGCGCCAGGAACGGCAGCGCCGGCAGGCCGGGCATCAGCGCCAGCACCGCCGCCGCGCCGGCCGCCATCGCCATCGGCTTCGGGTTGCCGCCGAGCTGGCGCACCAGGGCCACGTCGGCAGCCCCTTCGGTGCCGCCCTTGGTCACGACGATGCCGGACGCCGTGGACACCAGCAGCGCCGGGATCTGCGACACCAGGCCGTCGCCGACGGTCAGGGTGGTGAAGGTCGCGGCGGCGTCGCCGAACGCCATGCCGTGGCGGCCGAGCCCGATCGCAAGGCCGCCGATGATGTTGATCACGGTGATGAGCAGGGAGGCGATCGCGTCGCCGCGCACGAACTTCGCCGCACCGTCCATGGCGCCGTAGAAGCCGCTTTCCTCCTCAAGCTCGCGACGGCGCACGCGGGCCACCTTGTCGGTGATGGCGCCGGCGGACAGCTCGGCATCGATCGCCATCTGCTTGCCGGGCATGGCGTCGAGACTGAACCGTGCCGCGACCTCGGCGATGCGTCCGGAGCCCTTGGTGATGACCATGAAGTTCACCACCAGCAGGATGGTGAACAGGATCAGGCCGATCACCACGTCGCCGCCCATCAGGAAGCCGCCGAACGCGGCGACGACGTGGCCGGCAGCCAGAGGTCCTTCGTTGCCGTGGCTCAGGATCAGCCGGGTGGTCGCCACCTCAAGCGCCAGCCGGAGCAGCGTGGTCAGCAGGAGCAGGGTCGGGAAGCTGGTGAAGTCGAGCGGGCGCTTGAGGAACAACGCCACCATCAGCACCAGCACGGAGGCGGTCACCGACAGGGCCAGGCCGAGATCGAGTATCATCGTCGGCAGGGGAAGGATCAGCACCGACAGCAGGGCCACCACCCCCAGCGCCAGGCCGACATCGGTGCCGGGCATGTAGCCGCGCCAGCGTCCCCCCGGCAGGCTCAGCTTCGGCATGGCGAAGCCGCCCTTAGCGGTCTCGGGTGTGGTGATGGCGTCGCTCATGCGTCAGGCCGCCACGCCGGCCATGGGCGGCGGCACCGGCACGCCCTGGCTGGCATAGTCGCGCAGCTTGTTGCGCAGGGCACGGATGGAGATGCCGAGGATGGTCGCGGCGTGGGTGCGGTTGCCTGCCGTGCTGGACAGCGTTTCCAGGATCAGGGCCTGCTCGACCTCCTCCATGCGCCGCCCGACCAGCCCGGATATGCCGCGTCCGGAGTCGCTGTCGGTCCCTGCCGTGCCCGCCGGAACGGCCTGGCCTGCACCGGGCTGGATCGGCGTGAAGCCGAGGTCGCTCGGCTCGATCACTGATCCCGCGGTCACCAGGACGGCACGGTGCATCAGGTTCTCGAGCTCGCGCACGTTGCCGCGCCAGCCATGCTGGATCAGCCGGTTGAGCGACGCGTCCGACAGCGACGGCGGCTCGATCCCGTTTGCCTGCGCATAGTGGCGGACGTAGTGCGCGGCCAGGGCGGCGACGTCGCCTGGCCGATGGCGCAGCGGCGGGATCTCGAGGCCGACCACGTTCAGCCGGAAGTACAGGTCTTCGCGGAACCGGCCGGCGGCGGCCTCGGCACGCAGGTCGCGGTTGCTGGTGGCCAGGATGCGCACGTTGACGCGGACCGGTGTCTGGCCGCCGAGCCGGTCGATCTCGCGCTCCTGGATGGCGCGCAGCAGCTTGGCCTGCAGCCGGACGTCCATCTCGCTGATTTCGTCGAGCAGCAGCGTGCCGCCCTCGGCGGACTCGAAGCGGCCGATGCGCCGGGCGATGGCGCCGCTGAAGGCGCCCTTCTCGTGGCCGAACAGCTCCGATTCCAGCAGGTGCTCCGGGATCGCGGCGCAGTTCAGGGCGATGAACGGCCCCTCGGCCCGGCGCGAGCGGCGATGGATGTGCCGCGCCACGATCTCCTTGCCGGTGCCGGACTCGCCGGTGATGAGCACAGAGGCCTCGGACCGCGCGACCTGCTCGGCGCTGCGTATGGCTGACAGCATGATCGGATCGCGGGCGATCAGGGCATGGCTTTCGCCCGACGCCGCTTCCAGCATGGCCGCGATGAGTTCGGGATCGGGCGGCAGGGGAAGGAAATCCTGCGCCCCGTCGCGCACCGCGCGGACGGCGGCGTCCGGATCGTCTTCCAGCCCGCAGGCGATCACCGGCAGGGTGATCCGCTCCCGGGCCAGCCCCTGGACCAGGGCTGCGATCGGCAGGCCGAGCTCGCACAGCACCAGGTTGCAGCGCGCGTCGCGACGCAGCCGGGCGAGGCCGGCGGGAACGTTGTCGGCCTGATCGAGGTGGGCTCCGCGCGAGGCCGCGATCTGCGCCGCCTTGCCGAGCTCGCCCCCCATCGAGCCGATGATCAGGACGCGCATGATCAGAATCCGCGCTCGGACTTGATGATCTCCGTCATGGTGATGCCCAGCCGGTTGTCGTCCACCATCACCACCTCGCCACGCGCGATCAGGCGGTTGTTGACGTAGATGTCGATCGCCTCGCCAAGCTTGCGGTCCAGCTCGACCACGGCGCCGCGGCCGAGCTTCAGCAGCTGGCTGACCTGCATGGTGGACTTGCCCAGCACCGCGCTGACCGTGACCGGGATGTCGTACACAGCTTCCAGATCCTGCGCGGTGCGCGGCGCTCCGGTCTCGTGGGCGACCGGAGCCTCTGCGAGCTCGGCCAGATCGATCTCAGTCGGCATCAAACGGTCTCCTGGCGTGCGTTCGTTCTCGTTTCGGGTACGAGCAGCGCCTGCACCTCGGCGCACAGCGTGTTCGTGTCCCTGATCATGGAGCCATCCTGCCAGCGCACCACGATGTCGCCCGGCAGCATCGTTTCGGAGCCGGTCCACTCTACAACGGTGTTGCCGGCTTCCAGAAGGGTCCTTGTTTCCTGCCGCAGGCCGGCAAGCAGTGCCGGATGCGCGCGCACCGTCAGGCGCGGCTCGTTGGCCATCGCCGGCAGCAGCAGGCGCAGAAGTGCCGCCGCCTCGGCTTGGCCGTGTGCCGCCGAAACGGCGGGCAGCAGCGCCGCAACCGTGGCGAGAAGGGTCTGCGCGGTGGCTTCGGCGGCCTCGGCAACGATCCGGGTCGCTTCCGACCGCGACTGCGCCACGGCATCGGCGAGCTGGACCAGCGCCTGGGTCCGCAGCACGGCCGCGTCCTGTTCCGCCTGTTGCCGTGCCGCCAGGCGCTCCTCCTGCCTGGCGCGCTCGGTGGCGCGCTGCAGGTCGATGAGGCTGAAGGTCGGCTCGATCACCACGGGCTCGGCCGGCATCGGCGGTGCGGCCGGTGGTGCCGACATCGGCTCAGGCGCGTCGAAATCCTCCGCGTAGAGGACGCCGGACAGGGAATGGCTGCGCATCATGTCAGGCCACCATCTCCTCGTCCTGGCGCTCGTTCAGCTCGATCTCGCCCTGGGTCGCCAGCTCCTTGGCGGTCAGGAGGATCTGGGACTGGGCCTCGTCGACATCGCGCAGCCGGACCGGTCCCAGCGACGCGATGTCCTCGCGAAGCAGCTTTCCCGCGCGCTCGGACAAGGTGCTCAGGAACAGCGTGCGGATCTCCTCCGAGGCGCCCTTGAGCGCGATCGGCAGCTTGTCCTTCTCGACCGAGCGCATCAGCTTCTGCACCGCGTCCGGCGTCAGCCGGGCGAGGTCGTCGAACGTGAACATGAGCGACTTGACCCGCTCCGCCGCGTCCCGGTTGCGCTCCTCGAGCGCGGTCATGAACCGGCCTTCCACCTGGCGATCGAGGTTGTTGAAGATTTCGGCGATCAGCTCGTGGCTGTCGCGGCGCGTGGAGCGGGCGAGGTTGGACATGAACTCCGAACGCAGGGTCTTCTCGACGCTGTCCAGCACGTCCTTCTGCACGCTCTCCATCCGCAGCATGCGCATGATGACTTCCATCGCGAAGCTGTCCGGAAGCAGGCTCAGGACACGGGCGGCATGTCCGGGCCGGACCTTGCCGAGCACCACGGCGACGGTCTGCGGGTACTCGTTCTTCAGGTAGTTCGCGAGCACCGCCTCGTTCACGTTGCCCAGCTTGTCCCACATGGTGCGACCGGCCGGACCACGGATCTCCTCCATGATCTGGGCAGCCCGCTCCCGCGACAGCGACTTCTGCAGCAGCCGCTCGGTGCTGTCGAAGCTGCCGACCAGCATGCCGGCAGAGCTGATGCTGCTGGAGAACTCGCCACACAGCGTCTCGACGACATCGGCCGAAACGCTGCCGAGCTGCGACATCGCGAGCGAGATCTCCTTGATCTCCTCCTCGTGCATCATCGCGAACAGCTGGGCGCACTGCTCCTCGCCCAGTGCCAGCATCAGGATGGCGGCGCGCTGCGCGCCGGGAAGCTGCTGGGTGCTCACGAGCTGGTCTCCTTGGCCAGCCATCCGCGGACGATGGTCAGGCTTTCCTCTGGATGGCGGCCGACCAGATCGACGATCTGCCGGATGGAGGCGGCGCGCAGCCGTCCGTCGATGTTCGCCAGGCTGATCATGCTCTCGTCCTCGATCAGGGCGGGGACGTTGCTGGATGCGGCGCCGGCAGGTCCGGCGAGGGCCGGACGCATGGCGGTGCCAGCCTCAAGGGCTGCGACGGCCGCGCCGGGCAGGGCGGCAGCGGCGGCAGGAGGATCGGTCAGGCGGCCGACCATCGGCCGGACGACGAACACCAGCGCCAGCAGCATGAACACACCGAGCAGGAGGTTCTGGCCGATATGGACCACGTCGTCCCGGTCCAGATGCAGCCCGAACAGGCCGGTGGGTGCCGGCGCGTCCGGCAGGTCGTGCACGGCAAACGGCATGGACACCACGCTGACGGTGTCACCGCGCTTCTCGTCGAAGCCGATCGCGCTCTTCACCAGGGTGGCGATCCGATCCAGCTCGTCCTTGCTGCGCGGCTGCCAGCTGGCCTTGCCGCTGGCGTTGGCGACGGTCGTGCCGTCCACCATGACGGCCAGGCTGATCCGCGCCAGACGAGGCTGGTCCTGGATCAGCGTGCGCACGGTCTTGCCGATCTCGTAGTTGTTGGTTTCCTCCTGCCGGTCATCCTGGCTGCCGGAACTGGCCTGACCCGCGTTGGCGTTCGGCAGGTTGTTCTGCACCGAGGTGTTGGTCTGGCCGTCGCTGCTGCGGTTCTTGTCGGACACGGTCTGCTGGCTGCGCAGGACCTGCTGGTTGGGATCAAAGGTTTCCTGGGTTTCGCGCACCTGGTCGATGTTCATTGTCACCGCCGCCTCGGCGCGCACGTGTTCCGCGCCCAGCGAAGGTTCCAGCATCTCCTCGACCGCGCGCGCCAGGCGCAGCTCGGTCGCCTGGCGCAGCTCGTCCACGCTCTGCACCGATCCGCCGTCGACCGGGTTGCCGGCACGAGCCAGCACGTTGCCGCGGTTGTCGATGATGGCGATGTTCTGCGGCTTCAGCCCCGGCACGGCGGCGGCCACCAGGTTCAACACCGCCTGCACACCTTCCGGATCCATCCTGGCGGCACCGGCCATCGACAGCAGCACGCTCGCCTGGGCCGCCACCTGTTCGGAAGCGAACGGCTCGCGATGCGGCAGCACCAGGTGCACCCGCGCCGCGCGGACGCCGCTGATCAACCGGATCGAGCGGGACAGCTCGCCTTCCAGCGCCCGGGTCTGGTTGATCGTCTGCTCGAACTGCGTGGCAGTGAGGTTGTCGCCACGGTCGAAGATCTCGTAGCCGACCGACCCGCCCGACGGCAGGCCGTTCTTGGCCAGCAGCAGGCGTGCGGCAGCCACCTGGTCCGCCGGTACCAGCAGCCGGTCGTCCTGTGGCCCGAGTTCGTGCGCGATGTGCGCCTTCTCGAGCTGCTCGGCCATCTGTCCGGCCTCGCGCAGGTCCAGGTCGCCATAAAGCAACGACATCTGGGGATGGCCGCCGCCTTGCGACACCAGCACGGCGAGCATGGCCAGGATGCCGACCGCAACTGCGCCCATGGCCGCCAGGCGGGCGGTTCCAAGCGCCCTCAGCCCGTCCAGCAGGGGCTTCATGGCGCCGTCTCGATCGGGGTGAAGGGCAGGTTCCAGATCATGGCGTCATCCCGGGAAGCCGGCCTGTTGCCGACCAGCGCAGGATGCCACCGCTACCTTACCCGAACCTTAACCGCCCGGCAGTTTCTGCCGGGCGGAGCATCCGGCCGGGCTGCTCAGGATGCGGTCGAGGCGCTGGCCGTGCTGCTGCCGCTCGTGCCGGAGCTGAGCAGGGAGGTGACGTTGCTCATGTCGATGGTGCTGGTTCCCATGTCGACATCCACGCCGTTGGACGCGTCCTTCGACACACCGGTGATCGTGCCGACGACGCTGAACGGCACCGTGGTGGCGTTGCCGCTGCTGTCCTGCGTCACCACGGCTGCGCTGTAGCTGCCGTCCGACAAGGTATCGCCGGAGTCGTCCTGGCCGTTCCAGGTCCAGTTCGTGGTCCCGGCCGGAAGCGACAGGGTCTGCGTCTTGACGACGCTGCCGGCAGAGTTGGTGATGGCGATCCCGACGGTCTCCGCGCTCGTGGGGCTGATCTGGAGCTCGGCCGAGCCGTTCTGCAACGGAAGCTGGCTCGAGGACGCCACGGCCTGCCGTCCGACCAGCGAGGTGCCTTGGCTGACCTCGTTGTCCTGGTTCAGCGACAGCAGCTGGGTCAGGTTGGTGTTGGTCTGGATCTGCTGCTCGACGCCGGCGAACTGCGCCAGCTCGCTGGTGAAGGTGTCGGAGGTCATCGGGCTGGTCGGATCCTGGTTCTGCAGCTGCGTCGTCAGCAGGGTCAGGAATTGGTTGTAGTTGCTGGTCAGGGAGGACAGCGCGTCGCTGCTCGTGCTGCTGCTGGCGCCTGACGCGCTGCTCGCCAGGTTGGCGGCGTTGGCACTCTTGGCTGCCGCCTCCGCAGCCGACAGGAGGTTCGTGGAAGACGAGATGGTCGTGCTCATGGCGTGCCTCTGCTGATCAGGCGGTGATGTTGATGCTGCCGTGGCGCAGCAGGAGCGTCGTCGTGGACGAGAATGGCGACGGCCGGTCGAACCCGCCGCCGGAGGTGGCTGCCGTGTCCTGTCCGGCTGGACGATCCGGCCGGCCTTCTCCGGAACGCCGGCCGCTGTCCTGTCCGGACATGTCCATCGCAGCCCGTCCGTCGGGCGATCCGGAACTGCCCTGCTGGTGTTCAGCGGTGGCGCCGCCGTCAAGCGAGGCGGAGGCCGGCGCCAGCTCGAAGCTCACGTGCCGGTCGGCGCTCGGCACGGCAGCGGCATCCAGCGCCGCGTGCAGATGAGCCTGGTCGGCGATCAGGCTGCGCAAGGTGGCCGGCTCGGTTGCCGCAACGACGACCCGAACGGCGCCGTCGGCATCGCGGGCGAGCTGGATGTGGACGCCGCCCAGATCCTTCGGATGCAGCGACAGCGCCATCTGGCTCGATCCGTCCGTGCCGGAAGCCAGGGTCAACAGGGATGCGCCCACCTGTGCCGGTGCGCCGCTCGTATCCAGCGCTGTTGCGGCAGCAGGCGCCGGCGCCTGCCCCATCGTGGCGGACGTGCCGGCAGCCACCAGCGGCGACGGGTCGACCAGCGCGGTCCCGAGTGCCATCGGTTCCGCGGCCGACAGGAGAGGCGATGCCGACACGCTGTTGACGGAGGACGCGTCAACCGCGCTGGCCTGGACAGGAATGTCGCTTGCAGATCCGGAGCCGTGATGTTCGGCTGGTTGGAATCCCGCTGTCGTGCTCGTTTCGCCGTGGGTAGAATGCTGATCCAGGACAACGCCCTTCTGGCTGGCATCGGTTGAGCCCGGCAGCCCCGGATCGTCCGCTGAACGGCCGTTCTTCGACAGCGTGACGGATCCATCATCTGGCCGGACGCCCGGTGGTGACCTGATCGGGTCGGAAGGATGGGCAGCCGATACGTCGGCTCCGACAAGCATCAGCGGTGGCGAAGCAGGAGCGGTGGTCCCATCATCCGGCCCGGCGCCTGTCGCCTGCGCAAGTTTGTGCGTTGATCTGGCCGGCGCACCGGCTGCGTTCCGTACGTCCGGCTGCGGAACACCCGTCCTCGACCCGTCCTCGACGGGAAGATCGAGCGAACCGGCTACATCCGCTGCCCCATTCTCCGGCGCCGATGTTCCGACGCCTTCTTTAGCTACGGATTGGTGCGCGTCTTGGCCGGAAGCCGGCTGCATGGTCTGGCTCATCGATGCAGGCTTTCCCGCCTGCGTCTCCTCTCGCTTGGACGCGACGTCCGTTTCCCCGTGTCCCGGCAGGTGCGATGCCGATGCCGGGGACACTACTGGACGATCCTTAAGGCTTGCTGAAGAAGCAGACCCTGCCACGCCGGAAGGGGACGACTGGTTCCAGATCGCCGCGACCTGCGACGAGAACGAACCGTCGGGCAAAGCCGCGTTGGTTCGGGTACCGGCTCCCGTCAGCGTCCCGATCGGACCTGCGACAGCCGCGCTCGCAGACATGGTCGTCGTCGACATCGGACACCCTCCTGCAATCCACACTGCAAGGTGTGGGCCAGCTGTCCGGCCAGCATCTCGGTGGAGGTACCGGCCGCTGTCAGGCGCCACAGGCAGGAGCTGCCCGGCATAAACTGCCGCCCGGCATCAACAAGGTAGCCAGTCCAGGCACATTCCCTAGCAGAAGCGTGGGCCATTGAGTGGCACGCTTCCTGCTGATCGTGATCGGTCACGCATCCGGCGTGTTCCGGCAGGAGAGCAGGCATGTCGATCTTCGGCGCACTCGATACGGCGGTCAGCGGCCTGGCGGCTCAGTCCCAGGCCTTCACCGACATCAGCAACAACATCGCCAACAGCCAGACCGTCGGCTACAAGGCGACGGATACCGACTTCTCCGACTACGTCCTGAACTCCACGGCGTCGCAGATATCGGGAACCGTGGTCGCCTCGACGGCTTCGGAGAACAGCGCACAGGGCACGATCACGTCGAGCAGCAACGCGCTTGCCCTCGCGATCTCCGGCAACGGCTTCTTCAACGTGTCGGAAGCCAACGGAGCCTCCACGGGCACGTCGCAAAGCTTCCAGCCCAACGACTACTATACCCGGAACGGCGACTTCACCGAGAACAGCTCGGGCTACCTCGTGAACTCGTCCAACGAGTACCTGAAGGGCTACATGGTCGACTCCAGCGGCAACCTCAACACCAGCTCGTTGCAGACGATCAACGTTGCCAACGTCGCCTTCCGGCCCAGCGAGACCGGCACCATCACCTATGCCGCCAGCCTGCCCGGAGCCACCGCCGCCGCCAGTGGCACGCCGGCCGCCGGTTCGACCACGCCCACCAGCCAGAGCCAGACGATCTACGACGCGTCCGGGGCGGCGCACACCGTGGACTTCAACTGGTCCTACTCGCAGGCGAGCAACGCCTGGAACGTTTCGGCCAGCGTCGACGGTGCCAGCACGCCCAGCGCGAGCGCCCAGGTGACGTTCAACGCGGCCGGACAGATCGCCTCGGTCGCCCAGCAGACGAATGTCGGTTCGACGCCTGCAACCTATGGTGCCGCGAACACCACCACAGACTCGACGGCAAGCTTCAGCATCCCGACCACCCTCGACGGCACCTCGCAGGCCATGACCGTTGACCTCGGGACCATCGGCTCGTCGTCCGGCACCACGATGGCCACCGACGCCAACGGCGCCGGTTCCGCTGCCACCATCAGCACCGACAGCGTGACCAGTGGCAACTACACCGGGATCACCATGACCTCGGACGGCAGCATCATGGCCACGTTCGACAACAACAAGACGCAGCTGGTCGGCAAGGTGCCCCTGGCGACGTTTGCGGACGCGAACGGTCTGACGTCGCAGGACGGCGAGGCCTACACCGCGACGTCCGCATCGGGAGCGGCCGCGAACAACCTCGCGGGCTCCAACGGTGCCGGCAACCTCGAAACCTCCTCGGTCGAGAGCTCCACCACCAATCTCGACTCCGATCTCACCAAGCTGATCACCGCCCAGAACGCCTATGGCGCCAACGCCAAGGTGGTGACCACCGCGAACGAGATGCTCCAGACCGTTCTGGCCATGAAGCAGTGAGGATTAACGGCTCGTTAGGGACTCACGTTCATCATGGCCCGGTTGCGAGAAGGATCGACGCCGCCGCGACCGGGAGATCCAGATGGGACTCGACGCATCCCTGTCCATCGCGAACAGCGGCCTCACCGCCCTCCAGGCGGAGATGGCCGTCGCGTCGCAGAACGTGGCCAACGCCAACACCGCCGGCTATGCGGTGGAGCAGTCGTCGATCTCGTCCCGGACCGCGGACGGGCAGGCGAGCGGCGTCGTCGTCGGGCTGACCACGCGGACGATCAACACGGCACTCGAGAACAGCCTCTACAGCCAGAATGCCACCGTCTCTGGCTTGACCGCGACCAGCAACGGGCTGGCCACCATCTCCGTGCTCCAGGGCTCGACCAGCTCGGACTCCGGCAGCAGCGACACGATCCCCGACCAGGTGGGCAACCTCCAGTCGAGCCTGATCACCCTGGATGCCGACCCGAGCAGCTCGGCCGGCCAGCAGGCCGTCGTGACCGCCGCAGGCACCCTGGCCTCGACCATCCAGACCACGGCCGGGAGCTACCAGACCGCGAGGCAGGCGGCGCAGGAATCCATCGTCGACGAGGTCGGCACCGTCAACTCCAGCCTTGCCTTGATCGGCTCGCTGTCGAACCAGATCGAGCAGGGCCGCATCACCGGCATCAGCACGGCCGACCTGGAGGATCAACGATCCGCCGCGATGACCTCGCTGTCGAACGTCCTGTCCGTGCAGTTCACCCCGACCTCCGCCGGCGACATGCTGGTCACCACGGCAAACGGCCTGTCCCTGCCAACGCACGCGTCCTCCGGTCCGCTCTCCACCGCGAACGCGACCGTGGGCGTCTCGGACGCCTATCCCGGCTCGATCCCGGCAATCACCCTGAACGGCCGCGACGTCACTACGAGCCTGACCGGCGGCACCCTCGGCGCCAACATCGCGCTTCGCGACCAGGTGCTGCCGACCATGCAGGCCGAGCTGGATTCCTTCTCCCAGACCGTGGCGTCCCGCTTCGATGCACAGGGCTTGACCCTGTTCACCGACGGCAGCGGCAACCTGCCAGGCTCCAGCGCCACCCAGCCCTCGCCCGCCGGACAGCTCGGCTTCTCCAACGTGATCCAGGTCAACCCAGCCGTGACCGCCGACCCAAGCATCATCAGGGACGGAAGTCACGACGTCGCCGGCAGCGCGACCGGCGCGTCCGGCTTCACCGTCAACACGGCTAGGGGCACAGGCGACACCACCCTGATCAACCGCGTGCTCAACTACGCGTTGGGAATCGACGTCCAGGACGGCGTGACGCAGCCGGCGGCAGCGACCACCGGGCTCGGAGCGGACGGAACGCTCACCGCACCTTATTCCGGTTCGACCGACCTCGCCTCGCTCGCCTCCACGGTGGTCAGTTCCCAGGCCTCGACCATCAGCCAGGCGAGCAGCAGCCTGAGCGACGAGACGGCGATCCAGACCGCGCTGACCACCCAGGTCGCCTCCGTCTCCGGCGTGTCTGTCGACGACCAGATGGCCTCGATCGTGTCGCTGCAGAACGCCTACGAGGCCAACGCCAAGGTCGTCACCGCGGTCCAGACCATGTTCACCTCCCTCATCGACGCCATCAGCTGAATGCTGCCATGACCATCCAGAGCGCTACGGGCGCCCCCGTCTCGACGATGCTGCCGCTCACCAGCGCGGTGGATCAGCTCAACGCGCAGGACACTGCCTTGCAGGCGCAGCTCTCCTCGGGCGTCCTGTCCGACAGCTACGCCGGCCTCGGCGACCAGCGCTATCAAGCGCTGGACCTGCAGCCCCAGATCACCACGGTCGGTGCCTGGCAGCAGAACGTCACGTCGGCACAGAACACCCTGTCGATCACCCAGACGGCGATGTCGAGCATCACCGGGATCGCCACGGCGCTGCAGACGTCGCTGACCAGCCTGCAAGGCAACCAGAGCGCCACCAACGTTTCGGCCGCGGCAGCCGAGGCGCGGGCCTCCCTGAACGAGCTGGGCACCCTGCTGAACACCAAGGACGGCTCGCAATACGTGTTCGGAGGGAACGCATCGGACACGGCGCCGGTGACCGACCCGTCGAACATCACCAGCAGTCCGTTCTTCCAGACCATCTCGGCCAGCATCGCCTCCGTCGCGACGACCGGTGCGGCTTCGGTCGAAGCCGCGACCGTCGCCGCCGCGTCCGACAACGCCGCCGCCCAGTCGGTCTTCTCACCTGCTCTCAGCGTCGATGGGCCCACCGCCACCAGCCTGGTGCACAACGTGGCGGTCGGAGACCAGGACCAGGTCGCGGTCGGGTTCGTGGCGACCGAAGGCACAGCGCCGACCGCCACGTCCACGGGCTCCTCGATCCGCGACCTGATGCGTGCCCTGGCGGTCGTCGGCAGTCTCGACCAGGCCAACTCGGCGAGTACAGGCTTCTCGACGCTGGTCAGCGACACCGCAGCCCAGGTCGGGTCCATCAACAGCGGCCTGAGTGACACCGTTGCTCGTCTCGGCCAGACGCAGGCCCAGCTCACCGGCCAGTCCGACATGCTGCAGTCCGTTTCCGGGGCGCTCACCTCGCAGTTGGGAACGGTCAAGAACAGCGACGCCGCCACGCTGTCGACCGAGATCACCGCGACCCAGAACCAGCTGACCGCGTCCTACACCTTGATCGCCGACATGAAGGGCATGTCCCTGGCGGCTTATCTTTAGTTCGTGATCCTGTCTGTTGACCTGTTGTTAAGGCAACCGGCAGCACACTCGAACCTGCGTCGGCTGCGATTGGGTTGCCGCGAGGATACGGTGCCACATGTCTCATCTCGTTCTGGAACTGCGGCCTGGTGAGATGATGGTCGTCAACGGAGCCACGATCCGGTTCCGCAGCAAGTGCCGCGTCGAGCTGGTGTCCCACGCCCGTTTCCTGTTCGGAAAGCAGGTCATGGCCCCGCACGAGGCCGAAACGGTCATGCGCCAGCTCTATTACGGCCTGCAGACAGCCTATGTCGGTGCGCCGGAGGAGCGTGATGCAGCGGCGGGTGACGTTCAGAAGATGCTGACAAGGCTCCAGGTGGAACTGCCTCCTCGGGCCGCCGATGCTCTCCGCTCGGTAGAAGCGTCGTTCAGGAAGGACGACTTCTACAAGGCGCTCAAGCTGCTTCGGGTGATGATCCACGACGAGAACCAGGAACGGTTCGGCATCGGGAAGGACCTCGTAGAGACTCCCTTAACGAACTCATGATTTCCTCGCCTGGCTTTTTCTCATAGGAGACCACCATGACACTCTCGATCAACACCAACACCGCCGCGATGGCGGCGCTCGAGTCGCTGTCCACCACCACGACCGCGCTGAACGCCACCGAAAACCAGGTTTCGACCGGCAAGAAAGTCTCGACCTCTTCCGACAACCCCGCCATCTACGCCATCTCGCAGTCGATGACCGGCAACATTGCCGGCCTTGCCGCGGTGTCGGACAGCCTGTCGCTCGGCGCCCAGGTGGTCAACACGGCGAACACGGCTGCATCCGACATCATCTCGACGCTGCAGACGCTTCAGCAGACCGTTACCCAGGCCGGCACCACCGGCATCGACCAGTCGACCATGCAGACCCAGGTCGCCAACGCCATCAACCAGATCAACAACTACGCGCGCAACTCGACCTTCAACGGCGTGAACGTGCTGACCTCGGTGGCCGACACCGGGGGTGGAGCGACCAACGGGACTGCGAACATCGTCACCGGCCTCCAGGGCACGACGTTGACGATCGCCAACCAGGCAGCCTTGATCGGCGGCGGCGGTGCGGACGTCCTGAGCAATGCGCTCGGCTTGACGGCAAACCTGGCGACCGGTGGAACCGCGACCACTGGGACCGGCACGTCGACGGATCAGCAGGTCATCAACTCGTCGGCCACCGGGGTCAACATCGCGACGACGACCAACCTCAGCGCGGCAGACTTTGCCAACGGCAGCGCTGTGGTGCTGACGAACGGTGACGGCACGACGACCACCTTCGAGTTCGATGCAAGCGGAGCCACTCCGACAGCGACCGAGACGACCGGTGCGAATGCCAATCACGTCGTTCTTGTCGAGGTCGACACAACCAGCCAGTCAACCAGCACCATGCTCGGCAAGCTGGTCGACTCGATGAACTCGAACGGCTACAACGCGGTGATCCAGAACGACGGTTCGATCAACGTCACCGGTAAGGGGTTGAAGTCCTCCAGCAGCACCAACGCTCCTGACATCTCCACTGGAACGACGTTGACTGCGAGCCAGTCGGCGATCACCACGATCCAGAGCGCGATCACCAAGATGAACAGCATCAGTACTGCGCTCGGCGCCTCGACGCAGCAGATCACCGGCATGCAGAGCTTCACCAGCGACCTGAGCGACGCGTTGACGACCGGCGTCGGCGCGTTGACCGATGCCGACCTGTCCACCGCCAGCGCTCAGCTCACCTCGCTGCAGACCAAGCAGCAGCTGGCGATCCAGTCGCTGTCGATCGCCAACTCGCAGTCCCAGTCGATCCTGTCGCTGTTCCGCGGCTGACTCTGGCTAGGCGGGGCCATGCTCGCTCGCGTGGCCCCGCTTATCTTCATCCTCCTCAACGGGTCAGCTCATGAGCTATGGTGCACATCAATACCGACGGTCCGAGGGCAGCGCTTTGTCTCCCAGGGAGACGGAGGCTGCGGCGTTCGCTTTCGTCAATCGGCTCTTAGGCCAGGACGGTAGTCGAGATGCCCGGATGCGCGGTCTGGTCAAGAATCAGCAGCTCTGGTCGCTTCTGCTCAGGGACGTTGGAAGCTCGAGCAACGGCCTGCCGCAGGTACTGAAGTCGGACCTGATGTCGATCGGCTTCCTGGTCATGCGAGAAACCATAGCAGCCATGGGCGACAGCGGTCGTTCGGTTGCGGGTCTGATCCAGGTGAACGACGACATGATCGGGGGACTGCGTGCAGCGCTCCCTTCCCCTGTGGCCGGAGCCAGATCGCCGGTTGTCCTGGCGCATGCCGGCTGATCCTGATCTATCAGCAGTTGGGGTCGATGTGGCCTCGACTCTTGTCCATTCTCATGGTCCTGGCAGGCAGCCAGAAGTTCCATTCGCTGGAAGTGACGGCGGGATCGGCAGGGACGGGGCTGGCGGCCGCGACCGCGTCAGCTGTCACAGGACGTAGGAACGGCCTTGCCGCGAGTGCCCGATCAAGAGGTATGACACCGCCTGAACGCCAGTGAAGGTCTCCTAGGCACGTGGGCGACACGATGATTACCGTCCGCCCCGCTGAACAGCAGCCTGCCCAAGCATGAGATGCGGCTGTCGGGTCGCGGTCGTCCGGCTTCCTGGAGTCGGAAGGGCGCTCACTCTTGAGTCGCGAGGTCCGGATCCCAGATGCCATGAAGACAGGCTTGTCCGGCGTTGCCTCCAGGGGGACGCTAGACGGGTTGGTTGCCAGTCGCCTGATGAAAAGGGACAGGACGATGGACCTGGAAAAGTTTACCGAACGATCTCGTGGCTTCCTGCAGGCGGCGCAGACCATCGCGACCCGCGAATACCACCAGCGCTTGACGCCGGAGCATCTGCTTAAGGCGCTCCTTGATGACGAGGAGGGGGCCGCGGCCGGCTTGATCCGCGCTGCTGGCGGCGATCCGCAGGCCGCCCGCTTGTCGGTTGAGGCTGAGCTTGGCCGGTTGTCCAAGGTACAGGGCGGGGGCGCAGGCCACGCCCAGGCCACCCCCGAGCTCGTGCGCCTGCTCGACACCGCCCAGCAGGAGGCCAAGAAGGCCGGCGACAGTTTTGTCGCCCAGGACCGTCTGCTCGTGGCGCTGGCGGCTAGCGATCAGCCGGCTGCCCGGGCGCTGGCTCAGGCCGGCGTGTCACGCCAGTTGCTCGAACAGGCGGTGGCCAGCATCCGGAAGGGGCGCAAGGTCGACAGCTCGAACGCCGAGGCGAGCTTTGACGCCCTGAACAAGTATGCTCGCGACGTTACGGAGGTGGCCCGTTTGGGCAAGCTTGACCCGGTCATCGGCCGGGACGAGGAGATCCGTCGCACCATCCAGGTGATCGCCAGGCGGACCAAGAACAACCCGGTGCTGATCGGCGAGCCCGGCGTCGGCAAGACGGCGATCGTCGAGGGGCTGGCGCTGCGCATCGTTAACGGCGACGTTCCTGAGGCCCTGAAGGGCAAGCGGTTGCTGGCGCTTGATCTCGGCGCGCTGGTCGCCGGCGCCAAGTTCCGCGGCGAGTTCGAGGAGCGGCTCAAGGCCGTGCTGAAGGAGATCGAGACCGCCGCCGGCGAGATCATCCTGTTCATCGACGAGATGCACACCCTGGTCGGCGCCGGACGGGCGGACGGGGCTATGGACGCCTCGAACCTGCTCAAGCCCGAGCTGGCTCGTGGAACCCTGCATTGCATCGGTGCCACTACCCTGGACGAGTACCGCAAGTATATCGAGAAGGACCAGGCGCTGGCACGTCGGTTCCAGCCGGTCTTCGTCGGCGAGCCGACCGTCGCGGACACGATCTCCATCCTGCGCGGGATCAAGGAGAAGTACGAACTCCACCACGGCATACGCATCACCGATGGTGCCCTGGTTGCGGCCGCGACCCTGTCGAACCGCTACATTACCGACCGCTACCTGCCCGACAAGGCGATCGACCTGATGGACGAGGCGGCCAGCCGGCTGCGCATGCAGGTGGACAGCAAGCCGGAAGCGCTGGACGAGCTGGACCGTCGCCTGATGCAGCTCAAGATCGAGCGCGAAGCGCTGCGGCGCGAGGACGACGGGGCCAGCCGGGATCGGCTGTCTAAGCTCGAGATCGAAATCGCCGAGATCCAGGAGCGTTCGGACGCCCTGACCGCCGGCTGGCGTGCCGAGAAGGACCGGGTGAGCGAAACGCAGAAGCTCAAGGAGCGGCTGGACCAGGCACGGTCCGAGGTGGAGGTGGCACAGCGTCGCGGCGATCTGGGCCGTGCGTCGGAGCTCATGTACGGGGTGATCCCCGCCCTGGAGAGCGAGATCGCGCTCAAGCAGGCCGTCGCCGGCGACGGGATGCAGCTGGTCAACGAGGCGGTGACCGAGGAAGCGATCGCCTCGGTGGTGTCACGTTGGACCGGGGTGCCGGTCGACCGGATGCTGGAAGGCGAGCGGGCCAAGCTGCTGCGCATGGAGGACAAGCTGCGCGACCGCGTGGTGGGTCAGGAGGACGCGCTCAAGGCAGTCTCCGATGCGGTTCGCCGGGCCAGAGCGGGGCTGCAGGACCCGAACCGGCCGATCGGGTCGTTCTTGTTCCTGGGCCCGACCGGCGTCGGCAAGACCGAGCTGACCAAGGCGCTGGCGGAGTTCCTGTTCGACGACGAGCGGGCACTGCTGCGGATCGACATGAGCGAGTTCATGGAGAAGCACGCCGTCAGCCGCCTGATCGGGGCGCCTCCGGGCTATGTCGGTTATGACGAGGGCGGCGTCCTGACCGAGGCTGTGCGCAGGCGGCCCTACCAGGTGATCCTGTTCGACGAAGTGGAGAAGGCGCACGAGGACATCTTCAACATCCTGCTTCAGGTGCTGGATGATGGGCGCCTGACCGATGGCCAGGGGCGGACGGTCGACTTCCGCAACACCATCATCGTGCTGACCAGCAACCTAGGCTCGGACCTGCTGGCAAGCCAGGCGGATGGCGAGACGACCGCACTCGTGCAGGCCCAGGTGATGCGGGTGGTGCGCGACCATTTCCGTCCCGAGTTCCTGAACCGGCTGGACGAGGTGATCCTGTTCTCCCGGTTGCGGAAGACCGACATGGCGCGGATCGTGGACATCCAGCTCGGCCGGCTGCGCGCGTTGCTGGCCGATCGCAAGATCACGCTTCATCCCGATCAGACGGCCTATGATTGGCTCGCAGCCGAAGGCTACGACCCGATCTACGGCGCAAGACCATTGAAGCGGGTGATCCAGCGCAGCCTGCAGAACCCTCTGGCCACTCTGATCTTGGAAGGAACGCTGCATGACGGGGACGACCTGCACGTCACAGCCGGCCTGACCGGCCTCGTGCTGAACGGCCGAGTCGCGGAGGCGGCATGACCTATCTTGAAGGTATGCGGTCAGAACATGGCTGCTCGGCAGCCTGTTCTCCCAGGTGTGGAGCCGAAATGGCCGGGAACACTGCGTTTATCACGTGCCAAATCGCACCGGCCGCTTCTGTCATCGCGTTGACATGGACGTGGTAGGCGCCTAGAACCCGCCTCGCCGCTGTGGTCCTGCCGAGCGGCCCTGTTCCTTTGACAATTGCATCTGTTTGGAAGGGATATGTTGGCGGCGCTG
>CAXUEL010000009.1:8264-39279 GCA_964249915.1 uncultured Acetobacteraceae bacterium | reverse complement strand
GCGCGCACGGGCGCGCGGCCTGCACCGCGCCGGCCTGGTGGCGAGTGCCGGCGCGCGCCGGCTGCGTGCGGAAGGGCTCGGCTGCGAGGTGCCGCACATGGATCCGGCGGCGGTGTCGGCCTGGTTCCTCAACAGCTGGATGCGCGACCGCGACGTGCGGGCGTCGGACGCGCTGGAGCTGGTGGCGACGCAGTTCTCGGTGCAGGGGCTGGAGCTGGACCAGGTCGGAGTGTGCTGGGATGGCGACCTGGTGCGCGAAGGGCCAGGGCCGGCGTGGCAGGTGCGCTCGTTCCGGGGCAACGGGTGGCAGGTGGCGCGGAACCCGGAGAAGATCGCCTGGCGGCTCAACACCTATCGCGTGCTGCTGACCCGGGCGCGTTATGAGACGCTGATCTGGGTGCCGCACGGCGACCGGGACGATCCGTCGCGCGATCCCGCGTTGCTGGACCGGGTGGCGGCGTTCCTCGAGGCGTGTGGGGTGCGCGGGCTGGCGGAGGTGCCGGTGGCCGCCGCCCCGCCGGCACCCGATCCGCTGCCGCTGCTTATCATAGCCGATGGCTGACTTCTGCGCCGGATTCGCCTATTGCTCCGGTCCATGACCGACACCCCGCTTTCGCTGATCCGCAACTTCTCGATCATCGCCCACATCGACCACGGCAAGTCCACCCTGGCGGACCGGCTGATCCAGTCCTGCGGCGGTCTCACCGAGCGCGAGATGACCAACCAGGTGCTCGACAACATGGACATCGAGCGCGAGCGGGGCATCACCATCAAGGCGCAGACGGTGCGGCTGAGCTATCCGGCCAGGGATGGGCAGACCTACGTGCTCAACCTGATGGATACTCCGGGTCACGTGGACTTCGCCTACGAGGTCAGCCGGTCGCTGGCGGCGTGCGAGGGCTCGCTGCTGGTGGTGGACGCGAGCCAGGGGGTCGAGGCGCAGACCCTGGCCAACGTGTACCAGGCGCTGGACGCGCACCACGAGATCGTGCCGATCCTGAACAAGGTGGACCTGCCGGCCGCCGAGCCGGAGCGGGTCAGGCAGCAGATCGAGGACGTGGTCGGCATCCCGGCCGACGACGCGGTGGAGATCTCGGCCAAGACCGGGCTCAACATCGAGGGCGTGCTGGAAGCGCTGGTGACGCGGCTGCCGCCGCCGACCGGGGAGGCGGAGGCGCCGCTCAAGGCGCTGCTGGTCGACAGCTGGTACGACGCCTATCTCGGCGTGGTGATCCTGGTGCGGATCAAGGACGGGCACCTCCGCCGCCACGCCAAGATCCGCATGATGGCCAAGGGCACGGTGCACAACGTCGAGCAGGTGGGTGTGTTCACCCCGGCCATGAAGGCGGTGGACGTGCTGGGTCCGGGCGAGATGGGCTACATCACGGCGGCGATGAAGACGGTGGCCGACTGCAACGTCGGCGACACCATCACCGAGGACCGGCGTCCGGCCGCCGAGGCGCTGCCCGGATTCAAGCCGTCGGTGCCGGTGGTGTGGTGCGGGCTGTTCCCGATCGACGCCGACGACTTCGAGAAGCTGCGCGACAGCCTGGGCAAGCTGCGGTTGAACGACGCGTCGTTCCATTTCGAGGCGGAAACGTCGGCGGCACTCGGCTTCGGCTTCCGCTGCGGGTTCCTGGGGCTGCTGCACCTGGAGATCATCCAGGAGCGGCTGAGCCGGGAGTTCGACCTCAACCTGATCGCGACCGCACCCTCGGTGGTGTACCGGCTGCACCGCACCAACGGGGTGGTGGACGAGCTGCACAACCCGTCCGACATGCCGGACAGCATGCAGATCGCCAGCATCGAGGAGCCGTGGATCCGGGCCACCATCATGGTTCCGGACGACTACCTGGGCTCGGTGCTGACGCTGTGTTCCGACCGCAGGGGGCAGCAGAGCGACCTCACCTATGTCGGCGGGCGGGCGATGGCGGTGTACCGGCTGCCGCTGAACGAGGTGGTGTTCGACTTCTACGACCGGCTGAAGTCGGTCAGCCGCGGCTACGCCAGCTTCGACTACGCGATGGACGGCTACGAGGAGAGCGACCTCGTGCGCATCTCCATCCTGGTCAACCAGGAGCCGGTGGACGCGCTGAGCTTCGTTGCGCACCGGTCGGCGGCGGAAGCACGGGGACGGGCGATCTGCGCCAAGCTCAAGGAGCTGATCCCGCGCCAGCTGTTCAAGATTGCGGTGCAGGCGGCGATCGGCGGCCGGGTGATCGCGCGCGAGACCATCGGCGCCATGTCCAAGGACGTGACCGCGAAGTGCTACGGCGGCGACATCAGCCGCAAGCGCAAGCTGCTGGACAAGCAGAAGGAAGGCAAGAAGCGGATGCGCCAGTTCGGCAAGGTGGAGATCCCGCAGACCGCGTTCCTGGCGGCGCTGAAGATGGAGAGCTGAGGGCGTGCCACCCGAGCCTTTGCCTCCGCAGGGGATGTTGGTATGTAGTGCCGCCTGGCTGCGTCCAGGCGCAGGCTGGACAGGTGGCCGAGCGGCTTAAGGCGCACGCTTGGAAAGCGTGTGTGCGTGAAAGCGTACCGTGGGTTCGAATCCCACCCTGTCCGCCAGAGAAGCCGCACTAGGTATTGAGAGCGTTACGTTTTTCTGCCTCAAGGTGTTTCTGACCCCCTTTCTACCCCAACTCGGTACACGGACCACATCGGCGCTGTTCCGGCAGACCTCTGCTTTCTTGAAAGAAGGGTCCGTTCCACCCGAAAGGAGCATGAGTAATACCGTTGAGCTGAGGCGTTGACTCGTTTGTGTGTTGGCGGCGGTGTGGGCGGGTAATTCGATCTGGGTCCGACGGTTGGGAGGACCTGATGCGAGGCTTGAGGATCCTGACGGATGTGGGTGCGTCCGAGCTGCGGGCGCTGGCGCGGCGCGACGTGCGGCCCCGGGCGGCGGCGCGGCTCTACGCGATCGCGCATGTGCTGGACGGCAAGAACCGGGCCGAGGCGGCACGGCTGTGCGCCATGGACCGCCAGGCGTCGCGTGATGCAGTGGTGCGCTACAACGCCGACGGTGCGGAGGGGATGGGCGACCGTTCGCCCCCTGGCCGCGAGCCGCGGCTGACCGCGGGGGAGCAGGCGGGGCTGGTCGCATCGCGCGTGCTCGCCCGCCCGGCTCGGCAACGGGTTGTCGCTGCCCTCGCCGCCCAGGAACGGCAGCCCCTGCGACACCCGCGGGCTGACGAAGTTGCTCGCTGGCCGCGTGCCGCCGAGCAGGACGTCCTCGAGCGCATAGGCCGCGCCCGCCCGACCGACCCGGAACGAGTCCCGGCTGGCCCGCACCACCGCCGCCTCGGGGCCGCTGGCGGTACGGATCTCGGTCTCCACCACGTCGAGGTTGACGGAAAGGTTCAAGGTCTGCTGGCGCGACCGGATCAGCGGGTAGGTGGCGGAGCCGCCGAAGGTGTCGGTGAAGCCCTCGTACTGGATGGTCCGCAGGTAGTCGGACGGGGTCGCCTTGCCGTAGCCGGCATAAAGCCGGACATGCAGCACGGACCCGCCGACGAACGCATCGGTCGAGATCTGGCCGAAGTTCTGCGTGTTGCCGCTGGTGTGGTAGAAGGTCGCCTCGGTACGCTCGCCCAGCTGCGTCACGCTGTTCAGGTCGACCGCCACCAGTCCCTGCTGTGGCCCGGTCTGGGCGAAGGCGCGGTTGTCGACCGTGGCGAGGCCGTTGACCGCCTGTCGCGACACCTGCGCGACCAGGGTCAGCGCGCCCGGATCGTCGGCGGAGGGTCGCAGCACCGCGTGCAGGGTGACGCCGGGAACGTCCTGTGCCAGCAGCAGCCAGCGCTCGAGCGTCGCGTTGTCGAGCGGCTGCTCTTCGGTCAGGTGACGCAGGAACCGGAGCACCTGGACGCCGGCCGGACCGATGTCGCCATCGAGCTTCGCGTCGACGACGTGTCCCTCGACCACGTTGAAGCGCAGCGCGCCGTCGACGCCGATCTCGGCGTTCACGGTGCTCAGCACGTAGCCATGTCGGCGATACAGCGAGACGAGCGCCGTCCGCACCTGCTCGATCGCGGCCAGCGTCGTCGCCGGACCGACCAGCCCGATCAGAAAGGGTTGCAGCCTGGCATCCGGGAAAGCAGTCGCACCGATGATCGTCACGCTGCAGATCGTGACGGAAGCGTGCGGCACCGCAGCCGGCCCGACCGGCTCCCGCAGTCCCGTATCAGGAGCCGTCTCCGGACGTTGTTCGGACTCGATGTGCGGGAGAGGGGACCCTTGCGGAACCAGGTTGCCGGTGAACGGAGCACCTGCACGCTGAGCTAGGGCTGGACCCGTCACCGCGACCATCACTCCAAGGACCGCAACAAGCGCGGCGGCTTGCCGGCAACGCAGCTCAGCAGGAAGGTGGAGAGGCAAATGGCTCATCCGGCTCGTGTCGACCGCTTGCCGTTCTCGATCCGGCTTCCACTTCGGTAACATTCTCTTGTTCCAGACAAGGCATAAAGTACCCCTGGCGGTGCGCTGCGACCGCTTTGGTGCGCAGGCATCGAATGGCTTTTCGGCTACTCGGTCGGGATGCCAATCCGGCAGGTCTGGGCGCCGACCGGGAGCTTCCCAAGGCGCTTCCACGACATCACGGCTCCCGTGACGGATGCCTGCCCGATGGGAACGCCCACCGTCCGGGCCTACTTGGACGATGGTCCGGCCGGGGCATCGGCGCCTCCGTTCGTGCAGGTCCTGCTGGATGCCGGCGCGGCGCGGCGCATCGCGCCGACCTGGACCCGGCACGTGCCGGTGGCAGTGCCGCTCCGGTCCGTGTTCGAGGGTCGGGATCTCGGCATCCAGGACGACGCCTACATCGTGACCGGCGAGGGCGAGGACCTGTTTGCCTATACTCAGAACGACGACCTGGTCGGAACCTGTGGGCTGCCTCGGGCCCGACCCATGAGCGTTTCCTGTCGGCCTCTGGAGCAGCGACCGTGTCTGCCACGAGATCGTGCCGGATCGGATACCGGGGCAAGGTGGCGTCCGGATGGGTGACGCCAGGTTGCGATAGCGCCGACCCACGACAGGATCCCTATGAGGTAGCGGACGTGATTCAGTTCCATGAATGGATTGGGATCGTCATGGCAGCGCCGCCGGAAGTTCGAGAGGATGCCTGCCTCATCTGCTACGCGTGCGCAGGCGGACATACAGCTGGACCATGCCGCAAGGACGTGAGCAGGCAACGTTCCCGTCCTGGTCGGCTTCAGCTTGGCCCGATCAGATCCATTGTCTGGTAAGACTCCGGGGATTGCCACAACGGCCTCGTGACCGGCCGGCGTAATCACCACCTCGGACATGGTAGTGTCAGGAACAGGTGCCGCTTCCGGTCGAGGATGGTCTGGCGCCAGGGGAACGGGAAAAAGAGCAGATGGCCAAATCCAGGATCCTGCATCTAGGCGCCTTCATGCGGCCAGTCAGCATCCATACGGGAGCCTGGCGCTACCCGGGTGCCCATCCCGACGCCAACTTCAACCTCCATCACCTCCGCCACTTCATCCGGCGTCTGGAGGCTGCCAAGTTCGACGCCTTCTTCATGGCCGACCATCTCGCGGTGCTCAACATGCCGGTGGACGCGCTCAAGCGCAGCCATACCGTCACCTCGTTCGAGCCGTTCACCCTGCTGTCGGCGCTGTCGGGCATCACCGAGCGCATCGGCCTGGTGGCGACTGCCTCGACCACCTTCGACGAACCCTATCACATCGCACGCCGCTTCGCCTCGCTCGACCACATCAGCGGGGGCCGGGCAGGCTGGAACATCGTCACCACCGCTAACCCGGACGCGGCGCTGAACTTCGGCTACGACACCGCCATCGACCACGACGCCCGCTATGTCCGGGCGCGCGAGTTCTACGACGTGGTCACCGGCCTGTGGGACAGCTTCGCTGACGACGCCTTTCCGCGCGACGTGGCGTCGGGGATCTATGTCGACCCGTCGCGGATGCACGTGCTCGACCACAAGGGGCCGAGCCTGTCGGTGCGCGGGCCGCTCAACATCGCCCGCCCGGTACAGGGCCGGCCGGTGATCGTCCAGGCGGGTGCGTCGGAGGCGGGGCGGCAGCTTGCAGCCGAGACCGCGGAGGTCATCTTTGGATCGACGCCGACGCTGGAAGCGGGCCGGTCGTTCTACGCCGACATCAAGCGACGCATGCAGGCGGTCGGGCGTGATCCTGGCAGCCTGAAGATCCTGCCGGCCGCGTTCGTCGTGGTCGCCGACAGCCTGGAGGCGGCGAAAGCGCAGCGCGCGCATCTCGACAGCCTGGTCCACTATGACAGCGGCATCGGCACGCTGAACCAGTTCCTCGACTACGATGTTTCCGGCTTCGATCCGGACGGCCTCTTGCCCGAGATCCCGGAGACCAATGCGAGCAAGACACAGCGCGAGAACATCATCGCCCTGGCACGGCGGGAGAACCTTTCCATCCGGCAGCTGGCGCAGAAGGCGGGCAGCTATGCCGGCCTCGCCTTCGTCGGCACGCCAGCCTCGGTTGCGGACGAGATGGCGCAATGGCTGTCCGAGGAAGGATCGGACGGGTTCAACGTCATGTTCCCCTGGCTGCCCGGCGGTCTGGATGCGGTGGTCGACATGCTGATCCCGGAGTTGCAGCGCCGAGGCCTGTTCCGCACCGAATATGAAGGTTGCACCCTGCGCGACCATCTCGGCCTATCGCGCCCCGCGAACCGGTTTTTCCCGGCATAGCGGTTGCGGAGAAGGAAACCCTCTCTGGAAGCGTGGGGACCGGATGACGGACGGCTGGGAGACGCTGCGACCGCAGGCTACGCCATCCGAACAATCCGACCGGTCGCGAGCGGGATCATATCGGGGTCATTGCACAAATATGACGCTGAGCTGGAATCAACCGAGAACGACCTCGACCCGATCAGGTCGAAGCGGACCGATACCATCCGCTTCAGCTTTATACTCCTGATACTGTGTTCCTACTGTTTCGTTAAATTCTTGGTTCCGACAAGCCATCGCCTCAACTCGTTGCCTCTACAAGCTTAGCGATCATGCAGGCCATACCAGATCAGCCCGATCCACTCGTGCAGGGCGAAGTAGCTATCTTCCCAGGTCGTCGCGCGCGGCATGAGCGCAGCCAGCAAAGAGGTGCCGGGATAGCCGCGGCGCCAGACCGGTGCGGGAACGGCAACGAGGCCGCTCTGCCGGAAGGCGAGCAGGCTGCGCCGCATGTGCCAGGCATGAGTCACCACCAGCACGGTGCGGACCCGATCCGGTCGGAGCAGGGCGGCGCTGTCTCGTGCGTTCTCCCAGGTATCGAGGGAGCGGCTCTCGACCCAGCGCACCTTCACACCGAAGTCCTCGCGCAAGCTCCGAGCCATCACGATCCCGACCGGCGTGCCGCCCGGCCAGGCCGGTCCGCCTGTCACGGCGATCGGCAGCTGGGTCGCGCGCGCCAGGATCGCGCCGTCCCGCAGACGTTCCAGAGTAAGCGATCCGGGCACGATCTCTCCTGCCGCATCGCGATCGAGGTCGCCGCCCAGGATGAGGATCGCCTGTGCGGCGGAAGCATCGGCTGGTCCCAGACCGCGTTCGAGGCCATTCGTGAGCACCCGGTTTGCAAGCGGGAGCGCGAGCAGCAGAAGCGTTGCGAGGAGGAGTGCTGCAAGTCGCCGCCGGCGCAGCAAGAGCGACAGCAAAGCCAACACGAGGAGGTTTACCGGCGGCACGATCACAGGCGTCAACAGCGCGCTCAGCATCAGGCTGGACGCCGCGGCCGAGGCGTCCTCATGCTGGCCGAGACATCCAGGTATCGAGCGAATGCAGGCCACGCCGGAGCAGCAGGACAGCCTGCGAGAAGCCTCGCCGCCAGATCTCCTTCCGCCGTTCCGTCAACTCAGCCACGAGGAGCACCAGGACGATCGTTCCCCCCAGGATCAGGGCGACGCTTGGCCAGGAATCGCGCGGCCATGGATCCAGCGCCGCAAGGAACTGGGCGATGGGGAAGTGGAACAGGTATAGGGTGAAGCTCGCACCTGCCGCCCAGTTGACCGGCCGCGACAGGACACGGACCACCGGGGCCAGGGAAGGTGCGATGGCCTGCGCTCCGAGCAGGTGCCCCGCCAGGCAGAGCGCGACCACACCGTCCTGGAGTAGTTGCCAGCGATGGGCGAACAACGGTGCCGGATGCAGGCGCAGTCCATCGTTGGTTGCCCAGGCCTCGAACAGCACCACGAGCACGAGGCAGCCGACGCAGAGCAGCCATCCCGCCCTCTGTCCCACCGCGCCTCTCACGCTCAAGCGGTAGCAGCCGTAGCCGAGCAGCCAGACCGGGAACAGCACCGCGACCATCGGGCCGGCGACTGTGAGCACGGCGGCCGCCGCGAGGAAGCGTCTACGGCCCTTCATGAACGCTGTTATCCCGAAGGCCACGTAGTAGCAGACCTCGTAGGCCAGGGACCAGAACGGCCCGTTCGACCCCGGCGACGAGCGCCACCACCAGATCTCGTTGACGAAGAAAAGCGAGCGCAGGAACTGCCGCTCCGGGTGCATCGTGCTGTAGCCCCAGCTCGCACTGTAGAGACCGGCGCAAAGATGACGGCCGAGCGTGTCGAGCAGGAAGGTGGACAGCAACGCCGGCAGAGCCACCGAGTAGATCCGTGCTGCACGGTTCACCGCGTAGATCCAAGGCGTCGGCTCTTTCCGGTCGACGGCGTAGCCGATCACGAAGCCGGACAGGACGAAGAAGGCGAGAACGGCATCCGCAAAGCCATAGGTCCGGAACGGCTCGAACAGCCCCGGCGTCCATAGCCACGTGCAGTGGCCGAGGAAAACGCTTAACGAGGCGCATAGCCGGATCAGGTTCAGGTAGAAGGAAAGTTCGCGGCTCATCACCCGACCTTCGACCAAACAACTCAACAATTCCTAAACGCGCGGGTGGGGGTTGAGAATATCTTGATCTTTCTGGCAGCAGCCCTCATTGCGCTTCATCCGCCTGACCGACACGGCGGCGCGGATCGACGACGTGGTGCAGCTGATCAGCGCGGTGGCGGGCCAGACCAACCTGCTGGCGCTGAACGCGACCATCGAGGCGGCGCGGGCCGGCGAGGCGGGCAGGGGCTTTGCCGTGGTCGCGAGCGAGGTCAAGAACCTGGCGATCCGGACCTCCGGCGCGACCGGCGACATCAAGGCGCAGATCATGGCGATCCAGCAGGAAAGCGCCGACGCCGCCTCGGCGATCGACGGCATCGCCGGGATCGTGTCCGATCTCGGCGGGATCACCGCCGCGGTCGCCGCCGCGGTCGGGCAGCAGGGTGCTGCGACGCAGGAGATCGCCCAGGCCGCCCAGGACGCGGCCGCCAGCACCGGGCAGATCTCCTCGAGCCTGACGGCCCTGGCGAGCATGGCCGGCGACACCGGCGCCGCCGCGGTCGCCGGACGCGACGCGTCGACCAGCCTCGCCGAGCAGTGCCGGAAGATGGCCAGCGCCGTCCACGCCTTCACCGGAACCCTGCGTGCCGCGTGAGCCCGTGGGGCCGCCGGGCGGTCACCCGCCGTCAGGTTCAACAGGCGTTCAAACGCTAACGGTTCCAGACTGACACGTCGCCAGAGCTGTTCATCTGGACCAAGATGGCTAAGATATCGTCGCCAGCACAGGCTGCTTCTGTCGGAAATTCCTGACCTGATACTACCAGCGCGAGCGCCTACAGCCCCTTCTGCACGGGTTCCGCAGGACGTCTTCCGTCTCACAGGAAGGTGATGCGCAGGCGAGATCTATGAGTGCCATATCGACTATTGTGCAGTGCAGCGTAAGCGTGTTTGATACGAACATTCGCCCTGCCAGGACGAGCGAGACATGACTGAGAATTCGCTTTCCGTGCTGCTGGCACGGCTCGATTTCGGGTGGATCACGACGCTCCACATCCTTTACCCTCCTCTTACGATCGGGCTGGCCGCGATGATGTTCATCGGCGAGCTGCTCTGGATCCGCACCGACGACGACCACTGGTATCGGCTCACTCGGTTCTTCGAACGGCTGCTGATCGTCAACTTCGCGGCCGGCGTCGCCACCGGCATCACCATGGAGCTGGCGTTCGGCATCCTGTACGGGCCGTTCAGCCAGGCAGCTGGTCCCTTTTTCGGACAGGTGCTGGGCTATGAGACCATCACCGCCTTCATGTACGAGGCCGGCTTCATTGGGCTCATGATCTTCGGCTGGGGCAAGATCAGCCGCGGCATGCACCTGTTTGCGACCTTCAATGTGGCGCTGTCCTCGGCCCTTTCGGCGATGTGGATCCTGGTCGCCAACTCCTGGATGCAAACGCCTACCGGCGTCACGCTCAGCCATGGCGTCTTCGCGGTGGCAAGCTGGTGGAAGGCGATCTTCAATCCGGACGTGATCTACGCCTTTCCGCACATGTTGGTCGCTGCTTTCGAGGAGGGTCTCGCGGTGGTCGCCGCGGTTTCGGCCTGGTATCTGCTCAAGGGCCTGCACGTCTCCACGTTCAAGCGCTCGCTGAAGTCGGTGATGCTGGCGCTGCTGGTGGTGGCGCCGCTGCAGGTCTGGCTTGGCGACTCAATGGGTGTCACGGTTGCGGATGACCAGCCGACCGTGCTCGCCGCGATGGAGGGTCACTACCACACCAACAAGCCGGACGGCTCGGTCAACAACGCCTGGAACGTGGTCGCCTGGCCGAACGCCGCGAACGACGGGCTGCTGTGGTCGATCAAGATCCCGCATGTGCTCAGCCTGCTCGAAACCCATACCTGGAACGGCCGCGTCCGCGGCATGGATGAGTTTCCGGCCCAGGACCGTCCGCCAATGCTGATCCCGTTCTACGGCTTCCGCGTCATGGTCGCCTGCGGCTTCGGCATGGTGGCGATCGCGCTCTGGGGATCTTGGCTGGTGTTCCGCCGCCGGCTCGACATTCGTTCGGCTGCCAACATCTGGTTCCTGCGTGCGACTGTCGCCGCCGCGGCGCTCCCCTACATCAGCGTCTGGGTCGGCTGGTGGACACGCGAGGTCGGGCGGCAGCCCTGGGTGGTGTTCAACGTGATGCGCACGTCGCAGGGTGTCAGCCACATGTCGGTCGCCGCCGAGGCGGGATGGCTCGTGGGCTACATGTTCTTCGAGCTGGTGGTCTGGGGCAGCACCTGGTGGTTCCTGAGCAAGATCATCCGCCAGGGACCGAACATGACCAGTCCGGTCCTGAGCGGGGGCACCGAAAACCTCGGCACCCCCGCCCATGGCGGCAAGGGCGACCGGGAAACGCCGAAGGCCGAGCGTCCGGCCGGTCCCGGCCGTTTTTCTCCCGCCTGACACCCGATCCTGGAAAGGCTTGTCGTGCAAGCGCTCAACCATACCCAGCACATCCTGGCAATCGGATGGTGGCTCGCGGTCGCCTTCAGCATCCTGCTCTACATCGTGCTGGATGGCGCTGACCTCGGGGCCGGCATCTTCTCGTTGTTCGTGCCGCACGAGGACGAACGTGCTGCCATCATGCAGGCGATGGCCGGCACCTGGGACGCGAACGAAACCTGGCTGATCGTGGCGGGCGGCATCCTGTTCGGCTCATTCCCGTTCGTCTACGGCTCGGCGTTCCCGTACCTGATGGTGCCGCTGGCACTGGTGCTCTGGGGCATCCTGACCCGCGCCCTGGCCCTGGAGTTCCGACACCTGGCCGAGCCCCGCTGGAAGCGCTTCACCGACTACGCGTTCGGCCTGTCGAGCCTGGTGGTGACGTTCTTCGGCGGAATGGCGGTGGGTGCCGTGCTGCAGGGCTTCCCGCTGGTTTCGGGGCCGGGCGGAATCCCGGTCTATGCCGGCGGCACGTTCCGCTTCCTCAGCCCGTTCACTCTGTGGGTGGGCTTCGCCGCCGTCATGGCGGTGTCGCTGGCCGGGGGCCTGTTCGTGCGCGCCCGCTTCGAGCCGCAGGAGCCGGTCCGCGAGCGCGCTGCGCGCTGGACCAACATGGTGTTCTACGGCGCGCTGGCTGCCGTGCCCCTCTCGGTGCTGTTCATGATCCTGAACTTCCGGTGGGCGTCCGACGCCTGGCTCGGCGCCTACGCCTGGGCCTGGGCGCCGATCCCGGTCGCGGCCATCGCGACCACGATCCTGATGCGGCGGGCGATGAACGGCGAGCGCGACCTGGCGGCGCTGCTCTGGCTCGACGCTACCATCGTCATCATGGCCGGCGGGCTGATCGCCACGATCTATCCAGCGATGATACCGCATACCTGGACGGTCGACTCCGCCGCCAGCCGGGAGATCTCGCTCGGCACGTTCCTGTTCACGATCGGCGGGCTGTTTCCGGTCACCCTGATGTATAACTGGTACCAGATCTGGGTTTTCCGGGCGCGGGTCGCCAAGCTGGCCTCCTATCACACATGACGGCATTCGCATCCAAGGGCCTGGATCGCCGGAAGCTGGCTGTGCAGGTTGCCTGGAACTTGCGCGGCCTCGCCCTTTTCCTGATCGGCCCGGTGGTCGGCTTCGGCCTCGGCGGCGTGATCTTCGGCATGCCGGTCAACCTGGTCTGGGCGGCGGCGGCGGTCTTCCTGATCAGTTTGTCGATGTTCGGCCTCCTGGTCCGTGGCGAATGGCGGCGCCTAGCAGCGCAGCCAGGAGGATCCGGCCCGTGACCGCGCACGCGGCGCCGATGCCGCGGGCGACCGCGAAGCTGCTGGAGCGGTGGCTACGAAGCCAGAAGGCCGAGGCGCGAGGGCCGCTTGCCGTCGCAATTGCCAGCGGGGCGTTCGGCGGCGTCGTGCTGATCGCGCAGGCCTGGCTGCTGGCCCGCATAGTGGACGCGGTGGTGATCGACCAGGCCGGCCTGCACGCTGTCCGGCCATGGCTGCTGGCACTGCTCGTGACCTTTCTGCTGCGTGCCCTCGCCTCCGTCGCGTCGGACGCGGTCGCCTTCGAGGCCGGTGCACGCATCGTGTTGCTGGTGCGGGCGCGGCTGCAGGCACATGTGGTAGCGCTCGGGCCCTCCTGGTCCCGGCTGCAGCGCACCGGCGAAGTTGCTGGTACGGTCTTTGACGCGGTCGAAAGCATCGGCCGCTACTATGCCGGCTACCTGCCGCAGAGTGCGCTGGTCGTGTTCGTGCCCCTGGCGATCCTGGCCTTCGTGATCCCGACCGACTGGGTATCGGGGCTGATCATGGTGCTCACGGCGCCGCTGGTGCCGCTGTTCATGATCATCATCGGCAAGGGTGCCGAGGCGCTGAATCAGGCGCAGTGGCGCACGCTGGCGCGGATGAGCGGACACGTGTTCGATGCCATCGAGGGACTGACCACACTCAAGCTCTTCAACGCCAGCCGCGCCGAGATCCGGGCCGTTGCCGAGATGTCGGACGAGTACCGGCGCGCCACGATGGCAGTGCTGCGGGTGGCGTTCCTGTCGTCGCTGGCGCTGGAGTTCCTGGCCACCATCAGCATCGCCATGGTCGCGGTCTATATCGGTTTCCGGCTCTACTACGGCCAGCTGCGTCTGCTGCCGGGCCTGGCAGTGCTGCTGATCGTGCCCGAGTTCTACCGGACGCTGCGCTCGATGGGCACGCAATACCACGCCCGGATGGAGGCGATCGGCGCTGCCGAGGCGATCGTGGCGTTGCTGGAGGTGCCGCTACAGCGGGTGCCGTCGAACCGCACGGCCGTGCCGCGCGACGTGGTGCGCAGCGTGCGTCTCGAGAGGGTGGGGTTCAGCCACGGTGCCACCCCGGTGCTGGCCGGCATCGACCTCGTGCTGGAGCGTGGCCGCTGCATGGCCCTGGTCGGCCGGTCCGGATCAGGCAAGACCACGCTGGCCGAGCTACTGCTCGGCTTCACGCCGCCGTCGAGCGGCAGAGTGCTGGTGGATGGCGTCGACCTCGATCTGATCGCGCCCGAGGCCTGGCGCCGCCGCATCGCCTGGTTGCCGCAGCGCCCGACCCTGTTCCACGGCTCGGTGCTGGACAACATCCGGCTCGGTCGGCCGGACGCCGACCAGGAGGCGGTGTGTCGTGCGGTCACGCTGGCCGGCGCCGACCAGCTTATTGCCGGGCTGCCGGATGGCTACGACACCGTGCTTGGCGATCGCGGCCAGGGCCTTTCGGGCGGCGAGATACAGCGCATCGCTCTCGCCCGCGTCTTCCTGAAGGAAGCCGACCTGCTTGTGCTGGACGAGCCTGCCGCCGGGCTCGATGCGGTGCTGGCTGACCGCATCGCCGAGTCCGTCCGGATGTTGTCCGCAACCCGCGCCACCCTGGTGATCGCGCATGACGAGGCCAGCGTGCGCCATGCCGACCAGGTCCTCGTGCTCGACGCTGGCCGCCTCGTGCGCCCGCCGACCGACGCCGTCGCATGAGCACGCTGGCACGGCTTCTGCGGTTCTACCGCCCGTATGCCGGTTGGCTCGCCGGCGGCATCGCGCTCAACGTGCTGGTCATCTTGTCCAACGTCGGGCTTCTGGCGCTGTCGGGCTGGTTTATCACCGCTATGGCGCTGTCGGGTCTGGGGCCCGTGCCGATCGAGTATTTCGCGCCGGCCGCCGCGATCCGCGGCCTCGCCCTGTTGCGCACCGGCGGCCGCTACTGCGAACGGCTGGTGACCCACGAGGCGACCTTCCGGCTACTGGCATCGCTGCGCGCCTGGTTCTACGCCAGCCTCGAGCCGCTGGCGCCGGCTCGGCTGCAGCGTCATCGCGGCGGCGACCTGATGAGCCGGATCCGCTCCGATATCGACAGCCTCGATAATCTCTACCTCCGGGTGGTGGCTCCCACCCTGGCCGCACTGGCGACTACGGTGCTGCTGACAGGCTTCCTCGCCCTGTTCAGCGGCCCCGCTGCGCTGGTGCTGGTCGCTTGCCTGGTAGGTGCCGGGGTGGCGCTGCCGCTGGCGGCCAGGGGTCTCGGACGTGGGCCCGGGCAGCGGGTGGTGGCGATCCGTGCCGAGCTGCGGAGCACGGTGTCAGACACGGTGCGCGGCCTCGGCGAGCTCGTCGTCGACTCCGCGATCGAACGCCGCCAGGCGGAGATCGACACCCTGGGCCGATCGCTCGTGCGCGAGCAGCGCCGGCAGGCCCGGCTCACCATCGTGTCGACGGCGCTCTCCGGCCTGGTCGCAGCCTTGGCCTTGTGGGGCGCGCTGCTGGTAGCGATCCCAGCGGTGCGCGACGGCCGGTTGTCCGGGCCTGACCTCGCCATGGTGGCGTTTCTCGTGCTGGCCAGCTTCGAGGCCGTGGCGCCGCTGCCCGCGGCCTTCCAGGCGTTGGGCGAGACGCTGGCCGCGGCCGCACGGATCTTCGCCCTGGTCGATGCCGAGCCCGCAGTAGCTGAGCCTGCGTGCGAGGCGCCGGTGCCTGGCAAGTTCGACCTGCACATGCAGGGCGTGCGGATGCGGTATGATCCTGGCTCGCCCTGGGCGCTCGACGGCATCGACCTCGACGTGCCGCAGGGTGGCAGGCTCGGCATCGTCGGCGCGAGCGGCTCGGGCAAGTCGAGCCTGCTCGCCGTTCTGCTGCGGTTCTGGGAGCACCAGGCAGGCGAGGTCGCGATCGGCGGGGTGCCGGTGGCGTCGCTCCGCGGCGAGACGGTGCGCGGGCTGTTCAGCGTGGTGGCGCAGCAGACGCACCTGTTCAACACCAGCATCCGCGAGAACCTGCTGCTGGCCCGGCCGGACGCCACCGACGCCGACCTGCTGCGGGCGCTGCGGTGTGCCTACCTCGAGGCTGACGTCGCGGCCCTGCCGGAGGGGCTGGACACCGTGGTCGGCGAGAACGGTGCCCGCTTCTCGGGCGGCCAGACGCGGCGGCTGGCGATCGCACGCGCCTTCCTGAAGGACGCGCCGATCCTGCTGCTGGACGAACCGACCGAAGGCCTGGATGCCTCCTCCGAGCGGGTCGTGCTGAACGGCCTGGCGACGCTCATGCAGGGCCGCACCACGCTTCTGATTACGCACCGCACGCAGGCACTGGCCGGAATGGACCAGATGGTGCGGCTGGATCACGGGCGGATCTGCGCACGAGAGGACCTTCGCCCTGTTCTGGCGATCAGGAACGCCGTGGGTTCGACCATCGAGGCAGTCGAATGACACGACTGGCGACTGCCGGTCCTAGCTGGATCGCCGGCGGCTACGTGGCCTGACCGGTGGCCGGCTTGGTTCGAAGATTTGTCATGGGCGGTCGCAATATCGCTCACGCCGTCCGCTACCTTCGAAACGGCCTCGCCGCACGCCTGCACCGCACAAGGTCGTCGTTGCAGGCGATCGGGAAAGGCCGAGGGCTATCATGGTCAGCGGGCTCGCCTTCATCATCGTCTTCCGAAGCGAAAGTCACCAGTCGAGCGGCGGCAGCAGGATTAGGGCCAGCAGGCGCGACCTGGCCGGGATGACGATCAGCGCCTCCACCGAACCGAACGGCCGCGGTCGCTAGGCTGGCCGGGATGCGCAACATCGTGTCGTCGCCCCACCTCCTGCAGCGTCGCAACCGACGCTTCTTGCCGTTGGATCAGCTGCCAGGACCAACCATCTAGTCGTCGATGTCGTAGTTCGGGTGCGCTATGCGCTGCGCGAACTCCTGGGGCGGACGCACGGTCTTCTCGCCCGGGTAGGGTCGCATGAAACCCGTTGCGGCATACCAGTCGTAGTGGTTCAGCGTGTAGGGATCGACGGAGTCGGCCTTGTTCGCCTTGCCTGCAAACATCCTGAGCTTCATCTTCGCCCATGCGGCCTTCAACACGCCGGCCTTCGTGCGGTCGTTCAACGCCTGCTGCGTGGTCACCCCCATGTCCAGCGGCACCAGGTTCGGCAGGTGCGTCCACGGCGCATAGTTCGGGGTGTTGGTGAAGTCGGTGAACATCGGCGTCGCCAGCAGGTCAAATTGGTTCATCGGCGGCAGGCCCAGGATCTGCTCGATCGTCCGGGTCATGTTCACCTGGGTGTAGGTCGTGTGGTCGGTCGGGCGATACTGCGACGCCCAGGGGCTGACAATGTAGCCAGGGCTGCGATGCCCGTCGACATGGTCGACGCCATCCTGCGCGTCGTCCTCCTCCATGAAAATCACGGAGTCCTTCCATATCGAGCTGTGGCTTACGACGTCGATGATTCGGCCGACCGCGAGATCGTTGTCGGCCTCCTCGGCATGAACCGTGGGTGGACCACCGGTGTGATCGCACATGATCCACAGGATGCTCAGGCTGGGAACCGTGCCCCGTGCGAGGTCGGCGTTGAAGTCCTGGAGCCAGATGTCCACCCGGAACTGATCGGGGATGTCCAGGTCGAAGTCGGGGAAGTTCTTGATCAGCAGCGACTCCACCGATGGCACCGACGACTCGGTGACGATCGCGTTCTGATACTTGAGTGTCGGCTCTCTGCCCGCCTCGAAGGCCTGGCTGTCGGCATAGAACTGCGACCAGTTCGGGTGGCCGAGCGAGGTCGGGAAGTTCTCGTTCTCGACGTACTCGCCGTAGAGCTTGGTGCGCAGCCCGGCATTGACGGCCTGCGACCAGATGAAGCCCCGCTGCAGATAGGCCAGGCTGTCGCCGGCGTTGCCGCCCGGGTAGCTACGCACCCAATCCGGCGACTGGATGTCGTCCGCGTAGGGAGCTACCGCCTCGGTGATGTACTGATGGCCATCGGCGGATTGGCGGCTCGGATCGTAGAAGTTGTCGAGCAGCGGGAACCGCTGCACCAGGTTGTGCACGTTGGGCGTGTCCTGGCCGCCAAAGATCGCAAGCGACGGATCGCCGTTGCCGGCCGCGACGTCACCCAGCATCTGGTCGTAGGTCCGGTTCTCGCGCACGATCAGGAAGACGTGCTTGATGGTTGACGGCTCGCCGATATGGGCGGGGATCGCCACCGGCGCCGCGTTCGGGTTGGCGAAGCCTGCGGACAGGTAGTTGGCCAGCCGGTCCCAATGGTTGTTCTCGGCCACCCGCACGGTGTCGTCGAAGATCTGGTGGGGCAGGTTGCCCAGCGGGATCATGCTCACCGTGCCGGTGTCTTGATGGCTGTTGAAGCTGGTTACGCCGTGGGCAGTGCCAAGCGAGCCCTGCGTCCCGATGCCCTTGTCGTTGGCGACCAGGAGCTGGTTGGTCGCGGGGTCAAGCGTCAGCGATCCCGGTGCGTAGCCGACCGGGATCAGGCCCAGGAAGGGGGTCGGCGCCGCACCGCTGAGGTTGACCACTTCGACCGCATTGGCGTTGTAGAGCGCCACGTAGGCGATGCCGCGCAGCTCGTCCACGGCGATCGCCGTCGGCCCGCCCGCGAAGGGCAGTCCCTTGCCCGGCACCGGCAACGGGAACTTGAGCGAGATCGTACGCACGACGCGGTTGAGACGCCGGTCGATCACCGAGATCGTATCGTCGTAGGTATTGGACACCAGTAGATAGGGACCGTATAGGGCCATGCCGGTCGGATGCAGACCCGTCAGGATGGTGGCGACGACCTTGTCGGCCGCCAGGTCCACCACCGACACGGTGCCTGTGGTTGAGAAGCCGTCGGTCGGATCCGCCACGATCGGCGTGCCGCCGGACAGGACCTGGAAGTCGTTCGCCGTCGCGACACGACCGCCCTCGTTGCTGACATAGGCCGTGTTGCCGTCAACCACGATGCTGTTGGGCGCGTTGCCGACCCGGATCTGGCTGACCATCGACGGCGTGGGCTGGGACAGGTCGATCGCCGCCAGCGTGTTGTTCTGGTCAAGCAGGGCGTAGGCGGTCTTGCCGTTGCGCGAGAAGGCCAAGCCGCCCGGATACGAGGTGGACGTGGTGTAGAGCTGGCCGCAGGGCTCGCCGTAGTCGCCGATCGGGCTGTTCGGGAAGCAGGTAATGAAGGAGGTGTCGGGCGGCACCGAAACATGCGCAGCATCGGTCAGCAGGCCGTTCCTGCCGACGTTCGCCATCGTGACGTAGCTGTTATCCTGACTGAGGATCAGACGCTTGCCGTCCGGCGAATAGGCGATGCCGGCATAGCTGCCGGAGCTGTCCTTGAATGGCAGATAATGTTGCAGCACCTGGCCGGTGCGAGTGTCAAACAACTGTACCGCAGCGGTGGAGGCGCCTTCTGTCAGCACCGCCGCGGTGTGGCTCTGCGGGTTCGGGTTGAATGCGACCGCCTTGGCCCGGACCGGGCTGCCGAGGTTGACCTGTATGCCGGCCGGCGTGATGACCGTGCCGTTGCTGACGACGATCGAGCCGTCCGGCTGCGGGCCGACGGTGTAGGTGGGAAACTGCTGCGACGGCGCTGCAAGAGCCGGGGCCGCCAGCCAGGTCGCGAGCAGACCCGCGAGCGGGTGAAGGCGATTGGTTCGGGACATCTTTTTCCCATGCGTCGTTCGTCAGGTTGCTGTCAGGTAACGAATAGTGGGCTGGATGGCGGCTGAGCGATTATGCCCGCGTGGTCGCCCCTGACGGAGCGACCGACGCTACGCTTACCCGCGCAGCATGGCCCAGCAGTGTGACAAGCACATGAACCTGTGATGATCGCCCACCAGGCAATACGCGGTCATGTGCTTGCTTCTGCGTGCAGCAGCACGCCTAGCGGACCAAGCCAGGGTTCGTAGCGGTGCCACTTGGCGACTGCGTCACGGTAGATCGGCTGCCGTGCCTGCCAACGGCTCGGCGTCCTGATCGCACGCGGGTTGAGATCGGGACGCAAGCAGGCATCTTCCCAAGGAAGGCCGCAGGCTTGGATGACGCGCCGGATGGTCGCCGCCGGGACACCAGTCAGCTCCTCGTAGTCGATTTCCACAAACCGGTCGGCCGGCAGCACACGGCGCCAGTGCGCGGTCAGGCGCTCATAGGCCCGCACGTAGCGCACCAGCTCCATCCCGCCGGTCGGGAGCGCAAGCCGGGGACTGAACAGGGTCTGGTGGATCGACAGGGCCGTATCGATTGCCGCGCGCCGGCAGTGGAGCAGGACTGCCTGCGGGAAGACGAGGTGGATCAGCCCGGCCCAGAGAAAGTTGAACGGCATCTTGTCGGTGACCCGCACGGCACCGGGGGCGGTCTCACGCAGCAGGGCCAGGTAGTCGGACGCAAGCCGGGCCACGGCATCAGCGTCGAGCGGAGCCCCGTCCGGCAAACCGGAGCCCGCCGCCAGCCAGGCGACGCCGCGCTCGTTCCAGAAGTTGAGCTCACCGCCGGCGCTGACCTGCGAATGGCTTGAAACGACCTGCTCGGTCAGCGTCGTCCCGGAGCGCGGCATGCCCATGATCAGCACCGGGATCGCCTGGCTGTGGCCGGGCGGGGCGGAGGATGCGAACCGTTCAACCGGAAACAGCGAGATCAGGCGGTCCACCTGCCGATCGAACAGCGCCGCGTCGAACGGCATCAGGGTACGGCGGACCGCGTCGGCCTTGTCAAACTGATCCATCGCGGCCCGGTGATCGCCGAAGTCGTCCTGCGCCTTGCCCATGGCTAGGTGCACCCGGATCCGCTGCTCCGTCTGCAGCCCGGGTAGGGCAAGCGCCGCCTGCATCCCAGGCAGCAGGTCGGCATCGGCGGTCGTCACGCGCCGGCACCGGACCAGGTCGTAGTAGCTGCCAGCCATCAGCGGCTCGTCGGCCACGGCGCGCGCGAAGCATGTCCGCGCCTCGGTGAAACGCCCGTCGTCGGCCAGGACGTTGCCAAGCAGGTCGTGAGCCGCCGCGTGGCGTGGGTCGCGCGCCAGCAGGTGCCGCAGCACGCGCTCGGCGTCCCGGTCATGCCCTTCCGCCAGCAGCGCCCGTGCCTCGCCCAGCCGACCGAAGCTGTTCCTGCGTCCCGCTGCAGCGGCGCGACGGAAGCAGCCGATCGCCTCCCCGCGGTGACCCAGCGTGAAGGCAAGCGCCCCGGCACGAAACCAGGCCTCGGCCAGCGACGGCAACAACTTGGTCGCTCCGTCATAAGCCAGGATCGCGCCGCGCAGGTCCCCCATGCGCTCCAAGGCCAGGCCCAGCCTGAAATGCGCACCGGTGTCGGCAGGTCGCAGGGCGACCGCGCGGCGGAACGCCTCGGCCGCCTCAGCGAACCGTCCGGTCTCAAGACAGGACAGGCCGAGGTCGTGCTGGATCGCGGCACTGTCCGGATGCAGCAGTGCTGCCTCGCGCAACGGCTCTATCGCCTCGTTCGGCCGTCCTGCCTGGAGCTGCCGGACGGCCCGGGTGATCGACGGCGCGGGACGTTGCGATCGCGGCGGCATGAGAGCGACCGTAGGATCGCACTGCCCAGCCCGCAACGGCTTCGGCCGCGCCGCCTGCAACGAACTGCCTTTCGCAGCACCGTTACGCTGAAGGCCGCGATCGGGACCGCACCGACCCGACCGACATGGCGCCGACGCCGTTCATCTGGACCAGGACGGCTGACGCCTGTTTCGCCGCCGATCCGGCTGATGTCCCACCAGGTTGACCAACGTCCAGCTGAGAGTCGGCGATGTGACCGGTGATCCGGATAGGAAGCAGCAGAAGGTAACGCATAGGCCGCCATAGCCGCTGATGGGCATGTCGGAACTGACGGTTCGTGGATTGGTCCCGCCGCTCGGCGTATGGGCCATGGCACATCACCGATTGGGCCAAAGCCGCCGTAGGTCGCACAGCATTCGTTGAACACGTAGTCGATGATACCGAACAGGGTGACGCTACGGCCAAGCTTAGGCGGTATTGACATCCACGACCGTATGTCTGCTGAACTTGACTTCTTAATGACTTAACCAGCGCAATAGAGCGGCGTTTCCGGGTTCTTATTCCACAATACTTGGCACGCGAGCTGTTGCTGACATCTCAAAATCGTGATAGCGACTCGAATTATAGATATGCATCACTTCCAGGACTAACAGTCGCGTGTGGAAATTGTACAGATCGGGCTCAGACAAGTCATCTAGCGGCCATCTTCGTCCATGTTGGAGGTATGGCGAGCTTCTGATGCTCCTACGCATCGAGGCACATGCCTCGCCAGATAGTCATTTCGAGGTTGTGGCTCCTCCCGAGGCAGATTTCGACGAAATTTGGGCTCTCCGGCGACGTGGATGTACGGTTCGACGTGACGCCGGGGTATCGGCCGGAGTTGGAAGCTGAAACAGCAGATGTGCCGCACAGAGGCCGGTTCCGTCTATGTTCTACTGATGAGATTGTTCTAGAGGCTGTCATGCGCTGTGGCCAAGTCGGCGGCGTGTCGAAGCAGGAGCATGGGCAAGGTGACGAGGTGCGGTCCGACGGCGGTTTCCGGTAGGCGCTCATAATCGCGGGCGAGGCCGACGCAACGTGCCATCCAGGCAAGCGAGCCTTCCACGACCCGGCGGCGTGGGGACAGGACGAAGCCGCGCCTGGTCTCGGGCAGCTTGACCGTTTACAGCTGGATGCCGTGCGGCGTCCGCCGCCTGCTCGCCGGTAGGACGTTGCTGGCCCCAAATCCATAACAGTATCCAAGAACGGGTGAAGATTGCAGTATTGAACCCTTCAGATCCCGGCTTTGTCCAGGTGCCTTATCGCGTCGCGGCGGCTGTCCGAGAAGTTCCGTCTGGCGCCTAACCGCATTCACAGTCGCTATGACCGTATGCTCTTCAATCTTCCCCAGCAGGTAGATGGTGACGGCCTGTATGCAGGCCCGGTAGTTCCACTGTCTCAATCTTGTCGGAGCAACTGAGCTAGGCAAAACAGAGCTTAGTAGAAGCCGTGTCTGAACAGGCGGTCTCCATCAATGCGGCTTGACCTGGATGAAGCTTGCGTTCTACCGGGATGGTCTTCCTGTCGATCCGCTTGTGTTTAGGCAGAAAAGTTTGGCCTCCCTCGGGATCTAGACACTGCCATCATCGATTTCGCTCTTTCTCTTATCAAGGCAGGCGGTCAGGTTGTAGCGCCATAGCTGGCCCTATTGTCCATCAGGAGCCTGGGTTAGATCCCAGCTACGGATTGGTTGAAGCATGACGTTGCCGAGGAGAACGAGCGACTTACATCTGCGCTACCCGACGTCGGCCTGTTCATGATCAGTGGTTAAAGCATAAAGTGGCAGCAACGTGTCTTTCTGAGCATGGACACTTAGTGGAGGGCACCTTCTTTTGCCGACCAGGAACACGCTACGGGTGGTCGCAGCCGACCTCGTCGCCTACCGGTTCTTCGACTTCGCCCATGCTGTGGATCTCGTGCAGGCAGAAAGCATCTGGCGTGCCCAGGCGGGGCGCGACAGCGCCCGGAGGCGTCTGAGCGCCACGCCACCAAAAGCGGTGTCGTATGACGTTCCTCCGGTTGTGCTGCCGTTGGAATCGATCCGGTTGATCCTGCCGGACGTCGAGATAATCGCGAGCGTGACGGCCCGACTTTTCGATTTCGGAGTTTTGACGCTTGCCGTCTCGGTGCCTGCATCGGATATGACCTGGGAAGAATTTTCTGCGCGCTTGAACCATTTCAACGAGTTGCTTGGGCCGAGCTCGGATCATCCGGTCTGGAACCAGACGGTCGCTCACCTGCAGAGCGTCCTGGGACATGCTCTGACCAGACCGGCGAAAGCGGTTCTGGAGGAAGACTACATCGTTGCCGTGGTACGAGCATTTGATCGGCCCATGACAGGCGCCGCGCTGTTGAGCGAGGTTGATCTGGTCCCGATCCTGTCGGGCGAGCATCAGGTCCTGTCGGATGGCGCAAGAGCGGATCTGTTGCGCAAGCGCTTCTCATATTATTTAGATGATCTGGCGGTGCTGACCTGGGACCGCGCCTTTATCTACGAGCCACGAGGCGACTCTGACGTATTGGACGTACTTCAGGTGGCAAATGCCCAGCTTCTCGAAATGCGCTTCTACGACGAACTACTTGATGACGAACTTCCCCGTATGTACGATCTTGTGGAGAAGACACATCGGATCGGAAGCTTGCTGAACTCCCGTCGCTTCGCGATCCTGGCGCGTCGCCTCTATACTTTGGTTGCCGAGGTTACGGAGTTGACCGAAAAGGTGGATAACGCTCTTCAGGTCACGGAGGACGTTTATCTCGCGCGCATCTACTCTGCTGCTCTGGAACTGTTCCGTGTCCGGGTCGTCAGTGCAGCAGTCGATCGCAAGCTCGCAATCATACGTGACACCTACACGGCTCTCTATAACGAGGCATCGGGCGGCCGGGCAGCAGCAATGGAACTTGCCATCGTCGTGCTGATCCTCGTCGAGATCGTATTAGCGCTGTTTCACGGTCATACCAGCTAGATGTTCGGTCCTCAGTTTTGCTGGTACAATCCTTTGGCGGAAGTGGAAGGGAATATTGAGGCGGTCCGTCGAGCGATACAGCATGATCAAAGATCCAAAATCGAGGGTTTGTCCGTCAACGATGAGGCGATCATCGTTGCCTTCCAACGCCATACACTGCTGCCGCTGGACAGTTTTCTCTAGGCCGTGTAGACGACGATCCTGTACCTGATGCGCTCCCCACTGCATCCCTTTCTGCAACGCCATGAGCGATCATCTCCACGACTTCTACAGCGCCCACAACTTCTACGCGGACTTCAGATTCTGGAAGGTCTGCCTCCTGCAAAGTCATCCTGCAGAGCGTGGATAAACAAGCCTACCTGCTTCACCCGCGATGCAGACCAGACGCTTACGGTAGATCGCGACGATCGAGGTGAACCCAGGCCGAACCGCACGAGCGGCTTCCTTCGGCACCAAGGGCGCAGCATAGCGAGCGTCCCGGAACTGCGATCCGTCTCGCCCAAACACGCACGCCTCGATCACGACTTCATGGAACCGCAGTCCTGGGCTCATGGCCTTCAAGCGGTTTCCAACGGCAGCGGCCGGCTGCCAGGCCACACCACGCGGCTAGCGGAGAAGGTTGGATCGGGCGAGTTCAACGACCTCGTCGCCTCGTCCGTTCATCACCGCCTTCAGCATGTAGAGCGTAAAGCCCTTCGCCATCTCCGCTGTCACCTTCGGCGGCATCGCCAGCTCCATGCGGTTGACCACGGCGTCGATCGGCACCGGCCCGGGATGGGCCAGCGCCTCGGCCAGCTTCGCCTCCACGTCGGCCGGGTCGTCGATGCGCACGCCGTGGATGCCGGCCGCGTTCGCCACCGCCGCAAAGTCCGGGTTGTCGAGCCTGGTGCCGGTGTCGACGAAGCCGGACGATTTCTGCTCAGCTCGATGAAGCCGAGCGCGCCGTTGTTGAACACCACGACCTTGATCGGCAGGCCAAGCTGCTTGGCCGAGAGCAGATCGCCCATCAGCATGGTGAGGCCACCGTCACCGAACAGGGAGACGACTTGGCGCTCTGGGCAAGCGGCCTGCGCGCCGAGCGCCTGCGGCATCGCGTTGGCCATCGAGCCGTGCCAGAACGAGCCTATCAGGCGACGACGCCCGTTCATGGTCAGGTAGCGCGCAGCCCAGACAGTCGGCAGGCCGACGTCGCAGGTGAAGATGGCGTCGTCATAGGCGAGTTCGCTGACGGCGCGGGCGACATGCTGCGGGTGCACGCGGCCGCCGCGCCGGCCGCCGGCCAGCTCGTCGAGCCCCTTGCAGGCGTCGCGGTAGTGGGCCACGCAGGTTGTAAGGTGCTTGTCGCCGCGCCCTGCCTTGATCTGCGGCAGCAGCGCCTCGAGGGTGGAGCGGACGTCGCCGACCACGCCAAGGTCGGTCGAGGTACGCCGGCCGATCGCCTCGGGCCGAATGTCCACTTGGGCCACGCGCGCGCCCTCGGGGTAGAACTGGCCATAGGGAAAGTCGGTCCCGAGCATCAGCAGCGCGTCGCAACTGCCCATGGCGTAGTAGCCGGACGAGAAGCCGATCAGCCCGGTCAGCCCGACGTCGTAGGGGTTGTCCCACTCGACGTGCTCCTCGCCCCGCATGGCGTGGACCACCAGCGCCTTGAGCGCGTCCGCGAGGCGGATCAGCTCGGGGTGGGCACCCTCGCAGCCGCGTCCGCACAGCAGAGTCACCCGCTTGGCGCCGTTCAGGAACGCGGCCAGCTCGGCGACTGTCTCGGAAGACGGCGTCACGGTCGGCCGCGGCAGCAGCAACGCGGCGCGCCGCCGGCCACGGTGGGCAGGAGGGCGACGTTGCCGGGGACAACGACGACGCAGAGGCAGCCCTCGGCGATCGCGCGGCGGATGGCGATCTCGAGTACGTGGGGCATTGCGCCGGGCTGGAGACCAATTCGCAGTAGCTGCTGCACTCCTGGAACAGCTGCTGCGGGTAGGGTTTCCTGGAAGTAGCCGCAGCCGATCTCATAGAATAGGATGTGGGCCGCGATTGCTACCACCGGCAGACGGGAGCGGTGGCAGTCGAACAGCCCGTTGATCAGGTGCAGGTTGCCGGACCCGCAGCTCCCGGCGCAGACCGCCAGCCTGCCGGTAACGTGCGCGCCGGCGCCGGCGGAAGGCGGCGACCTCCTCATGCCGCGTGTGGAGCCATTGGATGCCGTCGTGCCGCCGCAGCGCGTCGGTGAAGCCGTTCAGGCTGTCGCCCACGATGCCGTAGATGCGCTGACGTCTGCTGCGGCGAGGGCCTCCACCATCTGGTCTGCTACGGTCTTCGCCATCATGGGTCTCCTGGTTGGGGCGAGTGGGGAGCGGCCCAGCCACTCCGGGCTCGAGGCGCCGCCGGAAAGCGGTCGTCCCCTTCACCCCCTGATGCCGGGGGTAGGGAAAATGACGGTCCCTCGTCGGGTAGAAAGCGAAGGCGCCGAAACTTCCGCGCTCTCCCGGCGATTGAGGGGCTCCGGCGCGGCGTGGTCAGATCCTCGGCCTGAACAATGCGTGCGGCGCGCTGGCATGCATTGCCGGACCGCTCTGCACCGGACTTGCCTTCGCCGTGCCAGGCCACGACGTCCGGTTCTTCATAGCCGCCGCGATCACGACACCCACGATCCTTCTGACGCTGTCGGCTAGCCGCAGAGCCAGGGCTCCTCATGCGGCCGAACCGAACGCGACCGCGAGTGACGCTCCCGGCGACGGCTTCGCCGGGTATGGCGGCCCGGATTTCGATGACGCCGCCTGCTCCCGGAAATGATGGAGAACCATTTTTGCAGCGCAAGGCTGCAAGCTTGGTGTCGAAGTCAGGTCGGGTCGGCTTGCCGACCGGGAGCGAGCGGTGACATGACCGACATCAAGACATCAAACCGGCGACGATCTCCGCCACCTGCTGGCCTGCATGTTCCGGCCTGACGTCGACCTGCTGGACGAGGCTTGCACGTCGCAACGAGGACCGACGCTGCGGACCACCGATGCGGTCGACACGCTCCTGGACCATGTTCGGCTACGATACGCTTCAGGATCAGCCGGTCACGCGGCCCCCAGCGACCAGGCGGTCGCGCTCAGCTGCCGTTGACGTCCGTCAGGTGAAGCGGGCGCCCTCGGCAGCCATGCGGGCGAGCAGCGGCGCCGGCTTGAAGTAGTCCGACGTGGCGCCGAGCTCGTTGGCCTTGGCCACCACCCGGTCGAGCCCGACCTGGTCGGCGTAGAACATCGGGCCGCCCTTGTCCTGCGGCCAGCCGTAGCCAAACAGCCAGACCACGTCGAGGTCGGATGCGCGCTGCGCCTTGCCCTCCTGCAGGATCTTGGCGCCTTCGTTGATCATCGGGAAGATCAGCGTCTCGACGATCTCCTCCTGCGACAGCGCCGCCTGTCCGCTGCCCGGCACCGCCCGCTCCCGCACCAGTCGTTCGACCACCGGCGAGGGAACCGGGTGCCGCTCGTCGTCATAGTCGTAGTAGCCGGCGCTGGTCTTCTGGCCGCGGCGATCCAGCTCGCAGAGCGCGTTGCGCATCGTGTCGCCGATGGTCTGTCCGCGTGTCCAGCCGATGTCGAGGCCGGCGAGATCGGCCATCTGGAACGGGCCCATCTTGAAGCCGAAGGCGTTGAGCGCGCGGTCGATGTCCCACGGCATCAGCCCGCGCGCCAGCAGGGCCTGGGCCTGCATCTGCCGCGGATAAAGCATGCGGTTGCCGACGAAGCCCGGACAAACCCCCACCAGCACGGCGATCTTGCCGATCCGGCGCGCGATCTCCATCGAGGTCGCCACGACGCTGTCGGAGGTGCGTGCGGCGCGCACGATCTCGATCAGCCTCATGACGTTGGCAGGCGAGAAGAAGTGCAGTCCGATCACGCATTCCGGGCGAGAGCTCGCGACGGCCATCTCGTCGATGTCGAGGCCGGACGTGTTGGTGGCGAGAATGGCGCCCGGCTTGGCGATCCGGCCGAGCTCGGAGAAGATCGCCGTCTTGACGGCCATGTCCTCGAACACCGCCTCGATGATGAGGTCGCAGTCGCCGAGGTCCGCCATCGCCAGCGTGCCGCGGATGCGGCCGCAGCGTGCTTCCGCCTCCTCCATCGGGAAGCGGCCGCGTTCGGCGCTGCGCTGGTAGTTGCGGCGGATGGTGGCTAACCCCGCCTCGAGTGCCGCCGCGCGCGTCTCGACGATCGTCACGTGCATGCCGACGCTGGCGAAGTTCATCGCGATGCCGCCGCCCATGGTGCCGGCGCCGACGATGCCGACCTGCCGCACCGCGAGCAGGGGGGTGTCGGCGGGGATGTCGGCGACGGTCCAGGCCAGCGCCTGGGCCTGGGCCACGTAGGTCGCCGCGTCGGCCTCCTGGCCGGACTGGCGGGTTGCCTGCTGGCTGGTTTCTTGTCGTGTCTGCGGAGCGGAGTTGTCGGACATCGTGCTGGTCGCTTTCCTCAGGGCACGCGGTTCGGCATAGCGGCCTTCTTCTCCTCGGAGCGCAGGTCCGGGCCCCAGGTGATGACCGGTGGGTTTGCCGCAGCGAGGATCGGGTCGGTGGTGCGGCCGATGAAGTCCTGCCAGTGCGCCCCGTTGAACACGTAGAAGCGGTTCTGCTTCACCGCCTCGATCGTCACGCGCGCTATCTCATCCGGCGGCACGCCTGCCTTCTGGAACTGCTCGGATCCCTTCACGAACTCGTCTTGTGCGAACTCGCGGTCGCTCCAGGGCTGGTCCTCCTGCGGCCGGTTGCGCCAGGACTTGTTGATCGCCGTGTCGACCATGCCCGGGCAGACGACGCTGACCCCGATCCTGGTGTCGAACGCGATCATCTCGCTGTAGAGCGACTGGCTGATCGACAGCGCCGCCGCCTTGGACGAGCAGTACGGCGCATGGTCGCCGGTGCCGTTGAAGGAGGCGAGCGAGGCGACGTTGACGACGTGCGCCTCCTCGTCCTGCTCCATCAGGATCGGCACGAACGCCTTGATGCCGTGGATGATGCCCCAGATGTTGACGTCGTAGACCCAGCGCCAGTCGTCCAGGCTCATCTGGAAGATCGGGCCGGTGATCGAGACGCCGGCGTTGTTGCACACGACGTGGATCTTGCCGAAGCGGCTGCGGGCGGCCTCGGCCAGCGCCTCCACCTGCGCGAACTTGGACACGTCGCAGCGAAACCCGGCCGCCTCCGCGCCGCGGCCGGTAAGCGTCCGTACCGCACGATCGAGCGCCTCCTCCTCCACGTCGGCCAGGACGATCTTCATGCCTTCGGCGGCGAAGGCCTCGGCCATCGAGAAGCCGATGCCGCTGGCGCCGCCGGTGATCACCGCCGTCTTGCTCAGGAGATCTTTCAACGCGGCACTCCCACCTTGCGGATCGGCGATGGATTAGGCACCAGGCCGACGGTCGGGGCAAGCCGTATCCGGCAAACCATTAATCTGAGCCCCGAGAGAATAGGCTCCAGGGCCAGCGACCCTGGCGGGATCCGGGAGCAGAACCCTTGGGCTTGGCGGCATACCCTTCTTCTCGGAAGATCCCCGGCGTCGCGACCGTGAACGCTTCAAGCCGGCCGTTGCGCTCCTGCCGCTGCCGTGTGCGGTCGTGCGAGTCGGCGGTCAGCACGAACAGGGTGCGACGATCCTCGCCGCCCAGCGCGCAGGCGAAGGCGCCGCGGCCGGTCTTGACCCGCTTGATCGTCCGGCCTCCCTCGCGCAGCAACAGGCAATCGCCGGTGGTGGGCGAGGCCGCCCAGACGTGGCCGTTGGCATCCAGGCAGATCCCGTCCGGCACGGCACGCCCCGGAAGCTGCGCCCACACTCGGCGACGGCCAAGACCGCCGCCGGCGTCGATGTCGAACGCGGTCAGCCGCGCCCCCCAGGTCTCGGCGACGATCAGCGTGCGCCCGTCCTCCGCGATCGCCATGCCGTTCGGGAACAGCAGGTCATGGGCCGCCACGCGCGCGGAGCCGTCCGGATCGACCCGCACCAGCACCGTCGCCGCGACCGGCTCCGCCCCGTCGAGATCGAAGCCGAAATTGCCGACATAGGCGCGGCCGACCCGGTCGACGACCATGTCGTTCAGGCGGCGCGGCACCAGCGACGACAGGTCGGCATGCGTCACCAGCGTGCCGTCCGGCTCGCGGCGCAGCACCCTCTTGTCGGTCATCGACACCACCAGCATGCGCCCGTCCGGCAGCCAGCCCAGCCCGGACGGCTGGCCCGGGACGTCGCAGACGCCCGTGACCGCGCCCCCGGACAGCCGGCAGACCCGGTCGTCGTGCATGTCGGACCACCAGAGCGATCCGTCCCGCCAGCGCGGCGCCTCGCCGAATGCCAGCCCCTCGGCCAGGATCACCGATCGATACTCCAGGCTCAGACCGTGTTTCTGACACGTGCATAGCGTAGAAAGCTGATTCCGCTTCGGCCACCGCTTCTTGTCAAGGGATCGGAAGGTTGCGAGACCGCCGCCAGCATACTTATATACTTAACTGGACGTCGATAGTCGGAGGATCGGAGGGTGACCGTCGAGAACGAGATCCGGTCGTTCGTCCGTCAGCCGTTCGGATCGTTCGCCGACATCATCGCCCTGCAGGCGCGGCATGCCCCCGAGGCCATCGCCCTGATCTGCGGACCGGACTCTTTCACCTATCTCCAGCTGCACGACGAGGCCGATCGAATCGCCGCGGGCCTGCAGCGCGAGGGCGTGCGCGGCGGCACGGTGGTGGCGATCTGCGCCGCCGCGTCGATCCCGTACGTCGCCGCGTTCATCGGCATCCTGCGCACCGGAGCCGCGGTCTCGCCGCTGGCGCCGTCGGCGACGCCGGAGCAGCTGCTCGCCATGCTGCGCGACAGCGGCGCCAGCCACCTGTTCCTGGACGCCGCCGGGACCGAGGCGCTGGCGCAGCACCTGGG
>CAXUEL010000009.1:0-8254 GCA_964249915.1 uncultured Acetobacteraceae bacterium | reverse complement strand
CCCCCCGGGCCCGGGGGCGGGGGCCCCCCCCGGGGGGGGGGGCGCGCCGCGGCCGGTGGCGATCGGCGACGGGACGCACGGCACCCCGATCGAGGCATGGGCACCCCCGCCCGGGACCCGCCCGGAGCCGGTCGCGATCACGCCCGAGCAGCCCTTCAACATCATCTACTCCTCCGGCACCACCGGCACGCCGAAGGGCATCGTGCAGCCGCACGCGATGCGCTGGCCGCAACTGCACCTGGCCGATCCGCCCGGCTACGGGCCGCACGCGGTGACGCTGCTCTCGACCCCGCTCTACTCCAACACCACGCTGGTCAGCCTGCTGCCGGGGCTCGCCGGCGGCGGCACGGTGGTGCTGATGCCGCGCTTCGACGCGCGTGCGTTCCTGGAGCTGAGCGAGCGGCACCGCGTGACGATCGCGATGCTGGTGCCGGTGCAGTACCGCCGGATCCTGGACGTGCCGGACTTCGACCGCCACGACCTGTCGAGCTACGTCATGAAGTTCGCGACGTCTGCGCCGTTCTCGGCCGAGCTCAAGGCGGAAGTGCTGGCGCGCTGGCCGGGCGGGCTGATCGAGTATTTCGGCATGACCGAGGGCGGCGCCTCCTGCATGCTGCCGGCGCACGAGCATCCCGACAAGCTGCACACCGTGGGGCGGCCGATCCCCGGCCACGAGATGCTCATCATCGACGAGGCCGGCAGGGTTCTCCCCGCCGGCGAGGCCGGGGAAGTGGTCGGCCGGTCGCCAGCGATGATGACCGGCTATCACAACCTGTCGGATAAGACCGCGGAGGCGGAGTGGCGCGACGCCGAGGGCCGCCGCTACATACGCACCGGCGACCTCGGCCGCTTCGACGGCGACGGCTTTCTCACCGTGGTCGGACGCAGGAAGGACGTCATCATCTCCGGCGGCATGAACATCTATCCCGTGGACCTCGAGGCGGCGCTGTGCACGCATCCCGCGGTAGGCGAGGCGGCGGTGGTCGGGGTCGGGTCCGATCGCTGGGGCGAGATGCCGGTGGGCTTCGTCACCCTGGTCGCGGGAGCGGAGGCGACGTCCGGGGCGACGCGGGCCGCGCTGATCGAATGGGCCAACGCGCGGCTGGGGAAGATGCAGCGCCTGAGCGATGTGCGGATCGTGGACGAGCTGCCGCGGAACGCCATCGGCAAGGTGCTGAAGCGCGAGCTGCAGCAGGCGTGGCTGCGGCGTCCGCCCGACTGACCGGCGCCGCCCGCGATCCACTTCCAGCCCCGGCTTGATCGTCCAGCCATTGCGGAACACCGGCTCCAGCCGCACGAGGTTCTCGATCCTCATGCCAGGCATGCTTTCCGGCGGCCTCCCCCACGGTGCGCAGCCCATGACGATCCGTCGACTGCCACCCCGGCGTGCGGTATCGCCTGGCCGATCGCAGGGCCAGCCAGCGCTTCGCCCCGGATGTCGTTGGCTCAGCATTTTCAGAACGACAGTATGCTTGTCTTGGTCGGACGGCGCTGATACTGACAAGATCATCAGACAACAGGGACGGGACTGCCGTCCTGGCTGCGGAGGCCTCAATGGCGGATACGGCCGTAGGCAAGCGGGCGCTTACCCTTTACAGCGAAGGCACGCGGATCGCCGCCGGGATCTTCACGCCGGCAGGCCCGCGCCCGGCGGCGGGCCATCCGGCCATCCTGCTCTGCCATGGCTGGGGCGGGGTGAAGAGCCAGCTCGTCCCCTACGCGCGCGCCTTCGCCGAGGCCGGCTTCGTGGCCATGCTGTTCGACTATCGCGGCTGGGGCGAGTCCGACGGCCGGATCATCGCCGCCGCCGGCGCGCCGCCCCTGCTGGAGGCGGGGGAACGAACGTTGGCCGTGCGGGTGCTGCGCGAAATCGTCGATCCGGTCGACCAGACGACCGACGCGCGTAACTGCCTGGCGGTGCTGGCCGCCGACCCGGACGTCGACCCGACCCGGATCGGCATCTGGGGCACCAGCTACGGCGGCGGCCACGCGGTGTTCCTGGCCGGCCACGACGATCGCATCCGAGCCGTGGTGGCCCAGATCGGCGGCTTCGGCTTCCCGGCCGAGTTCCAGGCCTTCGCGCGGGGCCGGGCCGCGGACAAGGCGCATGGCCGGATCGATCCGCCGGTGCCGCAGGGCGGCTTGGACGCCAGCGCCAATCTCAAGGGCACTCCCGACGTCGCCCGCATGGCGGTGCACTCGCCGCTCGCCGCGGCCATGCTCGTGCGCGTGCCGACCCTTGTCATCGACGCCGAGCACGAGGAGCTCATCAACCGGATGGAGCATGGCTTCACCGCGCACATGATCATCCGGCAGAACGCCGTCAGCGAGTACAGGACCTTCCCGTCGCGGCACTATGCGGTCTACGACCGGCATTTCGACGACAGCGTCGCGGCGGCGATCGACTGGTACCAACGCCATCTGCCGGCGCGGGCGGGCGAGGCGCCGGCGGATCGAATGGCGACGGATCGAGCGTCGGCCTCGGACGACGCTCCGAACAGCAGCGGCCGCACGTAGAGGTCGGCAGCACCGTTTCCGTCGACCGTGTCGCGCCAGCGCCGCAGCGCCGCAGCGCCTCGGCCACAGGTTGCGACTGAACTTCGCCCGGTAGGTCGACAGCAAGGACAACCAGGACCGCACAGTGTTCCAGGGCGGCCTCCCGGGGCTGGACAACGTCGGCGTGTTCGACCGCCTTGCGACCGCTGCCCACGCCAGTGCCGGCTCGCGACGCTGGTCGATCGAACGCTTGAAGGCACCGGCGACGAGGCCGTCGCACTTCCCGAACGATAAGACAGGCTCTTCAGGTTGGAGCCGATCACCGCAGACGTCGCGTCGCGCAACCGGTGGCGGTTGAACGGCGAGCCGGCGGCATCGGGATCTCCTGCCCCGGTCGAACCGGATCCGGATCGAGCAGCCGTCATGCATGTCGACGGTCTGGGTCGTTCAAGCCGTTGTTCCGGCGTCACGCCACCATCCCGCCCCGGTCTCGACCAACCATCGAACGGAGCCGCGAGGCAATCCATCTTCAGAACTGTCGTACGTCGAGACCAGGATCTGCTGTCCAACGTCCAACACCATCTTTGCCCGTGCTAGGCTCATCGATCTCGCCCGTTGACGGTGCCGGAGATCCACGGCTAACGTCGAGTTAAGAAACATCGTCTGTTTTGCAGTGCAGCAGATGAGACAAGCTCGCAACGCGAGCATCGGGTTGGAAAGCGTTCATGCAGAGAAGCCGAAGGTTCATGCTGTGTTGCGGGTTGCCCGTAATGCTGGGGGCGGCACCAGCACTGGCGCAGGGCACCGGCGACGCTGCGCCACTGCCTGCGCAGCACAAGCCGGTCAAGCCGAGCAAGCCGTTACATCATGCCAGGGCGCGACCCACCCGGGTCGCGCAGGCGACGCCCACGGCGGCCCAAAGGGCGGCCTCGACGGCCGCTTCGGCGGCGGCTTCGGAGGCGCCTACCGCAACGACCCCGGCGGCCAACCAGGCAGCCACGCAGGGCGGCAGCGGCGAGCTCGGCGCCGCCTCGGCCAACGCCGTCGCCGAAACGGTCACGGTGACCGGCCAGTCGCGCACCAGCACGATCCAGCACACTCCCACCGCCATCACCGCCTTCACCGAGCTGCGCCGCAACCAGGTCGGCGTGGAGAACGGCCAGGACATCGTCAACCTGACCCCGAGTGCCAGCCTGCAGGGCGACTTCCTGGCGCTGCGCGGCATCGGCCGCTTCCAGTACGCCGGCGTCGGCACCGATCCCGGCATCGGCGTGAACATCGACGGCAGCTATGCCGGATCGACCACCTACCTGAACCAGCCCGACATCCTGACCAACCGCATCGAGGTGATCTCCGGCCCCGGCACGGTCACCGGGCACAACAACCTCGGCGGCGAGGCGGACATCTACTCGCAGCACCCGACCGACGTGCTGTCCGGCGACATCCGCACCGGCGGCAACTCGCTGGGCGAGAACTACGACCAGGCGGCTCTCGGCTTTCCGATCACCAGCACCCTCAAGGGCCGCCTGGTCGCCGCCTTCGACGACATCACGTCCGGCGCGCAGGAGAACATCGACTTGCCCAGCCAGCGTCCCGGCACCGGAAACTCGCTGATCCTGGAAGGCCAGCTCGAGTGGGATCCGACTCCCGATCTCAACGTATGGGTGCGCTACCAGAACTTCCAGCAACACGAGCTGGCGCCGTACGGCGTCAACGCCGGGCTCGGCCAGTCCAGCCCGTATCTCGGCGGCAGCGGCGAGGGCAGCCTGATGTCGCAGAACGCTTATTTCGGGTTCGAGCCGAACCCGCAATTCGGTTTGATCCCCAGCACCAACCCGTCCACCTCCGACCCGTTCAAGACCAGCGTGCTGACGCCGGGCCACGCCGACATCGACGACGACCACACCGTCACCACCAACATCACCTACGACCTGCATTGGGCATCGTTGAAGTTCCTCGGCAACTACAGCCAGTTCAGCTCGAACACGCTGCTCGACCTCAGCTATACGCAGCAGCCTACCTTCCTGTCCCCGACCGGACGGGCGGTTCCGGACGACTACTACGACGATGCGCCGGTGACCGAGCACTTCTACAGCGACGAGCTGCGTCTGAGCTCGGAAGGGACCGGAAAGCTGCAGTGGTTCGTCGGCGCCTACGACTACGGCGAGAACTACCAGAACGGCTTCTACGCCATCAACCCGGGCGCGCCCTACCTCGCCACGCCGGTGCTCAGCACCACCACCTTCGCGCCCGCGGCGCCGAACCCGCTCGGCGCCTTCTACAGCCAGAACACCACCGAAAGCGAGAACAGCGAGGCGGTGTATGGCCAGATCGACTACTCCATCCTGCCCACGCTGAGGGCGACGCTCGCCTTCCGCCAGAACTGGGACCAGCGCACCGGCGGCGACCGGTTCCGCGAGGTCTACGACGTGGGCGGCTTCTTCGGCGACTTTCCCACGGCACCCAGGGTGGGCCTCGACCTGACGCCGGCTGCCGACAACGCCGAGGCGCGCGCGTCCTACCAGGCGCAGACCGGCAAGATCGGGCTCGAATGGGCCCCCGATCCGCGCACGCTGGCCTATGTGGAGGTCGCCCGCGGCTACCAGCCGGGCGGCTTCGATCTCGGCGCCTTCGACCCGATCCCGAAGGTGCAGGCGACGACGCTGATGGACTACGAGGTGGGCCTGAAGAAGACGTTCGGGACCGAGTTCCTGGTCGACGGCTCCGTCTTCTACTACGACTACGACAACCTGCAGCTGCCGCTCACCGTCGCGATCCAGAACCCGACGCTCGGCACCGTGTTCGAGCAGTCCCTGGTGAACGCGCAGCGCACCCGCTCGTTCGGCGGCGAGCTGCAGTCGACCTGGTCGCCGCGCCGCAACCTTCACCTGACCTTCGTATATTCATACCTCAACGCCAAGTTCGAGGAGTTCAGCAACGGTTCCGGGATCGAGGACACCAACAGCGGCGTCGTTTATGCCAGCCTGCGCGGCAACACGGTGCCGCAGTCGCCCACCAACAAGTTCACCTTCTCGCCGGTTTACGTCATGCACCTGAAGCACGGCGACCTCAGCCTGTCCGGCATCTTCAGCTATGTCGGCCAGGAATACAGCGGCGTGTTCAAGACCTCCGCCTACGTTCAGCCGCACTACGTCAACATGGACATCCGCGCCCTGTACCAGCCGGCCCAGACGCACCTGACGGCGGTTCTCTACGCCCGCAACATCAACAACTCCACGCAGTACATCTTCCGCGGGCCGTCGATCAACTTTCCCCAGACCATCCAGTACACCGTGAACTATCCCTTCGTGTTCGGTGGAGAACTCCAATATCGCTTCTAGCGCCACACGCCGCGTCGGACCGGACCCCAATCCCGGCCTGCCGGATCGCCGATCCGGGCACGGGGTCCGTGCCTTGACGCAACCACCGCCCGCCCGCCACCCCGTGGCAATGCGGACCAAGCTCGGCTACGGGATCGGCGCCGGTGCGAACGGCGTCGCGGTGGCCGGGCTGTCCGGCGCCATCCTGCAGGTCTACCTCAACCAGGTGCTGGGCCTGCCGGCGCTGCTGGTCGGCACCATCATCATGGTGTCGCTGATCGTCGACGCCGTGGTCGACCCGGCGATCGGCCACTGGTCCGACCGGACGCGCTCGCGGTGGGGCCGCCGGCATCCCTTCATGTACGCGTCCGCGATTCCGGTCGCGCTGTTCTTCTTCCTGCTGTGGAATGCTCCCGCGACGCTGACCACCGGCCGGCTGGTCGCGTTCACGGTGACGATGATGATCGCAGCACGGCTGTCGTCGAGCTTCTACACGATCCCGAGCGACGCGCTGATGCCGGAGCTGACGCCGGACTACGACCAGCGCACGACGCTGGTGAGCTATCGCTGGTTCTTCGGCATCATCGCCGGCGCCGGGATGCCGTTCATCCTCTACGAGTTCTTCCTCGGCCAGGGCACGCTGGGCATCCTCGACCGGAACGGCTATGCGCGCTTCGGCGTGCTCACCGCCGCGGTCGCCTTTGCGTCGATCATGGCGTCGAGCCTCGCCACGCACGAGCGGATCCGTCACCTCCCGTCGCAGGCCGCACCCACCGCACGTGGCCAGCTGCGCTGGCGCGACCTCGGCCGCACCTTCGCCAACCGGTCGCTGATCGCGCTCATGCTGGGCGGCGTGCTCGGCGGCATCGGCGGCGGCCTCAGCGCCGGGCTCAGCATCTACATGCTGACGCACTTCTGGAACCTCACGCCCAGCCAGTTCGGCTTCCTGATTCCGGTCGGTTCGGTCGGCTCGATCATCGCGGTGTTCCTGGCGCCGTTCCTGTCGCGCCGGTTCGGCAAGAAGTCGGCGGTGATCGGCCTGTTCTCGGTTTCGGTGGTCACCGCGACCGGTCCGGTGCTGCTGCGGCTGCTCGACGTGATCGAGCTCAACCGCTGGGTGACCTTTATCCTGATTGCCGACAGCATGATCACCTCGACGGTGGCGGTGATCGGCTACATCCTGGTCGGCTCGATGATGGCCGACGTGGTGGAGGACGTCGCGGTTCGCACCGGGCTCAGGTCGGAGGGCCTGCTGTTCGCGGCGAACGGCTTGCTGCCGAAGTTCACCGGCGGCATTGGCGCCTTCATCGCCGGCCTGCTGCTGACGCTGGTGCGGTTCCCGACCCATGCGATGCGCGGCACCGTCAGCCCGGTGATCGTGCGGCACCTGGCGATGGTCTATCTCCCGTCCACGGTATTCTTCAGCGTGGTCTCGATCGCCGTGCTCGGCTTCTACCGGATCAGTCGCCAGACGCACGAGCAGAACCTGGAAACCCTGAGGGACGCCGAGGCGGCCGCCTCCACCAGCCACGCCACCGGAGCCGTCATCGCCGGCGAAGGCTCGGCCCCGGTCAGCGGGATGTTCTAGCCGTCCGACTGGACGCGGCGACCAGACCGCGAGACACCCCGCCGTGATACCGGTCGCAGCTGTCGAGCCATCTGGGCATCACCGCTTCCCGATGTTCGTGACCTGGACGGGAGGCAAACAACCCAGGATCATCGTCTCGAACCACCTGCATCAGGCCTGGCCATCCAACAGAGCGGTCATGTTGCCCATGTCCTTGCTGTTGGACACCGACAGCGTGCAACAGCCGTGCATGAACCGGACGTGCGGCCAGACCATCTGGTTCAGCTCGTTGCTGACCCAGGACTGTGCGGTGTAGCCATGTCCGCGCTGTTTGAAGGGGCGACATGGATCCACCCGGGCTCATGTCGCTGGTCTGACCACCGCCGAGCGAGCTTCACAGCATGCCACTCCACGGGTCACGCGGCGCCACACCACCCGGTGGGCCACCAAGGCAATGACAGGGTCAAGAAAGCCCATCCTGTTACTCTTGAACGACCACGACGAGAGTCACGTGATGTAGCATCCAACGGCAGCCTCGACGTCAGGTCTTGGGAAGTTCGGCCGGTCTCGGTTCGCTCATCTTCGTGTCGATTTCCTTCCGGACGGCGCTTTCGCCGGCGTCCATCACGTCCTCGGCGACCTGGCGCGCGGTGCCGGACAGGCTGCCGCTGAGCGCGTCGTCGAGCAGCTGCCCCGGGCTGGCGCTGCCGGCCAGGCCGTGCGCCTGCGCGCTGTCGCGGCCCTGGTCGAGCACCGCCTGCGCCACGTGCGCGCCGCCGTCCACCGCCGTCTGCGCCAGGCTGCGCGCGCCCTCCCGCGCCTGGCCCGCCAGCTGCCCCAGCGCCGCCTCCTCGCGCTCCGACTGCGGCAC
>CAXUEL010000008.1:17810-41107 GCA_964249915.1 uncultured Acetobacteraceae bacterium | reverse complement strand
GGCGAGAACACCTTGTTACCGGACAGCACGACGTCGCGCACGCCGGACGAGAACACGCGGTGCAGGCTCGGCTCGTGCAGCGCGTCGGACGGGATCGAGATCGCGCGCTCCTGCCCGACCTCGCGCAGCTTGCCCGAGGCGACCGCGTCGCGGGCGGCGCGCTGCACCGCCTCGCGCGCCCGGACCAGGACGCGCCTGCGGTTTTCCAGGTTCTTGCCGTGCGGGTTGGGCCGGCGGTCGATGATGTCCACGCGTCAGGTCATCCGCTCGTCAGGCCGACTGCTTGACGCGCATATACCACTCGACCAGCCGGCGCACCTGCCGCTCGGTGTAGCCGCGCGACACCATGCGCTCGACGAACTGGCCGTGCTTGGTCTCGGTGTCGCCGTCCTTCTTGGAGCCGAAGCTGATCACCGGCAGCAGGTCCTCCACCTGGGAGAACATCCGCTTCTCGATCACGTCGCGGATCTTCTCGTAGGAGTTCCAGGACGGGTTGCGCCCGCCGTTGTTGGCGCGCGCGCGCAGCGAGAACTTCACCACCTCGTTGCGGAAGTCCTTCGGGTTGGCGATCCCGGCGGGCTTCTCGATCTTGGTCAGCTCGGCGTTCAACAGGTCGCGGCTCATCATCTGGCCGGTGTCGGGATCCTTGAAGTCCTGGTCCTCGATCCAGGCATCGGCGTAGTCGAGATAGCGATCGAACAGGTTCTGGCCGTAGTCGTGGTAGCTTTCCAGGTAGGCCTTCTGGATCTCGTTGCCGACGAACTCGGCATAGCGTCCGGCGAGCTCGGACTTCAGCACCGCGAGGTAGCCGGCCTCGACCTCCGGCGGGAACTGCTCGCGACGCACCGCCTGCTCCAGCACGTACATCAGGTGCACCGGGTCGGCCGCGATCTCGCTGGAGTCGTGGTTGAAGGTGGCGGACAGCACCTTGAAGGCGAACCGGGTCGACACGCCGTCCATGCCCTCGTCGACGCCGGCGGCGTCGCGGTACTCCTGCATGGTCTTGGCCTTGGGATCGGTCTCGCGGATGTTCTCGCCGTCGTAGACGCGCATCTTGGCGAACTGCGACGAATTGGGATGCGGCTTGAGGCGAGACAGCACGGCGAAGCGGGCGAGCATCTGGAAGGTGTTGGGCGCGCACGGCGCCTCGCCCAGCGCCGAGGAGCGAATCAGCTTCTCGTAGATGCGCGTTTCCTCGGTGGCGCGCAGGCAGTACGGCACCTTGATCACGCAGACCCGGTCGAGGAAGGCCTCGTTGGTGCGGTTGTTGCGGAAGCTCTGCCATTCCGCCTCGTTGGAATGGGCCAGGATCATGCCGGTGAACGGGATCGAGCCGATGTTCTCGGTGCCGACGTAGTTGCCCTCCTGCGTCGCGGTGAGCAGCGGATGCAGCATCTTGATCGGCGCCTTGAACATTTCGACGAACTCGAGCAGCCCCTGGTTGGCGCGGTTGAGGCCGCCGGAGAAGCCGTAGGCGTCCGGGTCGTTCTGGCTGTGCGTCTCGAGCTGGCGGATGTCGACCTTGCCGACGAGGGCGGACACGTCCTGGTTGTTGTCATCGCCCGGCTCGGTCTTGGCGATGCCGATCTGGCGCAGCTTGGAGGGATGCAGCTTGACCACGCGGAAGCGCGACAGGTCGCCGTCGAACTCCTCCAGTCGCTTCAACGCCCAGGGGCTGGCGATCCCGGTCAGCACGCGGCGCGGGATGTTGTAGCGCTGCATCAGGCTCGGGCCCATGCGCTCCACGTCGAACAGGCCGAGCGGGGACTCGAACACCGGGCTCAGCTGCTTGCCGGCCTTGAGCACGTAGATCGGCTCGCGCTCCATCAGGGTCTTGAGCCGCTCGCCGAGCGACGACTTGCCGCCGCCGACCGGGCCCAGCAGGTAGAGGATCTGCTTGCGCTCCTCCAGCCCCTGGGCGGCGTGGCGGAAGAAGCCGACGATCCGCTCGATCGTTTCCTCCATGCCGTGGAAGTCGGAGAAGGCCGGATAGGTGCGTATGGTGCGGTTCATGAACACGCGGGCGAGGCGCGTGTCCTTGGAGGTGTCGATCGGCACCGGCTCGCCGATCGCCTTGAGCATGCGCTCGGACGCGCTGGCGTAGCAGGACGGGTCGGCGGCACACAGGTCGAGGTACTCGGCGAGACTCATCTCGGTTTCGCGCCGTTCGTCGCGCATGGCGGTCGCAAGCGTGAAAACGTCGTCGAGTGGCGCCATACAGAGCTCTCCCCAAACGCTGGGCGCCCCGCCCGACCGGGAAGATGGCCACGCCCGGACCGGAGTTATCCTGTCCTGTGTCGTGAACTCCCGTCAGGTCCTCCCAAAACGGGAGGCCGCGGCGGATAAGGGTCCGGAATGCCGGAACCTTCCGTCCATGGTCGAGGCAACATCACCAATCCTGCGCAACGGAACCTTTGGGACCGCCGCTTGATCAAGGCTATCGCTGCCGCAGCGCACGATTCAACTAAATTGCAGGCCGCGCCATCAGGATCGACCGGCGATTGCAGACGCGACACAGGGCCGCATCGACGACCTAGAGCGACAGGATCATCCCGTCGTGCCCGGCCTCGATGCCGGGCGGCAGGTTGGCGTGCAGCCAGGCCCAGTCCATGTCGGTGCCCATGTGGGTCAGGATCGTGCGGCCGATGCCGAGCCGGCTGGCCCAGCGCCTGACCATGCCGAGATCGGCATGGGCCGGATGCGGCGCACGCTGGAAGCAGTCGACCAGCCAGGTCCGGGTGCCGGCCAGGACCGACAGGGCCGTCTCGTCGAGCCGCACCACGTCGGTCGAGTAGCCGAAGTCGCCGATGCGGAAGCCGAGCGTGGTGCCGCTGCCATGCACCTGCTCGAACAGGGCGAGACGGCTGCCGGCGATCTCGACCGTGGTGCCGGCGCGCACTGGGCGCGGCAGCATGACCGGGCGGTAGAAGCCGGGCGGCGACCAGGGTCGGAAGGCGTAGCGGAAGCGGGATTCGATCTCCGCCAGCACCGGCTCGGTGCCGAACGCCTCGATCGGGCGGCCGAGGACGCGGTTCAGGCCGCGCACGTCGTCCAGTCCAGCAACGTGGTCGGCGTGGGCATGGGTGTAGAAGACGGCGTCGATCCGGCCGATGCCGACGGAGAGCAGCTGGGTGCGGAGGTCGGGCGAGGTGTCCACCAGCACCCGGTCGCCCGCGGCGTTCTCGATCACGATCGAGGAGCGGCTGCGCCGGTTGCGCGGTTCCTCCGGGTCGCACAGGCCCCAGTCGCCACGCCCCTCCGGGCCGCCCAGCATCGGCACGCCGGCGGAGCCGCCGCAGCCGAGGATGATGACGCGCACGGCGGCTAGGCCGCCTTGCCGAATAGGCGGTGGAAGTTGGCGGTGGTGAGGGCGGCGAGCGCGTCGTCGTCCAGGCCCCGGACGCCGGCCAGCACGGACGCGGTGTGGGCGACGAAGGACGGCTCGTTGCGCCGGCCGCGTTTCGGCGCCGGCGCGAGATAGGGCGCGTCGGTTTCCACCAGCAGGCGGTCGGGCGGGATTCGGCCCGCGATCCGGCGCAGCTCGTCGCATTTCGGGAAGGTTAGGATGCCGGAGAAGCCGAGGTAGCCGCCGAGCGACAGGGCGGTGCGCGCCAGGGCTTCGCCGGAGCTGAAGCAGTGCAGCACGAAGCGGAACGGGCCGCCCGCCTCGTGCTCCTCGGTCAGGATCGCGGCCATGTCGTGGTCGGCATCCCGGGCGTGGATGACCAGCGGCAGGTCGGCGATCCTGGCGGCGCGGAGATGGGCGCGGAAGCTGTCCTGCTGCAGCGGCCGCACCGCCGGCTCGCCGTGGAAGTAGTCGAGCCCGGACTCGCCGATGCCCACGATCTCCGGAGCGGAAGCCAGGTCGGCCAGCCGCTCCGGATCCGGCACCGCCTCGTCGGCGACGTGGTCGGGATGGGTGCCGATCGTGCACCAGACCGCGAGGCCGGGGCGGGCGTGGCGGGTCAGGCGGCGGGTCGGCGTGGCGGCGGACAGGCGAGTGCCGATCGTCACCATCCCGCGCAGGCCGGCCGCCTGCGCGCGGTCGAGCAAGGCGTCGACCTCGTCGTCGGCGAAGTGGTCGAGGTGGCAGTGGCTGTCGATCAGCATGCGTCAGCCCGGACCCGCGGCGGCGGCCTCGACGTGCCTGGGAAAGATGCCCTGCGGCGGCGGCAGCGCCACGCCGGCCTCCAGCGGGACCGCCAGTGCGGCAAGGGTGCGGGCCGCGGCGGGGACGCCGAGCTGGTCGAGCAGGCGGTTCATACTGTCCGGCATGAACGGCTGCAGCACTGTGGCGATCCGGCGCAGCACGTCGGCTAGCACGCGCAGCACCGAGGCCATGCGCCCGGGATCGGTCTTCCTCAGCGCCCAGGGCGCCTGGCGGTCGATATAAGCGTTGCTGGCCCGCACCACCTTCCAGACTTCCTCCAACGCCTCGTGCAGGGCCTGCCGGTCGATCAGGCCGCGCAGGAGCGTGACGAGCGCGTCCGCCTGGGCCAGCAGCGTCCCGTCCTCGGCGGCGAGCTCGCCGCGCGGCGGCAGACGACCGTCGCAGTTGCGCGCGACCTGGGTCAGGGTCCGCTGCGCCAGGTTGCCGAGGTCGTTGGCGAGCTCGACGTTCAGGCGCGAGATCAGCGCCCGGCGGCTGAAATCGCCGTCGCCGCCGAACGGCACCTCGCGCAGCAGGAAGTAGCGCACCGCGTCGACGCCGAACTCGGCCGCCAGGGCACGCGGCTCGACCACGTTGCCGACCGACTTGCTCATCTTCTCGCCGTCCGCCGTCCACCACCCGTTGGCGAACACCCGGCGCGGCGGCTCGATGCCGGCGGCCAGGAGGAAGGCGGGCCAGAACACGGCGTGGAAGCGGATGATCTCCTTGCCGACCAGGTGCAGGTCGGCCGGCCAGAACCGCCAAAGCGGCGCGTCCTGGTCGGGATAGCCAAGCGCCGTGATGTAGTTCACCAGCGCGTCCCACCACACGTAGATCACGTGGTCGGGATCGTCCGGCACCGGGACGCCCCAGCGGAAGCTGGTGCGGCTGATCGACAGGTCCTTCAGCCCCTGGCGGACGAAGCTCAGCACCTCGTTGCGTCGTCCGGGCGGGCCGATGAAGTCCGGGTTGGCGTCGTAGAAGGCGAGCAGCCGGTCCTGCCAGGCGGACAGGCGGAAGAAGTAGGAGGGCTCCGTCACCCACTCGACCGGGGCGCCGCTGGGTGCCACGCGGGTACCGTCGGCGCGGAGCACCAGCTCGTCCTCGCTGTAGAAGCTTTCGTCGCGGGTCGCGTACCAGCCCTCGTAGGCGCCGAGGTAGATGTGGCCGTCGCCCTGCAGGCGGCGCCACAGCGCGGCGCAGGCCCGGAGGTGTCGCGGCTCGGTTGTGCGGATGAAGTCGTCGAACGACACGTTCATGGCGCGTGCCATGTCACGGAAGTCGGCCGACACGAGGTCGACGAAGTCCTGCGGGTCGACGCCTGCGGCCAGGGCGGCCTGCTCGACCTTCTGGCCATGCTCGTCGGTGCCGGTCAGGAAGAACACGTCGTGGCCGTCGAGCCGGTGCCAGCGCGCCATGACGTCGGCGGCGATCGACGTGTAGGCGTGGCCGACATGCGGCGCGCCGTTCACGTAGTAGATTGGGGTGGTGATGGTGTAGCGTCGTGTCATCGCTCGCTCAGCAGGTCCAGGCTCGACAGCAGGGCCTGCCTCTTGTCCAGGTTGAACCGCTCCGTCTCGGTCCGGATGCGGTGGAGGTCGTGCCAGACCGTCAGCCAGTCGGGTCCGGATGCGAGGCCGGGGCCGCCGCGGCGGACGGCGTCGCGTGTCCGCTCCGATATGGCATCCGCAAGCAGCGTCAGGAAGGTCGCGAAGCCCTGCTCCTTGCGCAGGATCCGATCGGCCAGCTCGTAGCCGCCGATGCCGGAGGCGTTCCCATCCAGCAGGTCACGCACCAGTTCGGCGGTGGCGACGCCTTCCTCGCCGGCCAGCGCGACGGCGCGTCCCGGCGCGCCGTGCGCGAGCTCCGCCAGCGCGCGGCGGCTCGCCTCGTCCTGTTCCGGCAGCAGGCGGGCGAGGACGAGCATCATCTGCGGCAGGTCGAGCGGAGCCAGGCGCAGCAGGCGGCAGCGGCTGCGCAGGGTGGCGAGCAGGCGGCCCGGGCTGCTGCTGACCAGGACCAGCACCGCGCGCGGCGGCGGCTCTTCCAAGATCTTGAGCAGCGCGTTGGCCGCATGCCGGTTCAGCAGGTCGGCATCGTCGAGGATCACCACCCGCCAGCCGCCCTCCGCCGCCGTCCGCCGAAGGAAGTCGCCGATCGGCCGCACGTCCTCGGCGACGATCTCCGTCCGGTGCCGCTGGCGCTTCTCGTCGAAGGAGCGGCCGATCGCCAGCAGGTCGGCGTGGGTCCCGGCGGCGACCCGCCGGAACACCGGATCGGTGTCGGAGACCGCGAGGCCGGTGCCCGGCCGGCCGGCGAGCAGCCAGCGCCCGAAGCGGAACGCCAGGGTCGCCTTGCCGATACCGTGCGGGCCGGCGATCAGCCACGCGTGGTGCAGCCGGTGGGCGTTGGCCTCGGCAAACAGCGTCGCCTCGGCCGCCTCGTGGCCCACCAGCCACCCCTGCCCTCCCGGCGCGGCGGCAGCGCTCATCCGGACAGGCGCTCCTCGACCCGGTCCAGCAGCGCCCGGTGCACCTGCTCCACGTCGCCGGCGGCGTCGACCACCACGATCCGCTCCGGCGCGCCCCGCGCGACCTGCCGGAACCCCTCGGCGACGCGCAGGTGGAAGGCCTCGTCCAGGCGCTCGTAGCGGTCGGGATCGGTGCCGCGGCTGGCCAGTCTTCGCCGCGCCGCCTCGCGCGGCAGGTCGAGCAGCAGGGTCAGATCCGGCACCAGCGGGGTCAGCGCAACCAGCGCGCGGATAAAGGCGAGAGGCTCCGCCGCGCCGCGACCCAGCCCGTATCCCTGGTAGGCCAGGGTCGAGTCGAAGAACCGGTCGCAGATCACCACGCGTCCTTCGGCGAGTGCTGGGAGGATCGTGTGCTCGACGTGGTCGAGCCGCGCGGCGAAGTGCACCAGGATCTCGGCGCGCAGGCTGAGGCCGTGGTTGCCCTCGAGCAGCAGCGTGCGCAGCAGTTCGGCGCCCGCGGCGCCGCCCGGCTCCCTGGTGTGCAGCAGGCTGTGGCCGTCTTGCTCCAGCCGCTCGGCGAGCAGGCGCGACTGGGTGGACTTGCCGGCTCCCTCGCCGCCTTCGAGCGTGACGAACACGCCGGCTACGAGCCGCCCACGAAGTGGTCGAGCACCGCCACGGCGCGTGCCGGCAGGCTCTTGCGCTGCACCGCGGCGGCGGCGACCAGGGGAACCTGGATGTCGGCGACGGAGGCGCCGGAGATGGTGATCTGGCCGACCTGCTGGCCGGCGCGGACCGGTGCCGGTATGGGGGCCTGGTAGTCGAGCGCCACCTTCACCCGGCCCTGCCAGCCGTGCGGCACCGTCACCAGCAGGTCATCGGCGGCGCAGACCGGAACGCCGGCCGCGACGCCGAGCCAAACCGGCGCCACCTCCAGCGTCTGGTTGCGCGTCAGCAGGTGAACGTTCTCGAAGTTGGCGAACGCCCACCCCAGCAGCCGCTCGCCTTCGGCGGCGCGGGCCTGTGAGGAGGGCAACCCGTTGATCACCTCGATGATGCGGTTGCCGTTGCGTTCGGAGCTGACGCAGAGCCCGAACCCGCCGGCGTCGGTGTGTCCGGTCTTCAGCCCGTCGGCGAGGCCCTTGTCGACCAGGACGTTGCGGTTGCCCTGGTTGATGTTGTTGAACTTGTAGTCCTTCTCGGAGAAGAAATGGTAGTTGTCGGGGAAGTCGGCGATCAGGTGGCGGGCCAGGACGGCGATGTCGCGGGCGGACATGAGATGGTCCGGATCCGGCCAGCCGGTGGCGTTGCGGAACTGGGTGTTGGTCATGCCGAGCGTCTTGGCCATGGCGTTCATCTGCGCCACGAACTGGTCCTCGGAGCCGGCGATGCCTTCGGCCAGCACGATGCAGGCGTCGTTGCCCGACTGGATCAGCATGCCGCGGATCAGGTCGGCGACGGACACCTGGGCGCCGAGCGGCACGAACATCTTCGAGCCCTGCATGCGCCAGGCCTTCTCGCTGACCGGCAGCATCTGGTCGAGACGCAGGCGTCCGGACTTGAGCATGCCGAACACGAGGTATGCGGTCATCAGCTTGGTCAGCGACGACGGCGGCATGCGGTCGTCGGCGGCCTTCTGGAGCAGGACGGCGCTGGTCTGGAAGTCGCTGATGAACGCCCAGCGGGCCTCGGTGTCGAGCGGCCCGACCGGCGTGTCGGCAGCCGATCCAGCCGGAACGGGCGCCACGTCCGTCGCGTCGGCTGGAGAGGGCACCTTGGCGGCACGGCGCGGACGCGCGGCCGCGACTGCGGACGCGACAGAAAAAGGAAGCGCGAGGCTTCCGGCACCGGTCAGCAACAGCCGTCTGCTAGGCACTTCGATCCCTACTCGACGATGATACATGCCCCGGTTACCCCGGCGCGACGGGCCTGGTCCAGAGCGGCATCCGCATCGGAGGTTCGCTGGAACGGTCCTTCGCGGACGGTATACACCACCTGGTGCCCGCGCCCCTCACTTCTGACCGATCCTCCGAGTTCCGCCGCGACCTGATCGGCGTAGCCGCGCTGGCCGAACTGCCCGCCATCGATCCACAGCGCTCCGGGATCGGGGACGCCCTGCTGCACGGCCGCGGGCAGGCGATCGTCGGCCGTTGCGTCCACTGCGGTGATCGACCGGCCTCCCGGGTCCTGCTCGGTGGCGACGCCCGCAAGGCCGCCACGGCTGCCCGGTGCCGGGAGCGACTCCTCCTGCACGCCTTCCACCGGTGCCGCCGCGACGTCCAGGCGGGGGCCGCCGTCGGTTCTTTGGGAAGCGGCCTGGCTGCGGGCGGGATCGAGGGTGACGTCGATGCGGGCCGGGACGCCGGCGACGATCCCGAGCCGGAGGGCTGCCTGCCGGGTCACGCCGAGCAGCCGTCCCTGCTGCACGGGGCCGCGGTCGTTCACCCGCAGGAGGATCGTGAGGCCGTTCTCGAGGTTCCTGACCACGACGACGCAGGGGAGTTGCAGCGTCTGATGCGCGGCCGCCAACGCGTCCGGGTCGAACCGCTCGCCGTCGGCCGTGAGGCCGCCGGGCGGCTTAGGCGCGATCGTCGCGAGCCCGGTCGCATGATAGCCGAGCTGCTCCCTGGGATAGAACCAGGCGCCGTCCGCACCCTGCCAGGGCAGGCCGACGACGTAGTGCGGCCTGGCAGGCGGAACAGCCGTCTCCTGACGGCGATGACAGCCGGTCATGCAGGCCAGGAGGCCGAACAGGACGAGACCGTGGCGGGTCCGCCGGCGTACGATCACGCGGCGGCGTTGCCGATGAGCCCGACCGCCAGGGCATAGAAGTCGGACGGGTTGTAGCGGCGGATCACGTTGAAGTTCGAGTACACCATGAAGGAGTCGCCGCCGGCGCCGTCAGGCAGGAGAAGCGCCCCGTTCACGTCGCCCTGGGAGAACGGGGCCCCGTCCTGCCTGCGAACGCCGGCCTCGGTCCAGGAGGCGAGCGGCCGCGCCGCCTGGCGTCCAGCGAGGGACGGTGCGATCGGACGGGTCAGCGTCACCGGCTGGCCCCACGGCTCGCCTGCCGTCCAGCCGCACCGGGCGAGGTAGTTGGCGATCGAGGCGAACACGTCGGCCCGGTCGGTCCAGATGTTCCTGCGGCCGTCGCCGCTGTAGTCCACGGCGTAGCGCAGGTAGGAGCTCGGCATGAACTGCGGCTGGCCCATGGCGCCGGCATAGCTTCCGAGCATCGATCTCGGTGCGACGTCACCGTTGCCCAGGATGCGCAGCGCGTTCATCAGCTCGGCGCGGAAGAAGCCGGCCCGGCGGCCGTCGTAGGCAAGCGTCGCCAGGGAGTCCACGACGTTGAAGGAGCCAATGCGGGTGCCGAAGTTCGACTCCAGGCCCCAGATCCCGATCACCACGCGCGGGTCGACGCGGTAGCGACGCCAGATCTCGGTCAGGAGCGGAAGGTTGTCCTGGTAGGCTCCGGCCGCACCCTGCTCGCGAGATGGCGAGATCACGCGGCTCCGATATTGCGCCCATGTGAGGGTGAACTCCGGCTGATGCCGGTCGAGTTGCAGGACATGCGCGTTGGGCACCTGCAGCGCCAGGGCCACGTCGAGCACCGACGCGGGTATGCCTCGCTGCAGGGCCTCGGCCCGCACCTGCTGCAGGAAGCCGGCATAGGAGCCGTCTCCCCGGGACCAGGCTGGCTGGCGGGTTCGTGCCGCCGCCGGTCCCGAGCCGAGGACGGCGGAAAAGCCGGCTGATGCTCCGGCGAGGGTCAGGGCACGACGCGTGATCATGCCCGAAGCTGTGCCACAAGCTCCTGCCTGGAACAACGCGCGGGGAAGAGCTTGGGTGTCAGTCGCAACCGAGCGCAGAGCACGGGGTGGTCCGGTGGCTGCCCTGGCGGCCATCCACAACCCGCAACCGGTCTATCAACCGGGCGTTGCTGCCGCGGACGGAGCGAGGCATGGCGGTGGAGCAGACGGTAGCAACAGCACGCCGTGGCAAGAAGCGCGGCCTGATCGCCCTCGGCGTCGCGATCCTGCTCATCATCCTGCTGATCGTCTTCTGGAGCTGGGACTGGTTCATCCCGCTGGTCGAGCGCCAGGCCAGTGCGACGCTCGGCCGGAAGGTGACGCTGGAGCACCTCCATGTCCGCCTGGGCCGTGTCACCCGAATCGTGGCGGACGACGTCGTTGTCGCCGGGACCGACGCCTTGCCGCATCCGCTCGCCACCACCCGGCATCTGACGATATGGGTCGACCTGCTTCCCCTGATCCAGCACTCCCAGATCGTGCTTCACCTGGTCGATCTGGACCATCCAGTGGTCGATGCGTCCGCAAGGGCCGACGGGACCAACAACTGGACGCTCGGCTCCGATGCTCCCACCAAGACGAAGAGCGGCAAGTCGAGCCCGACGATCATCGGCGTGCTGCAGATCGAGGACGGGCAGGTGCGTGTCGACGACGTCCCGCTGAAGGCGGACTTCAACGTCGCGGTCGATACGCGCAACACCCCGGATCCGGCGAAATGGCCGGTTCCCGCCGACCAGGGCCAGATCGTCGCCGACGCGAAGGGCACCTATGCCAGGCAGCCGATCGTCGGACGTTTCGTCGGCGGCGCCATCCTGTCGCTGCGCGACAAGGAAAAACCCTATCCGATCGACCTCCGGGTGGCGAACGGCCCGACGCACGTGTCCCTGGTTGGGACCATCGAGCAGCCTCTGACCTTCGGCGGTGCCCGCCTCAAGCTGCTCTTCGCCGGTCCGGACATGTCGCTCCTGTTCCCGCTGACCGGGGTGCCGATCCCGCAGACACCGCCGTACAGCGTCCAAGGCAACCTCGACTATGCAAGGCAGCGCATCTCGTTTCGGGACTTCGAGGGGCGTGTCGGATCGAGCGATCTCGGTGGCACGATCACGGTCCTTCCTGACCATGTTCCCACCATCGACGCAACCCTGGCGTCCCGCCGGGTCGACCTCGCAGACCTTGGCGGCTTCATCGGGTCGAAGCCAGGACATGCGGGGGATACGAAAGGAGCGCCGGCCGCCAGCGAGAAGAACCCGGCCCGGTCCAACGGCGACGTCCTGCCGACGACGCCGTTCAACCTGCCGAAGATCCGCGCCGCCAACGTGCACCTGTCCTACAAGGGCGAGCACATTGAGAACCCAAACCTGCCGCTGGACAACATCGTCGCCAGGCTGGAGATCCAGGACGGCAAGATCGACATGAAGCAGCTCGATTTCGCGGTCGGGACCGGACGGATCTTCAGCAATGTCCTGATGGATCCATCCGGCAGGACGCTGCACACCCGGGCTCACGTCGATTTCCACCGCATCGATCTATCCCGCGTGATGCAGGCGACGCACGCCTTTCACGGCCAGGGCGTGATCGGTGGGCAGGCGAACCTGACGACCGACGGCGCTTCCATCGCGGCGATGCTCGGCAACGGGTCCGGCGGTCTCACGCTGGTGATGTCCGGTGGGGGGGACATCAGCGCCCTGCTTCCCGACATCGCCGGCCTGGAGTTCGGCAACGCCATCCTGTCGGCACTCGGCTTGCCGAACCGGGCGCAGGTGCAATGCTTCGTGGCCGACATGCCGTTGAGGGATGGCATCCTGTCCACCCAGACGTTTCTGCTGCAGACCACGGAAGCACGGACGGTGGGCCGGGGAACGATCGACTTCAAGAACCAGACCATGGACTACAGCCTGACCACGAGGTCCACGCACTTCAGCGTCGGCTCGCTGCCCGGACCGATCAACATCACCGGCAAGCTCGGCAAGCCCGGCATCTCCCCTGGGGCCGAGGTGGTGGCGAGAGCGGGCACCGCGACTGGGCTCGGCATCCTGTTGCCGCCGTTGGCGCTGCTCCCGACGATCCAGTTCGGAGTCGGCGAGGCTGGCGCCTGCCAGGCGGCGATGACCGAGATGAAGGATCATCCCGCGGCGGCGCCGTCGCCGCGCCGCCGTTCGAGGTAGGACCCGGGGGAAGAGGCGAGAAAACAGGTGACGCGACCCGGCACCGGGGATATGCCACCGCACCCGGACCTGTCCGGACGGTGGTTGGCGTCTCCGCCCGCCTGAGCGACGTGGAGATCCGTTAGGTGCCAGTTGCTTGCGTATCGTCGGCCACCCGGATCCGGTAGGACGTGTTCCCGCTCTCCGTTTCCAGCCTGTTCAAGGCGGCTGGCGTCCATCCTCTTCTCCAGGGCCTGGCGATTGTCACCGGGACCTTTATCCTTGAGGATGCTGCCACCGTTCTGGCGGCGATGCAGGCGCAGGATGGAAAGATTGCCGTCGGGCTGGCGCTGGGTTCCCTTTACGTGGGGATCATCGCCGGTGATCTGGGCCTGTACGGTCTGGGCCGCCTGGCCACGCTGTCCGATCGCATCAAGCGACTCCTTCCTCCGGGAAGACGGGCCCGCAGCCGGCAATGGATAGAACATCGCGTGTTTCGCGTCGTCTTCATCAGCAGGTTCATTCCCGGTGCGCGGTTGCCGACCTACACAAGTTGCGGCTACCTCCACGCGAGCTTCAGCCGTTTCGCGCTGGCGGCCGTCACCGCGACTTCGATCTGGACGACCTTGCTGTTCCTGGTGGCGCAGCATGTCGGCCAGTTCCTGATCGACCACCTCGGCGCCTGGCGGTGGTTCGGTGCCGTCGTGTTCGCCGCCGTGATCGTGCTGATAGGTCGCCTCGTCACGCGCCTCCAGGGAGAGCCAGAATGACGGCAGTGGCCGCATCCGCCCGGATCGTTCGTCCGAAGCCGATCTCGGCGTTCGAGTTCTGGCCAGGCTGGCTGTTCTATATCCCGGTCGTGGTCTTCTGGATCCTGATGGGCTTCCGCCACCGCAGCTTCAGCCTTCCGACCGCCGCTAATCCGCGGGTCGAGACCGGTGGCTTGTGCGGTGAGCGCAAGACCACGATCCTCGATCAGGCGGGACCCGCAGCGACGGGCTGGATCGCCCCCTATGTTGTCCTGACGACGGGTGTGGACGACCTGGCCAGGGCGCTTGAAGCCATGGCCGAAGCTGGCCTGTCGATGCCGGTCGTGGTGAAGCCGAACATCGGCTGCAACGGAACCGGTGTTCGACTGGTAGACACCCATGCAGCCCTGGAAGCGGCGTTGGAAGCCTTTCCCAGGGCCATCGAGCTGGTCGTACAGGAACTGGTCACCTATGACGGCGAAGCCGGCATCTTCTACGTCCGCGAGCCTGGCGCATCAACCGGCCGGATCACGTCGCTGACGCTGAAGCAGGCGCCCATCATCGTCGGCGACGGCCGGTCGACCATCCGCTCCCTGGTCCTCGAGGACGAACGCTCGAGACACGTTCCCGAACTCTACCTGCCTCGCCTGGCCCACCGGCTGGACGAGGTGCTGAAGCCGGGAGAACGCCTCAGGCTCGTGTTCGCCGGCAACCATTGCAAGGGCTCGATCTTCACCGATGGCAGCCACGACATCACCCGCGCGTTGACCGGCCGGGTCGATGCGATCATGCAGGCCATTCCGGATTTCCACTTCGGGCGGCTGGATGTGCGCTTCGAGAGCGCCGCCGCGCTGCGCATCGGCGAAGGCTTCCGTATCATCGAGATCAACGGCGTCGGTTCGGAGGCGACCCACATCTGGGACCCGCGCACCTCGCTGTGGGCTGCCTACCGCGATCAGTTCAGGCACTACAGGATCGCGTTCGAGATCGGCGCCGAGATGAGGCGGCGCGGCGCGAAGCCGACGCCGCTGCTTGAACTCCTCGCCTTTTGGCGCCTGCAACGCCGCCTGATGGCCTGCTACCCGTTGAACGACTAGACCCCCCCGGCCTGGACACCGCCCTAGCTATCGCAGCCGCCGGCTGTCCCACCGCTGCCGAATATGTATCGGCTGACCTGCTGCTCCAGGTTGGTCGGCTCGCATGTGTCGGTCACTGTGGCGTCGGACGGCAGCATCCGGCGCGAGTTGCCGGGATCGATAAGGAGAGCCTCGCCGGACGTGAGAGTGCTGCTTCCGATCGACAGCCTCGTATCGACCGGAAGCGTCAACGCCTGGTCGATCTGGAACGTCACGTCCGACGACATGGTGCGTGGGTCCAGGGTGATCGTCGTCACCCGTCCGACCACGACACCTGCCAGGACCACGTCAGCACCCTCATGCAACCCATTAGAAGAAAGAAAGATTGCCCGAAGCCCATAGGTCCGGCTGCCACCGGTTCCGTTTAGCCTGGCTGCATAACCGTAGAACCCGACCGCCACGCAGAGCACGACCGCGCTGGCGGCCGTCGCGGTGATGCCGTGCCGTCCGAAACGGATCGTCGTGGTGGTCATGACCAAGCCCATAGCCAGCACCAGCACCCGTGGTCAACTCCGGCGCCTTGCCGCCTGCCCGATTATACGGCACCAGAGCCTTTCGCTTCGTCGGGACCTCCCCATGACTACCATCCAGGCGCTCATCCTCGCACTGCTCCAGGGGATCACCGAGTTGTTCCCAGTCAGCAGCCTTGGACATGCGGTGATCGTCCCCCGGTTGCTGCACTGGACCCTCGACGAGCACGGACCCACCTTTCTCCCCTTCCTCGTCATGCTTCATGTCGGCACTGCAGCGGCGTTGCTGTTGTTCTTCTGGCGTGACTGGCTTGCGCTCGGCCGCGGAGCGATCGGAGCCGCTGATCCACTTCACGTCAAGGAAAGCCGCTACATCGCGGTGTTGATCATCGTGGCCACCATTCCGGCCGTCGTGGTCGGCTACGTCCTGGAAGGCTTTCTTCGCAACCTGTTCGGCACCCCCCAGATCGCCGCCTGCTTCCTGGTCGTCAACGGCCTCATCCTGCTGGTTGCGGATCGGTTGCGTGCCCGTCTTCCGGAGGACGCTGACAAACCCATCGCCAGCTTGACGCTCGTGGATGCGTTCCTGATCGGCATCTGGCAGTGCACGGCGTTCCTGCCCGGCATCTCGCGCTCCGGCGCCACGATGACGGGCGGGCTGCTGCGTGGCATAAGCCACCAGACTGCGGCCCGTTTCTCGTTCCTGATCGCCTTGCCGATCATCCTGGCTGCAACCGCATCCCAGCTTCTGAGGCTGCATCATGCACATATGGGCCTGCAGGCGCTTCGGCCCGCGCTCCTCGGGGCGCTGGCAGCTGCCGTGGCGGCATGGCTGAGCACGGCGTTTCTCATGCACTACTTCCGCAACCACGAAAGCTGGGCTCTTCGCCCGTTCGCGATCTACAGCATCGTCGCCGGCGCGCTGAGCCTTGTCGCGTTTCGTTTTCTTTGAAGCAGGCCAGCCTGACGATGTCGCACGGCAGGATGATGACCTGATGCCGCGCCTTCGTGCACCCAGGGCGACCCTCCCGATCATCCTGTCGATCGCGGCCCTGCTCACCGGCGCCGGGCCACGAAATATCGCGGTGGAACCGATATCCCGGATGAGCCAGGACTGGTGGCGCGCCCGGTTCGAGGAGAAGCAGGTCGAGCTTCACCGGATGCCGGTCGGGCTGCTGTGGCTCGGCGACTCCATCACGCAGAACTGGGAGCGGTCGAGCGACCAGGATTGGGAAAATTTCGCTCCGGCTTGGCAGCGCTTCTATGGCGATCGTCACGCCATCAACCTCGGCTTCAAGGGCGACAGCACCTGCCATCTGCTTTGGCGCCTTCAACACGGCGAGCTGGATGGCATCGCGCCACGGGTAGCGGTCATCCTGATCGGGGCGAACAACTTCGGTCATATCCACACCGATGCCGACGAGACGTTCGACGGGATCGGTGTGATCCTGGACGAAGTCCATCGGCGGCTGCCGCAAACCCGCATCGTTCTGCTCGGGGTCCTTCCCTCCATCCGTTCCGAATGGGTATCCAGGAACACGATCCGTCTGGATCTCCGCCTCAAGACGACAGGAGGTGATCGGGCCTACGTGACCTATGTCGACGTCGGCGACTTGTTCCTGACACGGGGCCGAGTCGACGCCACCAGGTTCATCGATCCGCGCCTGACACCTCCCGCCCCTCCGCTGCATCCGACCGCACAGGTCCAGGCGGAGATTGCCGAGCGGATCGAGCCGATCATCGCCCGCCTGCTAGGAGACCGTGTCCACCGTTGATGCTAAGTGCTCGATGGATCGGCTTAACGCTATGGCAACCTGGACAGCCCATGCTGTGATTTCTGCCTGGAGCGCCGCCAGCCGATGCAACCACACATCTTCATCGCTACGCCGTGCTATGGAGGCGTGGTCACCCAGGGCTACATGCAGTCCGTCTGCGCCCTGATGGCAGCCGCTCCGGAAGCGGGCGTTGCCCTGACCCTGGCGCTGCTTGGCCAGGACGCCCTGATCACCCGGTGCCGCAACACCCTGACCAGCCACTTTCTCGCCACACCACAGGCTACCCACATCCTGTTCATCGACGCCGACATCTCGTTCGAGCCGGAGAACGTGTTCCGCCTCCTGGCTGCCAGGAAGTCGGTCGCCGCGGGTATCTATCCGCTGAAGGCCTATTACTGGGACAGGCCGTGTCAGGAGCGTCTGCTGCAGGGCGAGCCGCTGGACACCGCGGGCCTCCACTACGTCGGCAAGCTGGAGACAGAAGATCGCCTGCTGCGTGACGGTGACTTCGCCACAGCGGTCCATGTCGGAACCGGCTTCATGCTGATCGAGCGCGCCACCATCGAGCAGATGCAGGAGGGATACCCGAACACCCGGTATCACGGTGTCGACGCTTATACGTCCAGCGGTCGTGCCAGCCCAGGTGGCTACGCCCTGTTCGACTGCATCATCGACCCTGCCAGCGGAACCTACATGAGCGAGGACTTCACGTTCTGCTCACGCTGGCAGCAGCTCGGGGGCCGGATCTGGCTCGACACCTGTGCCAGCCTGACACACAGCGGGCCCTCGGACTTCAAGGGGGTTCCGGATCGTCGGTTCACCTCGTCCGGCGCGAGGGGCTGACGGACGACCCTCTGTCAGCTCCTGCGCGCGTCAGCCATACCACTCGATCACCATCAGCCCATCCGCGCCCTTCCCTCCGGGGCCAGACGCGCCGCCGGCGCCACCACCTCCCGGCCACAGCCCGTTCGAGCCGAGCGTGCCGCCGAAGCACGCGCTGGCACCCAGCACACCGAAGCTGGGACCGCCGGCGCCTCCCACGCTGGTCGATCCGAGCTGGAAGCCGTTCTGCCCGGGCCCCACTCCGAACGAGCCGATGAAGTTGATGCTGGTGGTCAAAGGCAGACCGGCCGCTCCGCCTATCCCGACCTGAGCGGCCTGTCCCGCCGTACCGTTGATCCCTCCCGAGACCTGCACGAAGTTCGCGAACGCCGTCGTCGTGGAACCGTTCGTGCCGCCTCCCACCTGAATGGAATAGGACGTCCCGGCAGCGACTGCGATCAGCACCTCCTCGTATCCGCCGCCGCCGCCGCCACCGCCGGGATAGCCCGCACCGGCGCTCCCGCCGCTTCCTCCGGCTCCCCACATCCGCGCCAGGATCGACGACACGCCGGCCGGACACGTCCAGCTGTAGGTGCCGGCCGCACCCCAGGCCGCGCGGTTCCGCGTGGTCGCTGCGGCAACGAAAGCGGTCGTCGCCAGCGCGAGGCTGGCATCGCCTGCGGAAGGCGTTGGCGCCGTGGGCGCTCCGGCAAACGCCGGGGACAGGATCGGCGCGGCCTGAGGCAGCTTGACCGACACGAACGGTGCACCGGCAGCAGCCGTGATCATGCTCGGATCGACTGCGGTCGCAGACACGGGCACGACGATCTGCCACAGCGCGGTGTAGCCGGCAGGAACCGCCGACGGCGCCGTTGCAGCAAACACCACCCGCTGCTGCAGGATGGAAGCCTGGGCCTGCCCGTTGCCCTGGGCGCCAAACAAGGTCTGCCCCGGATTCGCCGCGTTGTAGTAGGCGAGGGTTGAACTTCCTGCCTGGACCTCGACCACCCCACCGGAAACGATCGTTGTTCCGGTTCCAGGCAAGCTGACCACGACCGGAGCCGTGTTGATCCCGGTCTTGACCACCGGGTCGCCATCCGGCGGAAGAGCACCGTAATATCCGGCATCGATCACCGTCGGCAGGGTCATGCTGCCCGGGCCGAGCGTGACCGTCAGGCCGCCGCCTGGCGTGCAAGCAAGCCCGTCGGCGTAAACGCTGCCGTCCCCGATCGTCATCTTGGCCAAGTAGCCAAGTGCGACCATCGTGCTGCGAGACTGGAGCAACTGGTCCGTATCGAGCGGCACGGCTCCCACATAGACAATTTGACGGTCCACCGCTTCACTCCGGCTGTAAGTTCCGGCTGTCCCGCAGCCGGCATGTGCGCAAGCAGTTCAGGCCTGATCGGAAACCGTACAGGTCAGCTCGTCGTCGTGATCCAGGCAATACTGCCAGCCGGGATCACTCGGCAGACCGCCTCGTTCAGCGCCACCTGGTCCAGCGTGATGGCGGCTCCAGTCCACAGCGTCACCGGATCGTCCGCCTCCCGTACGCCGACCTGCTGGCTGCTCGGGATGTAGCTCGTGGCGACCGATCCCGGCTCGATCTGCCAACTTTGCGTCAGCAACGGCGTGTCCATCAGGGAGCTCGACTGCCCGCCCAGCGTCATCGTGACGATGCGGTTCGCCGACGTGCCGGAAGGCAGCGTCACCGACACCCTTTGCCAGGTCCCGGAAACCGACAGGGTCGCAGCCGCATAGGCGATGGCGCCGGACTGGTCGCTGAAGCTGAGGCCACAGGAGGTGAAGGTGTGGTCCGCCGGCAGCATCAGCCAGAACGATGCCGTCACCGCGGATCCGGTCGTGACGACCTGGATGGACGGCCCCGTGATCGTGCCGCCGCTGTAGACGCCCACCTGCATGACCGGCAGGCCGCTCCGCAGCCCGTTCGCGCCGGACGGATCGACGGTCCATCTGGCGATGGCGGTGGCGGACGCCAGCTGGAAGCCGCTCCAACCGACGCTGTCCTTGATGAGATTGAACCCCCGCGGCTCGATCAGCAGGCCCGTCGCGCTGCCGTCGCTGTAGGCTGTTCGCAGGACATGGCGCGCGGCGATCTGCATCGCGCCGCCGGCGTCGATGAAGCTCGCCTCCGACTCCCGCCGGGTCGTCTTCCCGTCGGTCGATACCGCGACGAGATACTGGAACGGAAGGGTCGAGGATCCGAGACGCAGCCCTGCGGTCCCGTAACCCCCTCCTCCGCCGGCCCCGCCTACCGTTGCGTTTCCGTAACTACCTGTGTCGGCAGACCGGAACGGCTCGAACAGGATCGGTACCCCTCCCAGCAGAGCGGCAATTGCCTGCGAGACCGCCGCCCGCGTCGCACGCGGAAGCAGCAGGTTGGCGCTGATCCTACTACGGAATCCGGTATCCGCCTCTCCCGCCATGCGCTTGATCGTCGTGCCGAAGAAGTCGGCGCAGATCATGTCGAGGAAGCTGCCGGTCGCGGACGAGATCCTGCTCTGCTGCACGACGAACTGGATGAGCGCATAGCAGTACGCCCATCCGCAGCCTATGCCGGACAGGACCCCGTCCAGCACGGGCGTGGCGCTGGTCGTCGCACCTGGTGCAGTGAGCGGAAACCATGAGGGCGGCAAGACCGCACGCATCCGCGACACCATGTCCGTGCAGGTGCCGGTGCCACTCCCGCCTGTCCCGGAACCGCTCATGCGAGGACGACCGCGATGGTGAAGACGCCGGACCTGACGACGGTGCCCGCTTGTCCCCCGACATCCCCGCCCGCCCCGTCCAGCAGGACGTCCTGCACGTTCGAAACGTTGGCGTCAGCATCGTAGCAGAGCCCGGCGATCCGCGAGATGCGAAGCGCCTGACCAACTCCGAGGCCGTTGATGTAGCTCGCCAGTGCTGCGTTGACGTTGGACTGCACCGACGTGCTGTCCGCAGACGAGTTGATCGTCAGGGTCAGGCTGATTCCGGCCGTCAGCAAGGTCGGACCAGCGATCGAGATCGACGTGCCGATCGGCCGCACCTCATCGACGGCAGCCGACACCGATGCCAGCAGCGCTGCTGTCGGATCACCGCTTCCGTCGTCGACGATGATGTGCACGTGTCCGGGCATGGAACTGCCGTCGGCGGCCACGTTCTCCTGGATGCTGTAGGTCAGGTTCTGCTGCACCGAGGCGATCGCGTACACAAGTGCCTGCTCGGTGGCCTGCGCCCGGGTGTTGATGTAGGTGACGAAGCGCAGCCGAAGCGCCGCATCCGTTTCCGCTCCCTGGCCGCCAGTGAAGGCGGTCGGATTCGACACGGTGTCGATGCCCGGGATCGCCGTTCCGAGGACGTTGACGACGCCGCTCTGCACGTTGCCTGCCGGACCCGCAGCCGTCGCCTGCACCTGGACCGTCACCGATGCCGTCCCCGCCGGACGCGTGTAGGGGCCGTTCACCACGGCGAACGTTTGGGACCCGTCGCTGGTGCGCACGGTCGCGCCAGTGTTGATCGTGGCACTCTGCGTCGCCGGGCTGAAGGACGACAACACGACGCTGCCCGACGCGCTTGTCGCCGCCAGTCGGGTCATACCGAAATCCTGCACCCAGCTGTCGGCATCGCTGCCGATGCTGGTCGCCAGCCGCGTCATCGTCAGCACCTGCAGAACCAGGTACTGCAGCCAGAGCCCGACGGAGGCCGAAGCCTCGAGGATGGCGCGCATGACCGATCCCACCGTCAGGTCGATCAGGCTGGAACACGCCCCCTGCACGGTGGACGCCATGCTGTCGACGAGGGTTGAGAAGTTCTGCAGGGAGAGCTGCATCTAGCCTCCGATCGGCAAGGTGAGTGCCTGGCTGCTGCCCGACACCGCGTCGGTGTAGGTGATCGCCGCGAGAACGACCCCTGGCGAACCGGTGGACAGCACGACCTGAGGTTCGGGAGTCGCCGAGACCGCTGTTTCGTACGCCATCTGCGCCTTGATGATCGCGGCGATCTGTTGTTGCGAGGCAACCGTCCCGATTAGGCCGGGCAGCCCGGCGCCGTAGGAAAGCTGCCAGATGTACGTCGCAGGCCCGGTGAGCAGCCGGTGCAGGACCCGCTGCTGGGTTTCCAGATTCGCCGTGACAACTGCGAGATCGCCCGCAGCGCCAAGCTGCAGGTCCTCTCCCACCACATGTGCCAGATCAGCCATGCGACGGCTCCGGCGCACCCGAGGCACCCTGCCCCGGCTGCACGGCCGAGTGCACGTGGCTGGCCAGGCTGACGTTCGCGGCGACAACGTCGCCGGTGACGCTCAACGTCCCGTCCAGGACCACGGTGCCCTTGATAAAGATGTTCCCCGTCGTCAGGTGCACGTAGTTGCCGCCGTCCAGGAAGATCCCGATCTCGCCCGGCTGGACCGGGCTTCCGGTCGCCGGACTGGACGCAGGCATCAGCGTGACGTCGAACAGCCGGGCGACGACAACCGGATGCTCCGCGTCACCCTCCACCGGGACCACAAGCACCTGGGTCCCGATCTCCGCCGGACAGGCGATGCGCAGCCCGCTCGCCGCGACCGCACCGTCGGGGATCCAGCCGCTTTCCAGCCCTTCCGGCTGGATCGTGACCTTGACCGCGTGCGACACCGCATCGACGCTCGTCACCAGCGCGTGGCGAGGCTGGCCAAGGGCGCCGGCCTGCGTCGCCGCATGAAGCTTCACCGTTTCCAGCCAGTCACTCATTGCCGGTCACTCCAGGGTCAGACCGCCCGGTGATGTGCTGGATGAAGCCCTTCTCCAGCGACATCTGCCGCTCGATCTGGTCGAGCGTGTACATCCCGTCCCAACCGGTCCCGGTGCCGACAAGCCTTGCCCGGTTCCGCGTCGTCAGCCCCAGCTCGCCTGCCATGACCCCCCTGATGACGCGCTGGTGCGCGCGCAGCTGCGAGTAGGTGGTCTGAGCCAGGACGTCTGCCTGGTCCGCGAGCAGGTTCGGCTTCAGCACGAGAAACTGCTTGGCGGTCGCATCCGCGGTGGTCGGAAACACGCTGTTCACCTGTCGTCTCTGCCGGCTGTTCCAGCTTGCGACCGTCACCTGGATCGGTCCCGACAGGCCGACCATTCGCTCCATGGCGAGATCCGATATCGAGAGCGTCGGCGAGGCCGATCCCGCCTCCGGCGCCACGTACGTGATGTCGAAGGTGTCGGAGTCCTGATCGGCCGCCTGCTTGAAGTGCAGGGTCGTGCCGTCGACCCAGAGATCGTAGTTCTCGAAGCTGGCGAGCTCCGCGAGCAGGTCCCAGCCGTTGGCGTGGCGGGAGAACGCTCCGAACGCCGCCTTCGTATGCTGGATCTGGTAGTACTGGCCAACCAGCCCGCTCGTCGCATCGACGTCCGCCGTCAGTCCGCAAGCACCCGCCAACGTCGTTGCGAGCTCGGAACTGGTATGGTTCAGGTAGGCGTCCTGCAGCGGCATGTCGATCAGCCGGGCCGCATGATCGCGACCTTCGATCGACACCAGACCACTCACCTGATCGAGCCCGACCCGATCCACCCCACCGGTGATCATCGGCGTCCAGTCGAGGTCACCCTCCGACGCACCCAGGGGAAGAAAACCGAAGTCGATCTCGACGTCCAGGGTCTCCTGGTCGATCCAGTCCTGTCCAAGCGTGCGGGCGATCTCGTTGAAGCTTGCCTGCACGCGGAAGCTGGCCGCCTGGGAGCCGCGCCGGGACACGGTCTCCGCGGAACGACACCCGTTCACCGGCGTGCCGTTGATGATGAG
>CAXUEL010000008.1:0-17710 GCA_964249915.1 uncultured Acetobacteraceae bacterium | reverse complement strand
GGGACACGGTCTCCGCGGAACGACACCCGTTCACCGGCGTGCCGTTGATGATGAGACGGACACGTGGCCGCCTGACGACGCTGGCGCTCATGTGGGAGGCAGTCCTCCGGTGGCGCTTGCATCGAGGCTCGGCAATAGCAGCGTGGTCAGGCCGAAGATCAGCGGGTCCGTGATGTTGTTGAGGGACGCGATCCTGTACCACTGCGTGGCATCGCCCAGTTCCTGCGCTGCCAGCGCGAAAAGATTGGTTCCGGCAACCACGACTGTTCGCATCATCACCTCAGGAATGAACGAGGGGTGCAGGTAGCTGTGCCGTGGCCGAAGCCACGTTCGAGTTCGTCCTGTTGAGATATCCTCCGCCACGAACCAGGGCAGCCAGTGCGGCCGCCTGCGCGGTGGCCGCTGCGAGAGCGGAAGCGGACGCGAAGGACAATCCGCCAGCGGGCGCCGCCAGGCTCCCCACCGAAGCCGCGTCGATCGCATTGGAAACGGTCGCGGCCGCCGCTGTCAGGCCGCCCTGGATCTGCGCATAGCCGGAAGGGTTTCCCACCGTCGCACCCGGAATAATCGAGGAGGTCGTCGCCAGGCCGGTTGCCACCGACCCCATCATGACGGCGGAGGCGGCACCCGACACAGCGGCAGCCCCACCGGCCAGAGCCGCATAGCTGGACACGGACGCAGCACCGGCCTGCAGAACGCCCTGCGCGTTCGACAGATCGCCCTGCATGGCCAGGTCGATGCCCGATGCGTCCCCCGTCGCGTCGTTGGGATCCGGCACGATCTCCGTCCGGATCCTGTAGGAGATGACGGCGCCCTGATCCTGGTAGTCGTATTCGAAGTGGACGATGACGACGCTGAACATGTAGTCGCCGAAGCTCAGTCCGTACGGGCTACCCTGCTGCCGCATGAAATCCAGCCTGCGCGCCCGTTGCGCCGCGTCGGGACCGACGAACAGGCCGCGCCACGCGATCGTGCCCGGATCGGCTCCCATCGCATCGATGATCCGGCCGCCGCCCGGGGTCTTGTGGATCGTGACCGCCTGCGCGCCGCCGATGCTGATCCGCCCCGGAACCTCGTGCCCCTCCAGGACGAGGTCGCCGATGATGAGCGGGGCCGGCCGTAGGAGCAGGGACGCAGCCGCCGACAGCAGCCCGAGATAGCCGCTCACTGCGGGATCTTCATGCCGGAATGGATCGGCACTGCCCGGAGGTTCACCCGGGACGGACCGTGCGCCGGCAGTGACGCCTGGCTTGCCTGTGACGACGCGGCGACCTGTCCCAGCCTCCGCCCGTCGATGACCACATCACCCATCAGGCTCACCATCATCATCCGTCCCGCCTCCATGCCCGGCCCGCCATCCGCGACGGCGCCGGGCCCAGCCCCTTGTCGGCTGTCAGTGCTGCCCTGCATGACGGCGCCGGCCGAGGAGGCGCCGGACCTGCCCGACGCGAGAACCGGCGGCACGACCTGGCGTCGCAGCACGTCCTGGCTCAGCTCCCTCGGCCGGGCCGACACGACGTCGCGTTGCAGGACGGCAAGACGCTGTGGTGCACCGCTCGTCGGACCGAGCCCCGGCATCGGCAACGAAGCGCTGCGGCTCGCCGACGACGAGGCGAGGCGGCCGAGTGCCGCGCCGCGAGACCCTCCCGACGCCGCATGCACGATCTCCATCCCGGCCCTGCGACCCGGACCGACACCGTCGGCCGACGTCGCGCCGTCGCGCACGGTTGGCCGCGAGGCGATCAACGACAGGGCCTTCCTGTCTCCGGTCGCCCTGCTGGCTGCCTGGAACGCCAACGACCGCAGCGGCGTGCCCGCTGCCTGTTGCTGTCCGCTACGGGGAAGGCGGCCGCCGCGTGCACCCGCCAGGACGGTCCCGACCGGCGCCAGCGACGAGCGCGGCGGTGATGCCGACGAGGCGGCCTCGACCGCTGCCGACGGCGGCCGCGATCCTGATACCGACTTGCCGGCATCCCGTTTCGGCGGCACCGTCGCCGCTGAGACGACCTGTGCAGTCTCCCCCGTCCGACGCTTCCCCTGATCCACGACCTTGACGGGCAGACGTGCATTACGAGTGCGCGTTCCGGAGGTGACCGCCGCCACCGCTCGTGTCGGAGCCGGCATGGCGGCCACCACCTCATGGCCGCGCCGCAACGAGGCGGGCGCCACCGTCTGCGGGTTGCCCACCGGTGCCGGACCGGCGACAGACCATGCCGCCGCATCGTCCACCGCCTGCGGGGACGGCGGCAGATCGAGCCGGTGCAGCCTGGCCGGAAGCGGGAGATCTCGGGCACCGAGCCGGGTCAGCCGGGTAGCCAGGGCCGCAAGCTTGTCCAGCCTCCGGCTGGCCTGTCCACCCAGAAAGCCGAACCGCACGTCCGTGTCCCGAGCACCCGACGGATCCTGGTTCTTCCGGTCCAGCAGGGCCAGACCGATGCGGTGCGACAGGATCAAGCTCGCCTCCCTTCGCCGGATCAGGGGCCGTCGCTTCAGCCGGCCATCGACCAGCTGAAGGAGCCCCAGTCGAAGACCTGCCCGTCGAGTTCACCCAGGGCGACACAACAGGCAAGGCGTCGCGTTTCCGACATGTTCATGACTTCAGACCACGGCACTCCCCCCTTCACCAGGAACAGGACCTGGCGAAGCAGGGAGTGCCTGCTCAGTTTTTTGCGGTGTCGAGCTCCCGGTCACCCTGCCCGGCGGTTTCCGTCTCGTCCGGATAATGCACGCGCGCCAGCGCCTCCATGCCGACGTTGCCGATCCGCCGTCCGAGCTCGCGGACGCCTTCCTTGGTGACCGGCATCATGACCGGCTTGCCGTCGATCGCGTTGACCGAGCAGATCATCAGCGCGTACCGCATCCAGGCGGACGAGGATGCCGCAGTTCCGGCAGCCTCGATCAGGTCGAGCATGTCGCCCGGATTAGCCTCGCGCAGCGCGAAGCGTCGTCCGTCGCCGCTGTCGATCTCCGCTGGCAGCGCCATCAGAGACGGTTCCTCTGGCTGGCATAGAAGCTGACCACCTGCTTGACGATGTTCTCGGCCTGATAGTGGCCGGCATGGGTCAAGGTCAGCGAGACCCCAACGAACTCGTAGGTGCTGGTCGAGCCGTCCGCCTCCGACACGTACTGGTAGACCGTTCCGGAACCGATCACGCCAGAGTTCCAGAACGCGGCCTCGATCGCGGCCACCAGGTCGTCGAGCGCCGACGACCCGCGGTCGACCTGGAACTGACCGCGCCATCCCGCCGGGGTGTTGAATTCGATCGGCACGCTGTTCAGCGGGTCGGAACGCTGCTGGCGCACCTCCTGCTGCGCCTGGAACCCGGTCACGTCGCGCAGGTCGAGCCGCGTGCCGTTCCAAAGAAGAACGACCTGGCAGTCACGGCCGATACTGTAGGGATTACCCAATCGAGGCCTCCTTGCTGTGCACTGGCATGCTGGTCTTCAGTCGGGATTTAGCTAGAGGAGCTGCCGTTCGCGGTCGACACGGTCACGCTCTGGCCGCCCTGCAGGTTGACGATGAACTTCTCGTTGATGCCCTGGTACTGCACCTGGACATCCGCCTGCACGTAGCCCAGCGCGGTCCGCGTCTGCGGGTTGTTCGAGCCGTCGCAGACCACTGCGTACGGCATCGCCCCGGTGATGCTGCCGAGGATCCCCTGCTGCACCAGGCTGGACAGGTAGCCCAGCAGCGTGGCGCGTATGTTGGACAGCAGCGTCGAGTTGATGACGCTGCCGACATAGCCGCCCATGCCGGCCGCAAGCGTCTCGGCGATGAAGTTGGTCATCCGGGTGTAGCTGTCGCCGGCGATCACCGCATTGCTCGAGCTGTTGTGCCCGCAACGCACCGCCCAGTAGGAGCCACCAGGTGCCGGGTTGCAGATCACGTCGATGCCGGCGGAGAACAGCGTCTGCAGCTCGGCCGAGGAGTACGTCAACGCCTGGCCGCTGGAAGCGAGGCCGCTCTTCTGGCTTCCGGCAATCCCCGACAACGGCTTGTTGAGGCTGGACTGCTCGGGCGACAGGTTCGCCAGGCACCCGGCGACGAAGCCCTGCGGGCTGACGATGCGCGTCTGGGAGTTGGTCTGGTCATACCAGAACAGCCAGTCCCCGAACATCAGCTTCGCAGCGTAGCTGTCCAGGCCAGCCGAGTCCTTGGTCTGCACCGCAGTGGCGATGGAGTCGCCGCTCGGCCCGACCAGGATCATGTAGATCCCTTCCGACAGGCCGAAGCTGCTCTGCACCGTCCACTGGGTGGAGTCGCTGCAATCCGCCAGCATGCCGATGGCACAGCCGCGGCCGCGCAGCGCGTACATCCCGCTCCGGCTCAGCCCGTCATTGCCCACCAACGACGCCGCCGCGATCCCGCCGACCCCATCCGTGCCGCTGAGCAGGGTCTGGCTGCTGATGGAAGCGGGCGCAGTGGTCGGCCCGTTGCCCGCAATGGCGACGCAGAGCGCGGAAGGTCCCCGCGTCGCGCTGGTTCCGTTGTTCACCGCGCTGATCACGCTGGTCCAGAACGCCGGGTTGCCGGCGCTCGGATCGAGGTTGTCGAAAACCTCCGGGAGCTGACCCGGCATCTGCAACGTCAACCGCCAGCTTCCTGCCCGCGATCCGGCACCCAGGTTGATGCTGATCTGGTTGCCGAGGCTGCCCGAGCACACCGCGGTGAGAAGCATCGGATAGCTGTTGTTGCTGTAGAGCAGCGCATACGTCGCCGAAACGTCGGTGCCGTCGGTCACCCGCACGCCGACGAACGACGTGGCACCCTGCTGCTGCGCGCAGGCGACCGGCGTGCCCAGGTCATACTGCCGCGCCAGCACCGGCCCGAACGCCGCGTTGTAGTCGGCGATGCTGCCCATCACCACCGGCTGGTTGACCGGCCCCCAGGATGCCGTCCCGACGATGCCGATCTTGTCGGTCGGAACGCCGTTGAGGGACAGGGTCTGCGGCGAGGCAATCTGGACATACAGGTCCGGAACGACCAGGGCGGCCGTGTTCAAGGCGCCCGACTGGGTGATCTGCACCATGTCTCAGTGCTCCCCGCTCGGCGTGGCCGTGGTGCCGGTGCTCGGCAGCACCGGCACCAGCACCAGGTTGGCGTTTCCGCCTGCCAGGATCGCCTGGATCGTGGCGGGGTCCGTGATGACATCGCCGCGGTTGTAGCGGCCGAACGCATGGAGCACGACCAGCGCGGTGGGTGTGGGTCTGTTCATTCGAATCCTATCTAGTTAACGAGATCGAGTTGAGGGACCGTCGACTGCCGGACTGCCGCCGCCAGTGCTGCGCCGATGGCGGCCACGCGTCCCATGTCCGGTCCGGCCACCGTGAAGGTCGGCATCAGCCAGCCACCCTCGGCAAGCTCGTTCCACGCGTAGATCAAGCCGACCTGTGCCGGACAGGCGGAGGCCTGCGAAACGAGGTAGTCCACCATCTCCACGACATGCGCGCCGAGCTGCGCATCGACCGGCGCGTCGTAATAGTTGTCGACGCCAAGGCCTGCAGGGATCGGGTAGAACGGCTGCGGCGTCTCGACCAGCGGCCGCTGGTCCCAGCCGCTCATGGCGGTCGGGATCATGGGAAACCCGGAGCTGCCGCGTGCTGCCCAGTCCGCCCGGGCCGACTGCGTCAGCGACGTGTACGGCTGCTCCGAACCATCCAGCTGCGGCACCGCATAGGCGCCGCTGGCATCCGCACCCGCCGCCTGCGCCGCCGCAACGTTCGAGTATTCCGCAAGGGAAGCACCCGACAACCACACGACGTAAGGGTTGCCGCCTCCTGCCGCCTGGACCTGCTGCCTGACGAAGCTGATCGCGGCAGCGACCCCGCCGGCGGGCAGCCCTGCGGTCTGCGCCGCGGACGAGTCCAGCACCAGGTACAACGGCCTGTTGCCGAGCACCGTCATGTAGCCGGGCTGCGTCATCATGCTGATGTCGCGCAGCAGCGACGGCTGGTCCTGTCCTCCGCTCCCCCAGTTGGAAGTCTGTCCCAGCATGCAGAAGCGCAGCCGGCCTCTCAGGCTGCTGCTCAGGTAGAACTGCAACGCGAGGCTGAGCGTGTCGTCGGGCTGGAAACTGTCGAACGCCCAGAAGGACAGGCCAGCCTGCAACGCCGCCACGATCTCCGCATCGATGGTCGCCTGCGTCGCTCTCGGCCAGGACGCCACGCCATCCGTCACCGTGGCATTCGAAGGCAACCGGTTCTGGAACGCCGGCAGCGACAGCGCGGCCGCGCATTGCTGGTCGATGCTGTTCGCCGGGTCGTACCAGGCGTCGAACCGCACCGCGCCGAGCGGCGGAATCACCAGCGGCGCCGACGGAACCACGCACCCGAACCCGACCTCGGGTCCGGTGCCGCCCAGGGTCCCCACCCCGAACAGCATCTGCGAGCCGGTCATCACCATCGTGGTCGGATATTCGACCACGTAGTCGAGGTTGCGCCGATACAGGTTAGCGTTCTCTGACGCGTCCGTTTCAAAGGTGTCGTGGTAGCGCAGGCGCGCGACCGTCCCGTCGGACAACGGAAACCAGTCGACGTCCGATAGGCTGTTGTCCACGCTGCTCGCCAGCAGGTCGCGTCCCGCCGGCGTGGGACACCACACCGCGATCATGATGCCCTGCTCCTGGCGCCGGGTCTCCATGATCGCCGTCCCGCTGCCGACCACCCGGCCGGACACCTGCGCCCCGCCGACGGTGACAGCGCCGCCGGCAGACGTCGCACCCGGGATCAGGCCGGCAAACCCCGCAGCCACGCTGGTCGGCGTGTCGGTGGCCGTAACCGCCCAGGAATACGCAACGCCTCCAACCGTCAGGCCCGCAGTCTGCCCCGCCCCACCGGTCCCCCCGAAGGACGCCGTGTCGCCGACGCACGTCACGGTGAGGGTCGGGCTCGTCTCCGAGATGGTCCTCCAGACGCGCCGATAGCGCGACGTGTCCTTCGTGCTGTTCTCCTTGCTGAACACCGTCACCGTCTGCGTGCCGACCGCGAGGTCGGCGTTGAGCGCGCGGTTCGTCGGCCAGCCGCGATAGATCTTCACCAGGGCGTTGCTGAGGCTTGGCTGCGTGGTCCCGTTGGGATAGATCGCCTGCTCGACTAGGCTGCACAGGGCGGCCTCCACATCCGAGATGTCCGCCATCCTGTGGTTCGTCTCCGGCTTGAGGCATCGTGTGGATCGGCTATCCCGTCAGGTCGTCGCCAGGCCTGCGAGCAGACGCCAGCCGAACGGCGACAGCTCCGCACTGACGATTTCGTAGTCCTGTCCGTTGCTGTCCTGGAGGCGCATCCCGAACACCAGGGTGATCCCCGGTATGGGTGGCGCCAGCACGTCGTAGTACGCCGACTTGACGTCGCTCGGCAGCTTGGTCATGTCCTGCTCGCCACGCGTCCTGGCCGACATGCTCACCGGCCAGCCCTGCGCGATCACCGCGTCCGTGCTGCTGGTGCGGCCGCCGTAGGAGTTCGTCCCCGCACTCGTGGTCACGTCGGTGTTCAGCACGTCCAGAACCTGGTCGCACAACACGCACAAGGCCGGACGCAGCGGCTCGGTGCGCGCGACGAAGTGGGTATCGTCTCCGACCAGATAGTCGCCCTGCTGCACAAGCGTCGGATCAGCCAGCAGCGTGACGTAGGCGTGGTTGGGTTGAGCGGTGGAAATGAGCCTGAAGTCCGGGGTCACGTCGTAGGCGCAAAGGATGCTGCCGTAAGGCAAGCCGGAGACCGGCAACATGGCGGAAGTGGGTCGATAAAGCGCCTCCGACACGCCGACGATGGACGCGGCGCGTGCCAGTCCGTAGGCGATCTTCTGATTGATGATGGTTTGCAGCAACGACGTGCCTTCCGATCAGGCGACGGAAATGATCCCGCCGTTGTTCCAGAGCTGGCCGCTGCCGACCGCAGGCTGTGCGGCCGGCAGGCTTGCCATCACGACGCCGGTACCGAACACCGGAACCTGCGCCGCGAGAGTTCCACCGGACACCTGCAGCGACACCCCGGCGGTGAGCGCGCGGCCGTCCGGCGTGCTGGCCACCACGCTGCCGGCAGGCCACAGATGGGTGCGCAACGACCCCCCCTGCAGGTCCGGGAAGTAGAACCGGTGACGGCCGCCGCCGCTGGTGATGGTGCCGCCCGCCTGAACCGTGACCGGGACCGGCAGCGGAAACCAGAACAGGAGGTTGCCGGCCGTCTGCGCGTCGAACACCCCGGCGAACCCGATCGGCCCCCACGCCGTGCCGGCAGGACCCACCGTTCCACCCCCGACATCCGCGACGATGCCGCTGTCGAGATCCCCAAGCACGAACGGACGCCGCGCGTAGGCCGCGTCTGCCGGCTCCGCCAGGACACCGGCCTGAACGCCACCGCCGTAACCGATCCAGCCGTTGAAGAATATGGCCATCTTTCTCGCGAACCTCCGGCTTGGACGGGAAAACTAGAGCGTCACCCGACCGAGCCGGCTCGGTCGATCGGACGAAGATGCTGACTCAGACAACAAGCTAGGGCATGTGAGGCGAGCCTAAGCGAGCGAGAGATGCCCTAGGCGACCGGATCATGCTCTAGATGAGGATGGCGGCGTCGCCGCGGATCCCGGGACCCACCGGAACGCCCAGGAAGAAGGCGAGCCGGCGACACCAATCGTCGAACAAGCGGGCGCGGTCCGTCACTTCGGACCGGTTGTGCTTCCACACGGAAGCCTGGTCGGTATCCAGGTTGCCGCTCGCGGCCGGAACCGCCTGCTCGAGCGCATACAGGTTCGCCAGGTACTGCCTGACGACCTGGAACTCGCCCGGCGCAAGGTTCGTCAACCGGAACTCGAGCGTCCCGTATGCCTCGAAGAAGCGCCAGGACTGGAACCCGGAGTCTCCCGAGCCATAGGCCGGATATCCGCAGAAGCGGCGCACATCCACCCGCTCCGCATCCGACAGCGGCGAGGTATCGAGGCTAGATGATCCGGACATGCGCTCCTCCCCATGACGCGCAGCATCCGCGAAGGCGCCGCAGCGCCTTCCCCTTGCTGATGACTACAGGCTCTCGATCACCACGCCGCGCTTGAGGTAGCTGTTGGTCGCGGTCGGGATGATGGTCGTGCTGGCGGTCGCGTCGGTCGGCAGCGCATAGCCGCCGATCCAGTACCAGGACTGGGCGATGATCTGCTTGAGCCGGTCGAGCGGCTCGCGCGTCACCATGACGACGCTGTCGACCTGCTCCATCAGCGACTTCTCCGCATCCGGGATGTCGCGATGGCCAGCGTCGGCATAGTCGCCCTCGACCAGCGCACCCTTGCCGCAAACGATGGCGCGATGGATCGCGCCAGCACCGAGCGACACCTGCTGCGGCGCTTCCGTGGTCGGAATGAACCGCACGCCGAGCAGCTCGACGATCGAGCCGGCCTGATAGGTCTCGGTGCCGTAGGCCCCGCGATACAGGTACTTGAAGTCGCCGTCACGGAACAGGCCCAGCATCTGCTGGTCGTCGAGGTAGCAATGGAAGCAGCCGTCGACCGTCGGCACGTTGTTCATGCGCAGCGCCGCGACCGCAGACAGCACGGTCTGGATGCCCAGCGTGTCGCCCGGCACGTAGCTCGTCGCACCATAGGTGCCGGTCGGCGCCACCAGCGCCGCCGTGCTGAGCCGGCCGTTCGGCCGCAGCACCAGGGGCGCGGTCGCCGCCACCACCGCCGAGGCCAGCGCACCATCCGACACGCTGATGTTGGTCGAGAAGGTGAGGCTGCCCGAGGTCCCGTTCGGCGCCGTCGACACGTTGACCGCGTCCACGGTGTTCGAGACCAGCGTGTAGGAGTTGCTGCCGACGGTGACGGTCATGCCGCCGGTCGACGCCACCGGCACGACCTGGCCGTAGCTGTTCATCACGTTCTGGAAGCCGCGCACGTCGTCGACGAAGATCGTCTTGGCGGCGGCGCTCAGCGCCGTGTTGACCCGGGTGTTGCCGCCGAGATAGCCGCCGACGCCGCCGAGAGCGCCGCCGAACAGCGTGTTGCGCGCGATCCGGTCGAGCGACTGCATCGCCTGCACGCCGTTGGTGCGCGCGTTGGCCAGGAACTGGCTGGCGATGCCGACGCCCTCGGTGACCATGTTGAGGTCGATGGTGTCGCCATACTGGTTGATCGTCAGCGTGTACTGCTCGACGCTCCAGCTCGACGGCGTCATGCCGTTGTCGAAGTTGGTGTTGACGCTCGGCACCATGGGTGTCGTCACCGGCGACTTCAGCCCCTTGCGAGTCTTGGTCACCGTCTCGCCGATGCGATTCGGAAACACCTCGCGGTCGGCGATGGACCGGAAGCTCAGGCGAGACTGGAGCCCGTCCTGGAACTCGCGGGCGAGGAAGCCCTGCTGGATGATCGGCTGCAGCTGGGACGGAAAGTTCTGGATCGGCATGCGGTGGTGTTACCCTTCGTTGACGACAGGCGATGAAGGCGAAGTGTCGACCGGTCCGGACGGCCTCAGCGCGAGGCGGCCAGCAGCCGGTCCCGCTCGGCGTGCCACGCCGCGCGCGACAGGCTGCGCGCGTCGACGTTGGTCGGCTGCGCCGGCGCCGGCGGCCGCTGCAGCTGTGCCGTGGTGACCGTAGGGGTCGCTCCGGACTCGGCTGCGAACAGGTAGGGCTTGCGCTGCCGCAGGCTCTCGATGACCTCCTCGACCCCCTGCACGCCGCCGCTCTCGTCGAAGCTCAGCGCCCCGGTGTCGGCGAGGCGGAGCCCGTCCAGGTCGACGATGCCGGACCGGATCGCATGGGTCTTCAGCTCGGCCTGCAGCACGCGGCTGCGCGCGTCCTCGCGTGCGGCGGCGACCGCCTCGTCGCGGTCGCGCACCGCGGCGGCGCAGGCCGATTCGCGCTCGCTCTGGGCGATGCGCGCCTGCTCGCGGTAGCGCGCGACCTCGCGGCGCAGCTTCTTCTCGTAGTCGGTGATCTCCCGCGGCGGCTCGCTCACCTCTGCCGGCGGCGGCTCGTCGATCGGATCGAGCATCTCTGGGCTCTGCTCTGCCATAGGCTGGACAGGTCCTTCTCCACACGCCTTCGCCCGCGCCGTCACATGACGATGCGGGCGCATGAAGGCGGAAACTCGTTCTGCATCGCCCGACGGACGCCGATGCGCCCGTGCCAGAGCGTCATCCGATCGATCTGGCCTGGTCGATCGGGATCCGCTCTAGGCTTCGGCGCCGGGCTGCTCGTCCGGCTGCTGGATGCCGGCCAAGCCGTAGAGCGGCGCCACGATCGCGAACGCCGCCTGGCGATCAATCACGCCGGCCTCGATCAGGGTCGCGACGCTGCTGGCCTGCGCTTGACGATCCGCGAAGCTGGCCGGGAACCAGCTCGGCCACACCAGGCCAAGCCCGGTCGGATCCAGATCGCGCTGCCGCTCGCCGCCTACCATCAGGCCGGTCCGCAGCCGCTGCGAGGCCCGGCACAGCATGACCAGCAGGCCGAGCAGCCCGCCCTCGCCGTACGAGATGCGCAACCGGTCGGCCAGCCAGATCAGCCCCTGGCACATGAGCTCGATGGCGCGGCCGCTTTGTGCCGCACCCAGCCGGTCGCCGTGCGCCCGGTTGCCGTGCATCGCCTCCAGCGCGATCGCGCGCAGCTCCTTCACGTGCGCCAGCACGGCCGCGGCGGCGTTGCCGTTGATCTCCAGCAGCTTGGCATCGCCTTCGGGCGGCAGGGTCAGCGCCGTCGCCGCACCACCGGTCCGCACCTGCGCACTGCCGCCGCCGAGGCCCGCGGACGGGTCCTTCAGCACCAGCGTCGGATCCGACCCGTACTTGAGCCCGCGCCCGGCCTGGGACAGCAGGTAGTCGGCCTCGATCACCGTGTCGATCGCCGCCGCGAAGGTGCAGGTCCCGTCCGGCCCGTCCGGATCGTGCCCACCGCTGCCGGAAATGTTGCGTATCCACACGATCGGCACGAAGCCCAGGCCGTGCACCACGCTGCGCTCCGGATCGACCGCCATGTCGCGCGGGTCCTCGCCGATCGGCGTCGGCTTGAACCACAGCTCGGCCTGGTCGTCCCACACCCGCTTGAACCAGTACGGCCCTGAACCGGGCTCGACCGGATAGCCCTGGGCGATGAGCGCCTGGTCGCTCACCTTGTAGCACTCGGTGACGCTGTCCAGCTCGCGCGGATCGTCCCGCCGCCACGTCGGCTGCAGGAACTTGGTCGACAGCACCTCGAAGAACGGCCTGCTCTTGACCACGCGCAGCTGCACCGCGACCGAGCCGACCGCGCCCCTGGTCGCCGCTTCCAGCATGGTCTCGTTGAGCCGGCACTCGCTCACCACCTGCGACAGCACGCTCGCGGTGCGCTCGTCGGCGGCGCGGATCGACGGCCAGTGCCCCTCGCTGAACAGCAGGGACACGGAGTCCTCCACCACCACGCGGCACAGGCCGGTCCGCACCGACGGCCGCCGCTGGTCGAGCGGGATGTACTCGCCCGCGTCGCTGCGCTCCTTTGAGAACGGGTAAAGCAGGGAGTCGTATTGCCGCCCCTCCAGCACGGCCTCCAGCGCCCCCAGACGGAAGCTCCGCCGCGACATCGTCGCGTCACGCGGCATGTGTGCCTGCAACGACAGCCAATCCATGCGGTCACCGCTCCATGAAGCTGCTGGTGCTGGCGGAGGACAACCTGTTCTGCCGTCCGAACAGGTAGTATCCGCTCGCATCCACGAGATGATCGAAGCCTTGCATCTTGTCGGGCTCTCCGGTGCCCTCCCTGAACACCAAGCGCTCGTACGCCTCGATCGAGCGGACGCAGCGCGGATCCACCGTCGCGAGCACCTGCCCGTCCGCGGTCCGGAACTGCCTGTTCATGACGTTCATCCGGTCGCGCACCGGCGGATGCGACCGGGACGCGCACACCACGAACCCCTTCTCGCGCAGAATGCCGATGTCGGTGCGGCCGCCCGCCGAACTCCGCCGCTGCGCGCCGGCCGGATCCGGATAAACCGTGATGTGCCCGACCTCCCGTCGCCCCGGTTCGAACCCGTCCCGCCCGTAGCGCCGCGCGATCTCGTCCGCCATCTCGTCGGTGTTCGAGGTCGGCAGCACGATCTCGTCGATCTGCCGCGTCGTCTCGCCCTGCTCCTGCCAGATCGTCGCCGACATGGGGTTGACGTTGAAGTCCATCCCCACATGCAACGGTCGCGACGGGTCGTGCCTGGAACGCTTGACGTTCTCGGCCCGGTTGAAGGCGTAGACGACGCGGCCCGCATAGGTTTCGAAGCTCGCGCAGTACTCCTGCTGGTAGGTGCGCAGGTCCAGTTCCCGACGCGCCGCCTCCAGCTCCTCGGCCGGCACGTTGCCGCCATCCGCGGTGGTGAACAGGAACGACCGATAGCTTGGGTCGCCGCCCGGCTGCCCGAGCAGGTAGGCGTCGCGGAAATGATCGAAGCCCTTCGGCGTGCCGATGAACAGCGCATGTCCGCGCGCCGTCGACAGCATCGGCCGTATCACCTCCCGCCACGCGCTCGGCCGGCAATCGGCCCACTCGTCGCCGCCGAAGAACCACAGTCCGGACCCGCGCAGGTTTTCCGACGCGTCGAGCCCGACCAGCCGGATGACGTGGCCCGACAGCAGCCGCAGGCTGCACGTCGTCTCGTTCGGCCGGCCGCTGATCCAAGAACGCGGGATCGCCCGCTTCACCCGTCCCCACATCACCCGCTTGGCCTGCAGGAAGGTCGGCGCCCCGTACCAGATCTCGTTCTCGGTGCCGACGTTGCGCCGCACCGCAAGACGCGCCGCCCGCCGCAGCTCCTCCGCCATCAGGAAGGTGTTGTGCGTCGGGATCATCGCGTCGCTGCACAGGAACAATCGCGACGGGCTGTCCACCTGGATGCACCGCACCGCTCGGCTCGGCACCACCGCGACCGTACTGATCCGGTGCCAGCGATGGCGCCTGCCCGGCTGCCAGCACACCGTGACGAGTCCGGACGCGACGCTGCGCCGCGGCACCAGCCCGAGCGAGGCGCACAGCGACCAGGCGATCGCAGCCAGCCAGCCGGTGCCGTCGACGCACCACCCCTGGTCCTGCCGCCAGGACCCGTACCGTCTGCACAACCGACGCAGAAGCCGGCACCGCCGCGTCACGTCCACTGCCAGCGGCCGGCAGCCCGCGATTCGATAGCCCCGGCCGTCCGCCAGGCCCGTCCGCAACTCCCCCGTCGTCAGCAGGCGCTGCGCGCCGGCAGCCTCGTCATGCACCTGCCAAAGATGCCCGTCATCGGCGACGACCGAGGTCCCGTTGCTGAACTGGACCAGATTGCAGGGACGACCCAGCATGACCTCGGTGGCGAACGTCACCGTGCACACTCGCCCCCCCTCGTCGAACAGCCGCGTGCCGTCCCGCACCAGCCCCATCGTGGTCCAGCCATCCGGCGACGGCAGCCTGGTGTCCAGGCCGAGCGCCTTGCCGAAGCGACGGCCGCACACCGCGACGCGGAACCGCGCCGGACCCGTCCAGCCGGCCTCGTAGATGTTCCACTGTGCCGGCGTCAGCGCCGGCCGCGGGTCACGGCAGCTCGTCTTCGGCGTGGGGAGGATCATTGTCGGTGGCGATCTCCCTGATGCCGATCATCGGATCGGCCGGCATCGACGTCCTGCCGTGCATCTGGAACTTCTCGGGTCGGCAGCCGCGCAGCAGCAGCATCAGCAGCGGGTCGCTGTAGCGCCGCACCACGACCGGTTCCCCCGCCGGATCCATGACCGGCTGGCCGGCCTTGAACACCGGCTGCGTGGTGCCCTCCAGCGCCCGCCGCCAGGCTTCCGCTTCCAGCAGGTCGGCGGCATCGTTCATCGCGTCGTCATAGGCACGGTCGAACGCCCTGTCGCGTTCGCGCAGCGTCATGACCTGCCGCCTGGTCAGGCCGCTGGTCTGGCACGTCTTCGACGCGTTGCCGGTCTTGCTCAGCATGGACAGGAAGCACTGCCGGGCCAGCCTGTTGCCGGCGGCGGTCCGGCCGCCGGTCTCGTCCGCTCCGTCGCGGTGGGCATCGGTCATGCCCGGCCTCAAGCGTAGCGCACGGCGCCGATGCGTCGTCCGCACGACGCCGTCGACACCAGCAGGTTGCTGCGGACAGAAGGCGAGTCCTCGAACCGACGCACCATCGCCTCGCGCTTGAGTGCCGTCACGATCCGCTTGCACAGCGCTTCCGGCAGCGCGCCCAGCTTGGTCAGGTTGGCGGTCCCATAACGCTTGATCGGCACGCAGCGGATCACGACGTCCTGCAAAGGCAGGCCGCTCAGCGCCAGGTCCGACCAATGCTCCGGCACGACGTCCGCGCGATGCCGCACGTCGCACTGGCTTTCCATGCGCAGCAGCGTCAGTTCGTCCTGCCCCATCTCCTGCACCACGTAGACCGAGGCGCCACAGGCAACCACGTCGCCGGACACGATCTGGGCGGAGTTCGTGAACATGCCGGTCACCTATCGTTCGGGTAAAAGAAAACCCGCCGAGTTTCCCCGGCGGGCACAACAATTTCAGTATGTGAAACTTATACCCCGCCCTGGATCCACCGTCAACCGTTATTTAACCGTAACGTGATTTCCGGCTTCGAAAGACAAGAGGCGGCGTGCTGCCAGCCCGCCGCCCCCGGCAGATAAGCAAGAAGAAAGATATGAGGCCCGAACAGGTGTTTTAGTAACTCGCGTACGCTTCAGATACAGCTCCCCGTACAGCTCGGCCAGTTGCTCCAGCAGGAACGACATCTGCGCCGCTATCTTCTTCCGCCCGTTGACGTCGCCCGGAAGCAGCTTCGACGCAATGGCGGAAAACGAAAGCTCGTCGATCAGCAGAAGCTTCAAGCGAACCTCGCCGCACAGGCCGAGGCCCTGGCGGACCACCCTGCACCGCCCGACCGCCGCGGTCCGCGCCAGCATCGCCGCATGAACGTCCGGCGCTTTTCCGGACCGACGCGCTTCCGGATCGCGCGCGCCGACCACGCCCATGACGTAGTCGCGATACCAGCGTTCCGCTGCCGAGGACTGCGTCTGATCGATGTCGCCGCTTCTGGCCAGGGTCGCCAGGCCGGTAACGATCTGCTGGACCTCGTCCTTGACCCGTATCTCTTGTCCCTTGCCGAGCCGCTCGCGTGGAGCGCGCTCTCCGCCCGGCATGACGGATGTCATCACTCGCGACACCGGCGCGTCGACCGGCATCATGTTGGCCCTGCAGTCAATGTTCATCATCGGTCCTGGATCAAGACGTCGGAATGGGGAGGGCTGCGGCCGCGGGCAGGGCTGCCCTCATCGACAGCCCAGCCGATGCGCATCGTCCGCCTGGAAGCAGTTGATGGCGCTCCAGGTGATCGGGTGGCCGGCGGGCAACGGCGCCGAGCCGGCGCCCTCGCGGTCGGGAGTGCAGATCGACCGTACGCTCTGCTTGTGCAGCAGCTTGGCACGACGTTGTGCGAAGCTCCGGCTGACGCCGAGTTGCTGCGCGGCCTTGCGCAGCGTCGATCCGCGTTGGTCGAGAAGCGCCGTCAGCGAGGCGTCTTGATCGGAGGTCCAAGGGAGTGCGCGTGGCATTCTGCTGTGTCCACATCCTGATGGGGCGACACCGAACGCTAACAAAGCGTTAGGTCCCGTACAAGAAAACTTTATCGTTTTTTGATAAGATTTTTACGTTTAAATCGGCTTGGGTCATGCCACTGGGAGTCAAGACGCCGCTCCGGCCAGCGGACCTCTTGCTCACCGCGTCGCCGGCATCGTCCAATACTCGCACGAGGCATTGAAGCGCCTGTCTCCGCTGACGCCGCCCCACTACAGCCGACGGCTGTACTTGCCCTGCATCCCCATTTGCCTACGCCCTTCGACCATCCGGCGGCCAACCGCGCCCCCTGCCCGGCGGACTAATGCGCCCGTTCCGTCCCGATAACGGCAACGGCAACGGCAACGGCAACGGCAACGGGACGTACGGTCCACACCCCGGCCACACGATCCCAGCCTGGGCCCCGGCCATCCTCTTGCCTGCCGCCATCACGGCGCGGATAATCCGGTGACGTATCGACCACGATCCGGGGGCCGGTTCCATGCCGCAGGATGGCAACGCAGCGCTCGGTCTGCGGCCGGTCGACGCCGTGCCGGCATCATCCATGCCCCTCGCGCGGGCCACGGCGGCCATCTCGCACACCTTCATCCCCCGGGACGCCCCGACTCCCGCATGACCGGTCCGGAACGCCGCCATGCCGCATCCATCCGCGTTGCGGCCGGCGTCGTGTTGGTTGTCATGGCCATGCCGACAGCGGCCGGCGCCCAGGGCATTGCCTGCGACAAGGCGCGGAGCCCCGTCGAGAAGGCGATCTGCGCCTCGCCTCGCCTGCTGGCACTCGATCACCAGGTCGCCGTCGCCTACGCCGACTCGCTGAAGCGCGACCCTGCCCGCCGTGCCTCGTTCCGGCAGGACCTGCTGCACTGGCTGAAGGCACGCGACGCCGCCTGCGCCACCGTCCCCAGCCTCGCCGTCTGTCTCGACCGGCAGCTGACCAGCCGCCTCGCCGCGCTGTCTCCAACGAGCGACTCCGTCGATCGAATCTCGCCCGGACCGGTCGCCGCCGCACCCGCACCGTCGACCGGCCAGCCCCGTCCCGCGGATGCCGCGCCGCCCGCCATCCGCGGCCCGACCACTCCCGTCACCGCCACGCCGGCCGCATCCCCGCCGCCGGACCCGCCCATCCCGTCCGGCGGTCCGGCGCCTCCCGCCGCAACCCTGG
>CAXUEL010000007.1:19182-42246 GCA_964249915.1 uncultured Acetobacteraceae bacterium | reverse complement strand
GAGCCGGTGTCGCCGTGGCCGCGGTCGCGCAGCGCCGTCCGCACCCGGTCCGCCGACGCGTGCAGCCGGCGGCGTTCGTCGTCCATCCCCGGCAGCAGGTCGAGCGCGGCGTCGATCGCGCCCAGCACCGGCGGCGGCAGGGCGGTGGTGTGGACGAAGCCGGAGCAGGCGTTGACCAGGTAGTCGCACAGCATCCGCGAGCCGGCGACATAGCCGCCGAAGCCGCCGAACGCCTTGCTGAAGGTGCCCATGACCAGGTCCACGCCGCCGGCCTCGGCGGACAGCCCGGCGCCGCGCGGCCCGAGCACGCCGGTCGCATGCGCCTCGTCCACATAGAGAAAGGCGTCGTGCGCGTCGGCGATCCGGCACAGCGCTCCGAGGTCGGCGCGGTCGCCGTCCATGCTGAACACGCTCTCGGTGACGACGAAGCGGCCGGCGTTCTCCGGCGCGTGGGCGGCGAGGAGCGCGCAGAGATGGTCGAGGTCGTTGTGTCGGTAGCGGTGCAGCCGCACGCCGCCGGCAGCGATGCCGTGGAGCAGGCTGCCGTGGATCAGCCGGTCGGCGAACACCAGCGGCGCCGCCCTGCCCTGCCCGGCCGCCTTGAGCAGCGCCGGCAGCACCGCGGCGTTGGCCTGCCAGCCGGACGCGAACAGCAGCGCCGCCTCGCATCCCTTGTAGGCGGCCAGCCGCGCCTCCACCCGCTCGTGCAGGTCGAGCGTGCCGGTGACCAAGCGCGACGCGCCGGCGCCGGTGCCGTGCCGCGCCGCCCAGTCCGCCGCCCGGTCGGCCAGCGCCGGGTGGTGCGACAGCCCGAGATAATCGTTGGCCGACGCGTTGATCAGGCGTCGGCCGTCGCGCGTGACCACGCCGCTCCCGGCGGTGACGGGACGGAGATCGCGCCGGAGCCGGCGCCGCGCCAGCGCCTCGAGCGCCTCGCCGAGAACGGGATCCAGACGGGACATGAGGCGCACAGTCCTGCCGGATCGGGCCGGGGCGGGTCAATGGAGCGCCGGCGGCTTCGGGGATCGACGGGCGTTGCCATGCGGTGCATCACCGGCCGCATGACAGCGACAGGTTCCGCCGGCGGCGCCGGCCTGCTCTGGCTCCCCTACACGCAGATGCACACGGCACCCCCGCCGCTGCGCGCCGCCTGGACCGACGGCTGCCGGATCGGGCTCGCCGACGGACGGGTGCTGGTCGACGGCATCGCGTCGTGGTGGACCGCCTGCCACGGCTACAACCACCCGCACATCCGCGACGCGGTGACGGGCCAGCTCGGCAGGATGCCGCACGTCATGCTGGGCGGGCTGGTGCACGACGGGGCGTTGCGCCTGGCGGAACGGCTGGCGGCCCTGCTGCCCGGCGACCTCGAACGGGTGTTCCTGGCCGACAGCGGCTCGGTGGCGGTCGAAGTGGCGATGAAGATGGCGGTGCAGTTCTGGCTCAACCGCGGCGAGCGGGGCCGCACCCGGATGCTGTCGTTCCGCGGCGGCTACCACGGCGACACGATGGCCACCATGGCGGTGTGCGACCCGGAGGAAGGCATGCACGCGCTGTTCGCCGGCGTGCTGCCGCGGCACCACCTGGCGGCGCTGCCGCGCGACGACGCGTCGGAGGCTGTGCTCGACGGATTCCTCGCCGCCCACGCCCACGGGATCGCCGCCATCCTGGTCGAGCCGCTGGTGCAGGGCGCCGGCGGCATGGTGTTCCACCCGCCCGACGTGCTGCGACGCCTGCGCCGGCTGGCCGACCGGCACGGGCTGCTGCTGATCCTGGACGAGATCTTCACCGGCTTCGGCCGCACCGGGACGATGTTCGCCTGCGAGGCGGCGGGGATCGTGCCGGACATCGTGACCCTGTCGAAGGCGCTGACCGGCGGCACGATGGCGCTGAGCGCCGCGGTGGCGCGCCGGCACGTGTTCGACGCGTTCGGCTCGGACGACCCCGCGCACGCGCTGATGCACGGGCCGACCTTCATGGGCAACCCGCTCGCCTGCGCCGCCGCCAACGCCTCGCTCGACCTGTTCGAGCGGGAGGACCGGCTGGCACAGGCGGCGGCGATCGGGGCGCAGCTCGCCACCGAGCTGGAACCGTGCCGCAGCCTGCCGGGCGTGGTGGACGTGCGGGTGATGGGTGCCGTCGGCGTGGTGCAGCTCGAGGCGATCCGCGACATGGACCGGCTGAAGGCGGCGCTGGTCGCGGAGGGCGTGTGGGTCCGCCCGTTCCGCGACGTCGTCTACCTGACGCCGGCGCTGACGATACGGCCGGACGAGCTCGCCCGGCTGACCGGGGCGATCCGCGCCGTGCTGCGCGCCGCCTGACCGGCCGGCTCAGTCCCAGCGCCGCGCCGCCGCGTCGTCGGCGTCGCGCGCCTCGACCCACTCGCTGCTGCCGTCGTCGAACTCCTGGCGCTTCCAGAACGGCGCCCGTGTCTTGAGCCAGTCGATCAGGAACCCTGTGGCGGCCAGGGCGTCGCCGCGATGCGAGGCGGCGGCCAGCACCAGCACGATCCCCTCGCCGACGCCGAGGGTGCCGATCCGGTGCAGCACGGTGCAGCCGAGCAGCCCGAACCGCCGCTCCGCGTCCGCCGCGATCAAGGCGATCGCGCGTTGGGTCATGCCGGGATAGTGCTGCAGGGTCAGCGCACGCAGCGACCGGCCGCCGGCGCCGGGATCGCCGCGCACCACGCCGACGAAGCAGCCGATGCCGCCCACCGACGCGCCGCAGGCGGCGGCGAGCGCGGCCATCTCGGCGCCGAGGTCGAACGGCGCGTCCTGCACCCGGATCGTCGCCATCAGCCGCCCACCTTCGACCGCCCCACCTTCAACCCCCGGTCACCGGCGGGAACAGCGCGACCTCGTCGCCCGGCGCCACCGGATCGTCGAGCGCGGCGAACTCCTGGTTGACCGCCGCCCGGACCGCCTGCCCCGCGTCCACCAGCACGGCGAGGGCAGGCTCGCGCTCCTGCAGCCAGGCCAGCAACGCTCGCACCGTCCGCACCTCGGGCGGCAGCGCGACGCGCTCCTCCGCCCGGCCGATCCGGTCGCGCAGAGAGGCGAAGTACAGGATCTGCGTGGTCGGCATCGGCAGGACCCGGTGGAGGTAGACCGCCTACTTGGGGGCTCCCTTGACCGTCTTCACCGTACCGTCCGGGCTGATCACCGTGCTGGTGCCGTCGCCGTTCGGGATCACGATGTCGGAGCCGGCCCCGGTGCCGCTGCTCCCGTTGGTGCTGCCACCGCTCCCGGCGTTGCCGCTGCCGCCGCCGCTCGTGCCCTGCGGATGCTCGCTGCGGAACTTCACCGCCGGATCGGGGATGCTGCCGGACAAGGCGCCGCCGGAGAAGCCGCTCTCGTTCGTCGGCGCGCCGCCATGGACCTGGCTCTGCTCGCCGAGGCTCATGCTGCCGCCGCGCGGCAGCGTGGAGCCGGTGTTGCCCAGCAGGTCGCCGGCGTTCTGGCCACCGTTGCGCGACACGTCGCTGAGGCTCGGCAGCGGCTGCGGCGGCCCGGGCCAAACGTTGCCGTCCTGCGGCAGGATCGCGTCCTCCGCCGGCTTCTCGCCACGCGAACGCAGCAGGTTCTCGCTGACGCCGGTGGTGGCGTTGGGGTTCTGGTCGGGGAGCCGTACCGTGTCGTGGAAGAAATGACCAAGACCCGAGCAGCCGCTCAGAAGCAACAACGTTCCAAGCAGAGCCGAGCGCCGCATATCCAGTCCCCTTTGCGGCTCGCACTGCCGCCCCGGGCCGGAATGTGCCCTCAACCGGGCTTCTAGCTCAAGGGCGCCCGGGAGGTGGCCATGACGGCAGGCCGGCGACCGATGCGATCCAGGCACATATCGATGACGGATCGTTCAGGTCGAGCAGCGGCCCGGTCCAGCCGGGAACCGGCGCGTCGGCAGCCAGGGCGGCGATGGCCGGATCGTCGTGGAACAGCGGCCGCTTGCCCGGCTGGCCGGCCAAGGCGGCTCGCACCAGCTCCAGGCGCGGACCAGCGGCGTCGCCGAATCCCTCCACCAGAACCAGGTCGACCGGCGCCAGGCGCGACAGCAGGGCAGACAGCGGCGGCGGGTCTGGGGTTTCGCGCAGCAGCGCCCAGCGCCGCTTCCCCACCAGCAGCACCTCCTCGGCGCCGGCGTCGCGATGGCGGCGGCTGTCCTTGCCGGGCGGGTCCAGGTCGACCGCGTGATGCGTGCGCTTGACCGTGGACACGCTGAGGCCGCGGGCGCGCAGCAGCGGCAGCAGGCGCTCGATCAGCGTGGTCTTGCCGCTGCCGGAGCGGCCGACGATCCCGACCGCGCGCATCCCCGGCCTATTCGGGTGCCGCGACGTGCCGCAACCCGGTCGCGAGGTAGTCCCAGCCGGTGACCAGGGTGAGCAGCGCCGCCAGCCACAGCAGGACCGCCCCGATCGCCCCCACCGGCAGGAAGGACAGGCCGAGCAGCCGGGCGGTGCTGTCGCCGGCCAGCAGCACCCCGAGCGCACCCATCTGGCACCCGGTCTTCCACTTGGCGAGCCGCGTCACCGGCAGGCTGACCCGTCGCCCGGCCAGGTGCTCGCGCAGGCCGCTGACCAGGATCTCGCGCAGCAGGATGACGATCGCCGGATACAGCCCCCAGAGCGGCAGCCGGTTGAAGCCCGCCAGCACGATCAGGCAAGCGCCGACCAGCAGCTTGTCGGCGATCGGGTCCAGCATGCGGCCGAGCTCGGAGAACTGGCGCCGCTGCCGCGCCAGCCGGCCGTCCAGCCAGTCGGTGATGCCGGCGGCGGCGAACAGCAGGCACGCGCACAGGTCGCCCCCGGGCCGCGTCAGCGCCACCAGCGCCACCAGCACCGGGATCGCGGCGATTCGCGACAGGGTCAGGAGGTTGGGCAGGTCGGTCAGCATGGACGAGGCAATCGATCCGTCCCGAGGGAGTTGCGTTGCTCAACGCCGGCGAGCGGCGTTTGTTACCAGGGCGGACGCGGTTCAGCCTTCGTCCCGCCAGCCGGCATGGAAGTGCCCGTAGATCGAGCGCGCGGTCTCGCGGCTGATCCCCGGCGCGTTCTCCAGGTCGACCAGACCGGCCTGCTTGACCCCGCGCGCCGAGCCGAAATGATTCAGCAGCGCGCGCTTGCGCAGCGGCCCGATGCCGGGGATCTCGTCCAGCTCGGACTGGACGATCGCCTTGGAGCGGCCGGCGCGGTGGGTGGTGATGGCGAACCGGTGCGCCTCGTCGCGCAGGCGCTGCAGGTAGTACAGCACCGGGTCGCGCGGCGGCAGCTGGAACGGCGGCGCGTCGCCGGTGTGGAACCATTCCCGCCCGGCGTCGCGGTCCGGCCCCTTGGCGATCGCCACCAGCTTGACGTCGGTGACGCCGAGGTCGTCCAGCACCTGACGCACCGCCGAGAACTGGCCGAGGCCGCCGTCGATCAGCAGCAGGTCCGGCCAGTCCGGACGCGAGGGGGCCGGACGCGGGGCCGCCTCGCCGGCCTCGTCCTGGTGCGCCGCCTGCTCGCGCAAAGCCCGGCCGAAGCGGCGCTCCAGCACCTCGCGCATCATCGCAAAGTCGTCGCCCGGCGTGATCGGGCCGCGGATCGAGTACTTGCGGTAGGCCTGCTTGGTGAACCCTTCCGGACCCGCCACCACCATCACCCCGTAGGCGTTGCTGCCCATGATGTGGCTGTTGTCGTAGGTCTCGATCCGCTCCGGGGCCGCGGGCAGCCCGAACAGCGTCGCCACCCCGTCCAGCAGCTTCGCCTGCCCCGCCCCTTCAGCCAGGCGCCGCTCCAGCGCCTCGCGAGCGTTGGTGGCGGCGTGCTCGACCACCGCGCGCTTCTCGCCGCGGACCGGCACCACCAGCTCGACCTTGCGCCCCGCCTTGAGGCCGAGCGCCTCGGCGACCAGCTCCGGCTCGGCCAGGGCGACGTTGCTCAGCACCAGCGGCGGCGGCGGCTTGTCGTCGTAGAACTGCGCCACGAAGGCGGCCAGCACCTCGCCGGCCTCCTCGTCGCGGGCGTTGGCGGGGAAGAAGGCGCGGTTGCCGTTGTTGCGGCCGCCGCGGATGAAGAACACCTGCACGCAGGCCTGCCCCGCCGCCTGGTGGATGGCGACGATGTCGGCGTCCTCGATGGAGGCCGGGTTGATGACGCCGCTGCCCTGGACGTGGGTCAGGCCGCGTATCCGGTCGCGCAGCGCCGCGGCGCGCTCGAACTCCATCGCCTCCGACGCCCGCTCCATCTCGGCCGCCAGCTCCTTCTGCACCGAGCCGGCCTTGCCGGACAGGAAGGCGCGCGCCTGGGCCACCAGGTGGTCGTAGGCGGGCTTGTCGATCCGCTCGACGCAGGGCGCCGAGCAGCGCTTGATCTGGTGCAGCAGGCAGGGCCGGGTGCGCGTGGTGAACACGCTGTCGGAGCAGGAGCGAAGCAGGAACACCCGCTGCATCGCCGTCACCGTCTGGTTCACCGCCCAGGCCGAGGCGAACGGTCCCCAGTAGCTGGCGCCCTTGCCCGGCTTGCCGCGATGCTTGGTGATCTGCGGGAAGGCGTGACCGTCGGTCATCATCAGCCACGGGTAGGTCTTGTCGTCGCGCAGCAGGATGTTGAAGCGCGGCTTGAGGCGCTTGATCAGGTTGGCCTCGAGCAACAGCGCCTCGGCCTCGGTGTGGGTGGTGACGATCTCCATCGAGACCGTCTCGCTGACCATGCGCCGCAGCCGCTCCGGCAGGCGCCCGACCTGGGTGTAGGAATACACCCGCTTCTTCAGCGCCCGCGCCTTGCCGACGTAGAGCGCCTCGCCCTTGCCGTCGAGCATCCGGTAGACGCCGGGCGACAGCGGCATGGTCAGCAGCGCCCGCTCGATCGCCCGCACCCCGGGCGGCGGGGTCTGGGTGTCGGCCTCCAGGGAGATGTCGTCGCTCATGCGGCTTCATCTAGTGCGGGACGCCGGGCTTGCGTAGCGGCAAAGCCTACGCGGCTGAGAATCCAGCGCTTTGGCGGCGGGAGCCGCTTCTCCACCGGCCCTGTGGACAAGTTTGTGGATCACGGGCTGACAGGTTGTCCCAAACCGCAGTCAAGCTAGGCCCCCATCGGATTGCCTGATTTTTAGGCATATGCCATAAGTCATTGATTTTGCTGGTTTGGGCGTTGCTGAGCCTGTCACAGCTTCAACATATTCCGGCAGATCGTTGGAAACGCAGCGAGTCAACGCCGTGGCGTGGACAAATCGCGTCGCAGCCACACCGCCGGGTATTCCGCGAGGTCGCGGTTTGTTCGAGTTGACTCCATTCGGACGTGGCGGGGGCGGCGCTTGACAGACGACTGGGACGCCGAGTCGGATCCCCGTGACCTGCCGGTGCCGGGTCGGACCTGTTCCGGGACATGCAAGTGGACGCACCGGCTAGGGCACATCGCGGGCCATCCGTCCAGGCAGGGCTATCGGCGGCGTGGACAGCCGGTGGCGCGGGCCGGCGTCCTGACAATGACGTGGCTCTCGTCGAGCCGGCACGTGACCCGGGCCCGGGGGCCGACGGCCCGCTCCGAGGATCACGCGCCTCGCCCTTGCGTGGGCGGTCAGAACTGTTCCTTCCCGTACAGGCTCTTCGCGTTCGACTGGTCGATGAGTTGCGTCGGCACCGTCACCTGCCGCGGCACGCTTGAGGCACAATCGATCAGGATCTTCTTCGCGAGATCGAGCGCCTCGGCCGCTCCCGTCGGATACACGAACGTCGCAGCCCACTCGCCGTCGGCCACCGACCGGACGCCACCCGAAGGTCCCGGCAGCCCATCCGTCCCGATGATCTTCACCTGTCCGAGCTTGTTGGCGTCCTTGACCGCGATATAAGCGCCTGCCGCCGCCAGGTCGTTGCTGGTGTAGACCAGCCTGATGTCCGGGTGCGCCTGCAGCATGGCCGAGAACACCGTTTCCGCCTTGTCCTCCATCCAGTCGACCGGCTGCACCGCCACCAGCCTGATCTTCGGGTTGGTCGCGATCCCGGCCTTGAACCCCTCCAGCCGCTCGATCGCCGGCGAGGAGCTCGGCAGCCCTTCCAGGATCGCGACCTCGCCGCCATCGGCAAGCACCGAGGCGGCGTAGCGTCCGGCCTGCTCCGCGATGGCGCGGTTGTCGCCGCCGACGAACGCGGTGTACTGGTCGCCCGCCGTCTTGCGATCGAGCTCGATCACCGGGGTGCTGGACTTGTATAGGCTCGTCACCACCGGCGTCAGCGGCGCGCTTTCGAACGGCGAGATGAACAGCAGGTCCACCTGCTGCGTCTTGAAGTTCTCGACGTCCGAGACCTGCGTGTTCACGTCGGCCTGACCGTCGGCGATGATCAGCTTGAACTTTGGATAGTTCTTCACGAGCCGCTGCAGCTCGTGGTCCACGTGCTCGCGGTACGGCTCCTTGAAGTTCGCCTGCGCGACGCCGATCACGTAGGTGTTGTTCGGCCCGCAGGTCGCGCTCAGCGGCTTGGCGCCGGCACCGAAGGCCGACAGCGCCAGCATCGTTCCGGCCATGAGCCACGACGTCCGACGGTTGATGGAGCGCATCTCTTCTTCTCCTTGTTCGTGCCGTTCATCGGGAGCCGCCGCCAGTCCGGTGGCCCACATAGGTCTGCAAGGCCGCCGCCGCCACGATGATCGCGCCCGTCGCCAGGAGCTGCATCGCGGCACTCACGTCGTTCAGTTGCAGGATGTTCGCCAGCGCGCCGAGCATCACGGCGCCGGCCACCGTTCCCACCATGCTGCCGGCACCGCCGAACAGGTCGGTGCCGCCGATCACCACCGCCGCGATCGCGTTCAGCTCGTAGCCGGTGCCGTCGTTCGGGCTGCCGAACGAGAACTGCCCGGCGTGCACGATGCCGGCGATCGCGGACGCGAATCCCGTCAGCGCGTAAACGGAAATCTTGATGCGCGAGACCGGGATGCCCGACAGCCGTGCCGCGCGCTCGTTGCCGCCTGTCGCGAACACGTAGCGTCCATAGCGCGTGAAGTTCAGCACCGCCACCGCGATGCAGGCGAGCAGGATGAACACCAGCGTGGCGACGGGGAACACGCCGCCGATCCGTCCTCCCAGCACCGCGAACATCGGCGGCGCACTTCCAGGCCCATGGCCGTAGTTGATGTTGATGAAGGAGTTGTCGGACACGATCAGCGCCAGCCCGCGCGCCGCCTGCAACCCGGCCAGCGTCACGATGAACGCCTGGATCCGCAGCCGCGTCGAGATCGCGCCCTGGATCGCGCCGAACGCGGTCCCGATCAGGGCCACCAGCGGCAGCGTGCTCCACAGCCCCCAGCCGTCGTTCACCAGCAAGTCCGCGGTGGTCACGCTCGACAGGCCGAGCACTGCGCCGACCGACAGGTCGATCCCGGCGGCGATGATCACGAAGGTCATCCCCAGCGCCAGGATCCCGGTTTCGGAGACCGAGCGGATGATGTTGGCGACGTTGTCCGGTTGCAGGAACAGCAGCCGCCCGTGCCGGTGCGGCGAGAACACGAGCCCGGCTGCGATCACGACAAGCAGACCGAGCAGGCTCTGGAACCGCACCAGGAAGGCGACACGCGAGCGTCGCGGCCGGGCCACCTCCGGCAGCGATGCCGTGGTGATGGAACTCATGACGCGTGCGCTCCGGCAGGGATGGTCGCGTCTGCCGCCTCACCCGCGGCGCGGATCGTCGCCTCGTCGGCATCGGCACCGAACTCGCCGATCGTGCGGCCATTCCGCATGACGACGATCCGGTCGCACAGCCCGATCAGCTCCGGAAGCTCGGAGGACGCGACCAGCACGCCGAGCCCGGTTGCCGACAGCGACCGGATCTGCCGATAAATCTCCGCCTTGGCGCCGACGTCGACGCCGCGCGTCGGCTCGTCGAGCAGCAGCAGCCTCGGCCTGGTCAGAAGCTCCTTGGCGAACACCACCTTCTGCTGGTTGCCGCCCGACAGGTTGATCGCCTGCACCTCCGGGCGTCGCGGCCGGATGTCGTAGTCGGCGACCGCGCGCGCGACCGCTCGTCCCTGCAACCGCCGCGACACCAACCCGAACGGCGTCACCCGCCGCCAGGTCGACATCGTCACGTTCTCGGACACCGCGTGCTGCAGCACCAGACCCGTACCCCGCCGATCGTCCGTTACGTAGGCGATCCCCGCCCGCCGTGCCGCGCTGACGGAGCCGAGCTCGGCTGTTACCCCGCCCACGCGCACCGTGCCAAGCCAGCGTCCGGTGGTGCCGAACCCGAACAGCGCCGACATCATCTCCGTCCGCCCGGCCCCCATCAGCCCGGTCAGGCCGACGATCTCGCCCTCGTGCACCGCCAGCGTGGCGTCCCGCGTCTCCTGCCATCCCGGACGCGGCCGGTCCGGCTCGTAGGACGCATCCACCAGCTCCAGCACCGGCGCGCCCACGGACACCGCGCGCGGCGGAAACAGCTCGGAGAACGGGCGCCCGACCAGCAGGTCGACCAGCTCCGATTGCGGCGCGTGCGGCGATGCCTCGCCGACGCGCTGCCCGTCGCGCATCACGGTCACCCGGTCGCCGACCCGCGGCACCTCTTCCAGCCGGTGCGATATGTAGACGATGCCGACGCCACGCCGCTTGAGCTCGCGCGTCACCGCCGCGAGGTGGTCCGCCTCGGCTGCCGACAATGCTGCCGTCGGCTCGTCCATGATCAGGATGCGCGCATCGGCCGCCAGCGCCTTGGCGATCGCCACCAGCTGCCGCTCGCCCATGCGCAGGCTGCCGACCGGCAGCGACGCGTCGAGCGACACGCCAGCCCGCTCGAGCAGCGTCCGCGCCTCCGCCCGCATGCGCCGGTTGTCGAGCACGACGCCGCCGCGCAGCCGTTCCTGGCCGAGGAACAGGTTGGCCGCGATGTCGAGCCCCGGCACGAGATCGAGCTCCTGCGGGATCATCACCACGCCGGCCTCGTGCGCGTCGCTGGGACTGCCGAACCGGACCGGAACGCCCTCGATGCTGATCTCACCCTCGTCCGGAACGATCGCGCCGGACAGCACGCTCATCAGCGTCGACTTGCCGGCACCGTTCTCGCCGAGCAGGACGTGAACTTCGCCACGCAGGAGGTCGAAATCGACGCCGCGCAACGCATGCACGCCGCCGTAGCGCTTGCGGATGCCCAGCATGCGCAGCAGTGGGGGATCGGCGTCCGACGTTTCGGCTCGATCACTGCCCGGCACTTCCGCGCGCATGGCTGTTTCCTTCCCGCGCTCACAATACGCCTCCCGTCCACACGGGCAAGGCTGGCGGCGGCCGTGGGACCGACGGCAGGACCCTGCCGCGACGGGTCGTCGTCAGCCCGTCGCGAGGCGTCCAGGCGTCGGTCCGGCTCCGCCAGGGGCGCCAGCGCCGATTGACGCCGTGGCGGCATGGGGTGTGCCGTGGACCTGGACGAGATCGACCGAGATCTCACAGGATGAGCGCATGTTTCCATAGGGATCGGGCTCATGGCCGTCAGCTTCAGGATCAGGAGACCGACAGCCTTGCGCGGCAGGTTGCAAGCCTGACCGGTGAGACACTTGCCCAGGCGGTACGCGGCGCACTCAGAGAACAGCTGCGTCATGAGCTGCCCAAGCGGGGCAAGAGGGCCTGGGATGAGGAAGCAATCCAGGCCATCGTCGATCACTGCGCTAACCTTGCCGGTGCTCGATACGCGCAGCGACGACGAGATCCTGGGTTACGATGAGAACGGGCTGCCAGCCTGATGGTGATCGACACGTCGGGCCTTGTTGCGGTCATTCGGGGAGAGCCGGGAAGTGATCGTCTTCGCCGGGCGATGCGGGAGGCGTTTCGTCGCCTCCTCGCCGCTCCGACCGTGCTCGAAACTTCGATCGTCATGCTGTCGCGGTTCGGCGAAGCCGGGCTGAAAGACCTTGACGCCTTGATGATCGGGATCTCGGTCGACGTCGTGTCGTTTGTGACACCTCGCCCCCGACGCGTTTCGATGCTTCGGCAAGGGGCGGCACCCGGCGGGCCTCAACTTCGGCGACCGCTCTTCCTATGCCCTGGCCAATGCCACCGGCGAGCCGCTGTTGTTCAAGGAGGGCGACCTCTCCCAGACCGACATCAGGCGAGCTGCCTGAACACGCCCGCCGGTGGAAGCTCGTTACCAATCGGGCCGATGGCAAGCACGAGCGCCAACCGCGCCGTCCACCGCAGCGGCGGCAACGTCCTGCGACCAGGCAACACTTGAGGAAGGCTGGCGGACCCGACACGATTCGAACGTGCGACCTTCGCCTTCGGAGGGCGACGCTCTATCCAGCTGAGCTACGGGTCCGGCCCAGGCTGCATAGCCCGAAGCGCCGTGGATTGCCAGTGCCCCCTCTTCCTCTCCCCCGGCGGGATCAGGGTCCGGACGACCCGTCGGCCAGCCCGTCCAGTCCGGACGGGAGCCAGACCGGCACGGTGCCGTCCCATCCGCCGTCCGCCATCCAGCCCGCCGCCGCGACCTCGCCGCCAGACGGCAGCGGCAGCGCCGGGGTCAGAATCCACGACGCGATGTCGTTCGTCACCGACAGGCGGTCGCGGTCGCGCGTCAGCAGGTGGTAGCCGGCCGGATAGAAGGAACGTCGCACCCCGTCGGGCAGGTGCGTCCAGGCGGCGGCGGTCGCCTCCGCCGGCACCAGCTGGTCACGGCCGCCATAGGCGATCAGCACCGGGCCGCGCATCCGGGGCGCTGCGTCCTGCGCCCGGCCCATCAGGTCCACCAGGCCGCGCAGGCTGGTGACCCGGGTGGTGCGCAGCGTCAGCGGGTCGTAGGCGAGGCGGTACAGCGCGTCGCGGTTGTCGGTCGCCACGATGTGCAGCGGCAGCTCGTTGCCGGTTAGCTCCCAGTCCGGCAGCAGCGTCGCCGCGGTCCACAGCGACACCGTCAGCAGCGGGCTCATCTCCTTGCGGCTCCACACCGCCGGCGCCAGCAGTACCGTGCCGGCGACCGGGGGCGCGTCCGGTCGGGCGGCTAGGCACATCAGGATCGCCCCGCCCATGCTTTCGCCCATCAGGAACAAGGGCACGCCCGGCTCGCGCGCCGCCACCTGCCGGACCAGCTCGGCGGCGTCCTGCACCAGGCGGTCGGTGCCGGCCCAGCGCCCGCGCATCGGCGCCTCGCCGAAGCCGCGCAGGTCGGGCCCGTACACGGTGATCCCGCGCGCCGCCAGCACCGGAGCCGGCAGCTCCCAGGCGTCGCGGCTGTCGTTGAAGCCGTGCAGCGCCAGCACCACCGCCCGCTGCGGTCCCTGTGCCCGCCACACCCGCGCCGGCAGCACCGCGCCGTCGGACAAGGCGAAGCGGAGGTCGGCCGGCACCAGGCGATGGTCGGCAACGTGCCGCGCCGCATCCGCCGGAGCGGGCGGCGGGTGCACCGGCATCGCCATGCAGCCCGACAGCAGCAGGGCCGCCGCTGCCGGACCGGGCAGGCGCCGCGCCATGGGGACGCTCGAAGCGGTCGGTGTCTTGGAAATGGGGCAAAGGTTCCATACCGGGGCGGTCCTGCGTATCATCCCGCCTCCATCCCGGCCACATGCAAGGCGACAGAATGCCGTTCGGCGCATCCACTCCCACACCGCAGCTCGGGCCGGAGGCGATCGAGACCCTGACCGTCACCAGCCGGGTGGTCAGCTGCGACGGCGGCGACGGCCCGTTCGGCCATCCCCGCGTCTGGCTGCGCATCGTCGAGCAGCAGACCTATTGCCCGTGGTGCTCGCGCGTCTACGTGCTGGCGCCGGGCACCGGCGACGGCGACGACTCCCATTGACCCCGCCGGACGACCTTCCCGGCCTGCCGCTCGCCGAGCCGGCCGACCTCGCGCCGGACCCCGGCGCCGACGATCCCGCGCCGTATGCCGACGTCCACCTGGTGCTGGTCGACGGCTCCGGCTTCATCTTCCGCGCCTTCCACGCCCTGCCGCCGATGACCCGGCGGGACGGCACCCCGGTGAACGCCGTGTTCGGCTTCACCAACATGCTGGCCCGCTTCCTGCAAACCCATGTCGGCACCCACCTCGCGGTGATCTTCGATGCCGGCCGACTCACCTTCCGCAACGAGATGTACCCCCAGTACAAGGCGCAGCGCCCCGAGCCGCCGCCCGAGCTGGTGCCGCAGTTCGCGCTGGTGCGGGACGCCACCGCCGCGTTCGGCGTGCCGGCGATCGAGCTTGCCGGCTGGGAGGCGGACGACCTGATCGCCGCCTACGCCTGCACCGTCGCCGCCGGCGGCGGCCGCTGCACCGTGGTCTCGTCCGACAAGGACCTGATGCAGCTGATCCGGCCGGGCATCGACATGCTGGACCCGATCAAGCAGAAGCCGATCGGCGAGGCCGAGGTGCGCGAGCGCTTCGGCGTGGCGCCCTCCAAGGTGATCGAGGTGCAGGCGCTGATGGGCGACAGCGTCGACAACGTGCCGGGCGTGCCGGGGATCGGGCCCAAGATCGCCTCCGGGCTGGTGGCGGAGTACGGCGACCTCGACGGTATCTACCGCGCGCTCAAGGCGGGCGAGATGAAGCCGTCCAAGCGACGCGACGCGCTTCAAGCGCACGAGGCGGCGGCGCGGATGTCGCGCGACCTGGTGATCCTGCGCCACGACGCGCCGCTGCCGCTGCCGATCGCCCAGCTCGGCTTCACCGTGCCGGACCAGGACAGGCTCGGCGCGTGGCTGGGCAGCATGGGCTTCCGCTCCGTGGCGCAGCGCCTGTCCATGGAGGCGCCGGAGCCGGCAGCGGCCGGGCCGTCCGGCGCGGCGCCGGTCCCGGACCGGATGCCCGGGCACGACGCCCCGTTCGGCGGCTATGCCTGCGTCACCGAGGCGCCGGTGCTGGCCGGCTGGGTGGCGGAGGCCACGCGCGCCGGCGTCTGCGCGGTGGACACCGAGACCGACGGGCTCGACCCGCTGCGCGCCAACATGGTCGGCTTCTCCCTGGCCACCGCCCCCGGCCGCGCCTGCTACGTGCCGCTGCTGCACGAGGGCGACCTGGAGCATCCCGTGGGGCTGCAGCTCGAGGCCGCGGCGGCACTGGAGATCCTGGCGCCGCTGCTGGCCGATCCCGGCGTGCTCAAGGTGTTCCAGAACGCCAAGTTCGACCTGGGCGTGCTGGAGCGCGCCGGGCGCGGCATCCTCCACGGCCCGATCGCGCCGATCGACGACACCATGCTGATCTCCTACGCGCAGGATGCCGGCTTGCACGGCCACGGCATGGACGAGCTGGCCGCGCGCCACCTCGGCCACACCCCCATCACCTACGACCAGGTCACCGGCACCGGGCGCGCCCGGATCCCGTTCAACCGCGTGCCCCTGCCGCGCGCCACCGAGTATGCCGCCGAGGATGCCGACGTCACGCTGCGGCTGTGGCACGTGCTGCACCCGCAGCTGCGCACCAGCCGGTCGCTGGCGCTGTACGAGCAGCTGGAACGGCCGCTGGTGCGTGTGCTGGCGGCGATGGAGCGGGCCGGGATCTCGGTGGACCGGCCGGAGCTCGAGCGCATGTCGGTGGACTTCGCCGCCCGCATGGCGGTGATGGAGACCGACATCCACGCGCTGGCCGGGCGCCCCTTCAACCTCGGCTCGGCCAAGCAGCTGGGCGAGGTGCTGTTCGACGAGATGTCCCTGCCCGGCGGCAAGCGGATGAAGACCGGCGCCTGGGGTACGGACTCCTTCGTGTTGCAGGCCCTGGCCGAGCAGGGGCACGAGCTGCCGTCGCGCATCCTGGAATGGCGGCAGCTGTCCAAGCTCAAGAGCACCTATGCCGACGCCCTGGTGGAGGAGATCAACCCCGAGACCGACCGGGTGCACACCTCGTTCCAGATGGCGATCACCGCGACCGGCCGGCTGTCGTCGAACGAGCCCAACCTGCAGAACATCCCGATCCGCACCGAGGAAGGCGGCCGCATCCGCCGCGCCTTCGTCGCCGCCCCCGGGCACGTGCTGGTGTCGGCGGACTATTCACAGGTCGAGCTCAGGCTGATGGCGCACGTGGCGGATATCCCGGCGCTGAAGGACGCGTTCGCCAAGGGCCAGGACATCCATGCCCGCACCGCGTCGGAGGTGTTCGGCGTGCCGATGGAGAAGATGGACGGCCTGGTTCGCCGGCGCGCCAAGACCATCAACTTCGGCATCATCTACGGCATCTCGGCGTTCGGACTGGCGCGTCAGCTGGGCATCAACGCCGGCGAGGCGCGCTCCTACATCGACGCCTACTTCGCGCGCTATCCGGGCATACGCGACTTCATGGAGCGCACCCGGGACGAGGCGCGGACCCACGGCTACGTGCTGACCCCGTTCGGACGGCGCTGCTGGATCGCCGGCATCAACGAGAAGAACCCGCAGCGACGCGGCTACGCCGAGCGGCAGGCCTCCAACGCGCCGATCCAGGGCGGGGCGGCCGACATCATCAAGCGGGCGATGGTGCGCCTGCCGCCGGTGCTGCGGGACCGGGCGCCGCGGTCGCGCATGCTGCTGCAGGTGCACGACGAGCTGCTGTTCGAGGCCCCGGAGGACGAGGCGGAGGCTCTGGCCGAGGCCGCGCGCACGGTGATGGAGGGCGCCGCCACCTTGTCCGTGCCCCTGGTGGTCGAGACCGGCACCGGCCGCAACTGGGCGGAGGCGCATTGAGGCGCCCCGTCTCGATGCGTGCGGTGCCGCAGCGCCTGGCCCGGCTGCTCCCGGTCGCGGCGGCGGTGCTGGTGCTGACGCAGATGGCGGTCGCCCTGCACTGGTTCGGACCGGCTTCTTCCGCCGACGCGCCGGTGCCGATCGGCGGGCCGTTCAGCCTCACTGCGCCGGACGGCCGCACCGTCACCGACCGCGACTTCCGCGGCCGCTGGATGCTGGTGTACTTCGGCTACACCCAGTGCCCGGACACCTGCCCGACCGCGCTGAACGACATGGCCGACGCGCTGGGCCAGCTCGGCGGCGCCGCGGCCAAGGTGGCGCCGCTGTTCATCACCGTCGACCCGGCGCACGACACGCCGTCGGCGATGGGCGCCTATGCCGCGAAGTTCGACCCCCGCATCCTGGGTCTGAGCGGCACCACGTCGCAGATCGAGCAGGTCAAGCGCGAGTACCGGGTCTACGCCGCGCCGGACAGCCGCGCCACGCCGGGGCACATGGTGATGGACCACAGCTCGGTGTTCGTGATCATGGACCCGCAGGGACGGTTCGCCGACGTGCTGACGGGCAACGCGACGGCGCCGGCGATCGCCGCCCGGCTGCGCGCGCTGGCCGCCTGAGGTGCGGCGCCGCTGCCTGCGCCTGCTCGGCGCGTTCCTGCTGCTGTCCACCACAGCCGCCGCCCCGCCAAACTTGAACGTCGTTCAAGCGCCGCCGCCGCCAGTGGGGGATGACACCTCGACTGACGCGCCGCCGCTGATCGCGCCGGGAGGCCAGACGATCGGCAGCCCGCATCGCGGCGGCACGCTGCGTCTGACCGCCGACGCCGGCGCCGGCACCGCCGACCCGCAGATCAACTACCTGTCGGAGATGATCAGCCTGACCGTGGTGGTCTATGACGGGCTCACCGCCTTCGCCAAGCGGCCGGGCGAGGCCAGCAACCATCCGGTCGCCGACCTCGCCGAGGCGCTGCCGTCGCCCGAGGACGGCGGCCTCACCTACGTGTTCCACCTGCGATCCGGCGTCCGCTTCTCCGACGGGCGGGAGGTGGGGGTGGGCGACGTGGTCGCCTCGTTCCGGCGCATCTTCAAGGTCAACTCGCCTACCGCCGGCAGCTTCTATGGCGGCATCGTCGGCGCCGACGCCTGCCTTAGGGACGGGGCGCACTGCACGCTGGCCGGCGGCGTGGTCGGCAACGACGCCGACCACACCATCACCTTCCACCTGACCCATCCCGACGCCGAGTTCTTCGACAAGCTGTCGTTCCCGCACGCCTACGTGCTGCCGGCCGACACGCCCCCGCACGATCTCGGCAACGAGGCGCCGCCCGGCACCGGGCCGTACCGAATCACCAGCTACGATCCGAACCACGGGCTGACGACCGACCGCAACCCGTTCTTCAAGGTGTGGTCTCCGGAGGCGCAGCCGGACGGCTACCCGGACCACATCACCTATTCCTTCGGCCTGACCGACGAGGCGCAGGTCACCGCGACCGAGAACGGCGACTACGACTACATGTTCGATAACGTTCCGCTCGACCGCTACGGCGAGCTCGGCGACCGCTACCCAGACCAGGTGCACATCAACCGGGTGTTCGGCACCTACTACCTGCCGATGAACGTGAACCTCGCGCCGTTCAACGACGTCCGGGTGCGGCAGGCCGTCAACTACGCGGTCAACCGGCGGGCGATGCAGACCTTCTACGGCGGGCCCGCCGCCGCCAGCGTGCTGTGCCAGAACGTGCCTGTGGGGCTGCCCGGCTACGAGCCGTACTGCCCCTACACCAAGGGCGCCGACTTCGATCATCCGGCCGCGGACTGGAAGGCGCCCGACCTTGCGCGCGCGAAACGGCTGGTGGCGGAAAGCGGCACCAAGGGCATGCACGTCACGCTGGTGATCCCGAACCGCGCGGTCGAGATCGGCATGGGCACCTACCTGCAGAACATGCTGCGCGAGCTCGGCTACGACGCCGACGTCAAGCCGATCGCGTTCGCGATCCAGTTCACCTACATCCAGAACACCAACAACAAGGTGCAGATCAGCATCAACGACTGGTACGCCGATTATCCGGAGCCGTCGGATTTCCTCACGGCGCTCTACGGCTGCGAGAACTTCCATCCCGGCTCGGACTCCTCGATCGACATCTCCGGCCTGTGCGACAAGCCGTTCGAGGACCTGGTGCACCATGCAGCGCTCGTGTCCGTCACCGACAAGGCGGCGGGAGCGAAGCTGTGGGCGCAGGCCGACCGCCTGCTGGTGCGCGAGGCAGCCGACGCGCCGCTGATCCAGTTCAAGAAGATCGAGCTGGTGTCGAAGCGGGTCGGAAACTTCTACACCGTGAACCTGTACCACATGCTGTTCTCCCAGGGCTGGGTGCGATGAGCGCCGCGCTGTCCGCCCCCGTGCGCGTGCGCGGCCCGTGGGAGACCGCGCTGCGCGCGCTGCTGCGGATCCCGAGCGCGGTCGCGTCCCTGCTCGTGCTGGCGCTGCTGGTTCTGCTGAGCCTGGCGGCACCGTTCTATGCGCACGGCGTCGCGCACACCGACCCGTTCGAGTCCGACGTCGCCGCCACCGTCACGCTTCACGGCGAGGAACTGCCGGTGATGCAGCCGAACCAGAACCGGCTGCATCTCGGCCTGACGCCGATCGGCCCGACGTGGCACGCGGACGCCGACCTGCTCGGCGCCGACGACCAGGGCCGCGACGTGGCGGCGCGCCTGCTCTATGGCGGACGCAACTCGCTGCTGATCTCGGCCGCCGCCTCGGTGCTGTGCATCGTGCTGGCGGCCCTGGTCGGCATCTGCGCCGGCTTCTTCGGCGGCGTGGTCGACGTGGTGCTGTCGCGGCTGATGGACATCATGTGGGCGATCCCGGTGTACCTGTTCGCGATCTCGCTTTCCATCGTCACCGTCAGCCAGGGGCTGCAGCTCGGCCCGTTCACCATCCGCGCCGACAACCTGCTGCTGCCGATCGCCATCATCGCCCTGGTGTACGTGCCCTACGCCGCGCGGCCGATCCGCGGCCACGTGCTGTCGCTGCGGCAGGCCGAGTTCGTGCTCGCCGCGCGCTGCCTCGGCGTGCCGCGCGCGCGCATCCTGCTGCGCGACATCCTGCCCAACGTGTCCACCACCCTGATCGTGCTGGCGCCGCTGGTGATGGCGCTGGCGCTGCTGGCCGAGAGCGCCCTGTCGTTCCTGTCTATCGGCGTGCAGGCGCCGGCGGCGAGCTGGGGCACCATCATCGAGGACGGCCAGGGCCTGATCTACACCAGGCCGGCGGTGGCAATCGCGCCCGGGCTCGCGATCGTGGTCACCGTGCTGGCGCTCAACATCCTGGGCGACGGGCTGCGCGACGCGCTCGACGTGCGCGAGACCGGGCGGCGCGGCTAGGGCATGGCGCGCGTCCTGCTCGCCCGGCTGGGCCAGACCGTGCTGGTGCTGTTCGGCATCAGCGTGCTGGTGTTCCTGGTGTTCTTCGCGACACCCGGCTCGGACCCGACCGCGCGGATCGCCGGCCGCAACGCCAGCCCCGAGACCATGGCGGCGGTAAGGCACGCCTACGGCTTCGACCGGCCGCTGCCGGTGCAGTACCTGCGCCTGATGGACTCCCTGTTCGTCACCCGCGACCTCACCTCCTTCGTCGACCATGGCGAGCGCGTGGTGCCGGAGGTGATGCAGGCGGCCCCGGTCACCCTGTCGCTGGTGGGCGGCGCCGCGGTGGTGTGGATCGTGGCCTCGATCCTGATGGGCACGGTCGCCGCCGCCACGCGCGGCTCGATCCTCGACCGCGGGCTGATGATGCTGGGACTGGTCGGCATCTCGATGCCGGTGTTCTGGCTGGGCGAGGTCGCCAACCTCGTGACGCAAAGCCGCTACCACGACACCTGGCTGTTCTCCTGGGTGCCCGGCCTCGGCTACGTGCCGCTGCACGCCGATCCGCTCGGCTGGGCCGCGCACCTGGTGATCCCGTGGTGCGTGCTGGCGGTGCTGTTCATCGGCATCTACGGTCGGGTGCTGCGCGCCGACCTGGTCGCGTCGTCTGGCGAGGACTTCATGCGCACCGCCCGCGCCAAGGGCCTGACCGAGACGCGGGTGCTGCTGCGGCACGGCCTGCGCACCTCGTTGGTCACCTTCGTCTCGCTGTTCGGGCTCGACTTCGCCCAGCTGGTCGGCGGCGGCGCGCTGCTGACGGAAGTGGTGTTCGGGCTGCAGGGCGTCGGGCGGCTGACCTACCAGGGGCTGATCAACCTCGACCTGCCGCTGATCATGGCCACCGTGATGTATTCGGCGATCTTCGTGGTGCTGGCCAACGCCGTGGTGGACCTGGTCTACCTGCTGCTCGACCCGCGTGTGCGCGATGCACGCTGACGCGCTGCTGGAGGTGCGCGACCTGAGCATCGCCCTGCCGGCCGGGCGGGGACGCAGCGTGCGCATCGTCGAGAACGTGTCGTTCTCGCTCGGCGCGCGCGAGATCCTGGGGCTGGTGGGCGAGTCGGGCTCGGGCAAGAGCATGACGGCGCTGGCGCTGATGGGGCTGGTCGACGTGCCGGGTGCCCGAATCACCGGCTCGGCGCGCTACCGCGGCGAGGAGCTGGTCGGCGCGCCGGCCCGTCGGATGCAAGCGCTGCGCGGCGCCGAGATCGCCATGATCTTCCAGGAGCCGATGACCGCGCTGACCCCGGTCTACACCATCGGCTGGCAGATCGACGAGCAGCTGCGCGCGCACCGGGCGCTGAGCCGCGCCGGGGCACGGGCGCGCACCGTCGAGCTGCTGGGCGAGATGGGCGTGCCCGATCCCAGGCGTGCCGCCGACCGCTATCCGCACCAACTGTCCGGCGGCCTGCGCCAGCGGGCGATGATCGCCATGGCGCTGAGCTGCAACCCGTCGCTGCTGATCGCCGACGAGCCGACCACGGCGCTGGACGTCACCGTGCAGGCGCAGATCCTCGACCTGCTCCGCCGGCTGCGCAGCGACTTCGGCTCCGCCGTGCTGCTGATCACCCACGACATGGGCGTGGTCGCGGAGACCTGCGACCGGACCATGGTGCTGTACGCCGGCAACATGGTCGAGCGCGGCCCGACCGCGGCGCTGTTCCACAGGCCGGCGCATCCCTACACCGCGGGCCTGCTCGACAGCATCCCGCCGCTGCACGGCGAGCGGCCGGCGCGGCTGCCCTCGATCCCCGGAGCGCCGCCGAGCCCGTCGCAGCGCCCGGACGGCTGCCCGTTCCAGCCGCGCTGCGCCCATGGCCACGACGCCTGCGCGGTGCGGCCGGTGCTGGCGCCGTTCGGCGCGCAGGATGTCGCCTGCGTGCTGCCGGGCGAAGGCCGGCCGCTGCCGACGCGCGTGCAGCCGTCGTTCGAGCCGACCGTGATCGCCGGATGAGCGCGGCGCCGCTGCTCCAGGCCGAGCACCTGAGCAAGCACTACCCCATCGGCAGCGCGCTGCGCGGCCGCTCGAGCTTGCGCGCGGTGGACGACGTGTCGCTCCGGGTCGAGGCGGGCGAGACGCTGGGGCTGGTCGGCGAGTCCGGCTGCGGCAAGTCCACGCTTGGCCGCTGCCTGCTCCGCCTGACCACCGTCACCGCCGGACGGGTCTCGTTCGAGGGCGTCGACATCACGGCGATGGGCGAGCCCGCGCTGCGCCGCCTGCGCCCGCGCATGCAGATGGTGTTCCAGGACTCCTACGCGTCGCTGAACCCGCGACGCCGTGTCGGCGACCTGATCGCCGAGCCGCTCCGGGTGCACGCCGGCCCAGCCGGGCGGCGGAGCCCGGCCGAGATACGCGACCGCCTGCACGAGCTCCTGCGACTGGTCGGGCTGCCCGAGGCGGCGCTCCCGCGCTACCCGCACGAGTTCTCCGGCGGGCAGCGGCAGCGGATCAACATCGCCCGCGCGCTGGCGCTGTCGCCGCGCCTCCTGGTGGCCGACGAGCCGGTCTCGGCGCTCGACGTGTCGATCCAGGCGCAGATCGTCAACCTGTTCGCCGACCTGCAGGCCGGCCTCGGCCTGACCTACGTGTTCATCGCCCACGACCTCAGCGTGGTGCGTCAGGTGGCGACCCGGGTGGCGGTGATGTACCTGGGCAGCGTGGTCGAGCTGGGCCCGGCCGACACGGTGCTGCATGCGCCCGCCCATCCCTACACCGCGGCGCTGATCTCCGCCGTGCCGGAGCCGGTGGTGGGGCTGCCGTCGCGGCGCGTGCTGCTGACCGGCGACGTGCCGAGCCCGATCGCGCCGCCGCCCGGCTGCCGCTTCCACACCCGCTGCCCGATCGCGCAAGCGCGCTGCCGCACCGAGCCGCCGCCGCTGCGCGCGCTCGGCGAGAGCCGGGAAGCGGCCTGCCACTTCCCGCTGCACGGCTCCGGCTGATGCCGGCGACGCGGCCTGCGGTGCGGATCGGGCATGGTTTTTCCGCGACCGACGGACCGGCCGCCGCGCGCCGGGGCCCGGGCGCCCGCCCCAGGGGGGGCGCAGCC
>CAXUEL010000007.1:0-19172 GCA_964249915.1 uncultured Acetobacteraceae bacterium | reverse complement strand
CGCTCGCCTTGCCCGGGCGAGCGCGCCATGGCGTGCCTCAGGACGGTGCCGACCGCGCCGTACGACCCGCAGCCGAACGGACCAGCCAGCCTGTTTGCTCGTCGAAACGCAGAACTGGGCCGTGACCGGTGGACGAACGTGAACCGGTTGCGGTCTAGCCCGGACCCGGCTGTCCGGTCGCGAAGCCCGCCTTGCGCAGGCGCGCCACCGCGGCGTCGAGCGCGCCCAGGAAGGCCGAGCGGTCCTTCGCTCCGAACGGCCTGGGGCCGCCGGTGATCTGGCCGGTCGCGCGCAGGTCCTCCATCAGGTTGCGCGTGGCCAGCGTCATGCCGATCGAGTCCCCGTCGAAGCGGCGCCCGGTCGGGCCCAGCACCTCGGCGCCGGCCTTCACGCAGGCGGCCGCCAGCGGCACGTCGGCAGTCACCACGACGTCGCCGCGCGTCGCCCGCTCGGCGATCCAGTGGTCCGCCACGTCCGGACCCGCTTCCACCACCACCCGCTCGACCAGCGCCTGTCGGGGGATCGCGATCAGGCTGTTCGACACCACGAACACCCGCAGCCGGCAGCGCTCGGCGACCCGGTAGATCTCGGCCTTGACCGGGCAGGCGTCGGCGTCGACGAGGATGCGGATCGGGCGTGGCGGCTCGGTCATGGACGCTGGCTATCGCACCGGGGCAAGGTTGGGAACCATCGTCCGATCGGAACCGCCCGCGTGGTCGCCCTGCTCGTGTTCGTCGCCGCCGCCCTGGCCGAGATCGCCGGGTGCTTCTCGTTCTGGGCGGTGCTGCGCCTGCGCCACCCGGCGTGGTGGCTGCTGCCGGGCCTCGCCTGCCTGGCGCTGTTCGCTTGGCTGCTCACCCGGGTCGACGCCGCCGAGGCCGGCAGGGCGTATGCGACCTATGGCGGCGTGTACATCTGCGCCTCGCTCGGCTGGCTCTGGGCGGTCGAGGACACGCGTCCGGACCGCTGGGACCTGCTGGGTGCTGCCACCTGCCTGCTCGGCGCCGGCATCATCCTGCTCGGCCCGCGTACCGCCTGACCAGGACCGCCTAGCCGCGCAGGCGGCCTAGCCACGCAGGCGGGCGAGCACGTCCGTCACGGTGTCGGCGACCGTGTCCTTGGCCACCACCTCGACCACCTGCTCGCCCTCGCCCGGCTCCTCCAGCGTGCGGAGCTGGGTGGGGAGCAGGCTTTTCGGCATGTAGTGGTGGGTGCGGCGGTCGAGACGCTCCTGCAGCACCGCTTCCGGCACCTTGAGGTAGACGAACCACACGTCGTCCAGGCCCTGCGACAGGATCTCGCGGTAGGCGCGCTTCAGCGCCGAGCAGGTCAGGATGCCGGGCTCGTGCGCGTCGTGCCGGGCGCGTATCCAGCCGGCGCAGATGGCGAGCCAGGGCGCCCGGTCGCCGTCGTCGAGCGGGATGCCCTGTCGCATCTTCTCCACGTTGGCGACCGGGTGCAGCTCGTCGCCCTCCTGGTAGGTCCAGCCGAGCGCGTCGTGCAGGCCCGAGGCCAGGCTGGACTTGCCGGACCCGGACACGCCCATCACCACCAGGATCCTCGGTCGCACCATGGTCGCGCTCATCCCCGCTCGTGGCGCTGCACGCCCCCTGCCCCGGCCACCAGGGCCAGCGAGGCGCGGCCGACGAACAGCCCGCATTCGAACACGCCGACGATCGCCCGGATCGCGGCCTCCGTGGCCGCGGCGTCGGCCAGGGGCGCCGTGGCGCAGTCGAGGATCATGTTGCCGCCGTCGGTGACGAACAGGGTGCCGGTCCGGTCCCGGCGCGGCGTCGGCGTGAGCCCCAGCAGCCCGAGCTGGCGCGCGGCGGCCTCCCAGCCGAACGACGACACCTCGACCGGGATCGGCCCGTGCGTGCCGAGCCGGTCCACCAGCTTGCTGTCGTCCGCCACCACCACCATGCGCTTCGACGAGGCCGCCACGATCTTCTCCCGCAGCAGCGCCCCGCCCAGCCCCTTGATCAGGTTCAGCGTGCCGCGCTCGATCTCGTCGGCGCCGTCGATGGTGAGGTCTATGGCGGCGTGGCTGGCGAAGCTGCCGATGCTGATGCCGAGCCCGCGTGCCTGCGCCTCGCTGCGCTGCGAGGTCGGGATGCCGACGAAGCGCAGGCCGTCGCGCACCCGCTCGCCCAGGCTGTCGATCACGCAGGTGGCGGTGGAGCCGGTGCCCAGCCCCACCACCATGCCGTCCTCGACCAGCCGCGCCGCCTCCGCGCCGACCTGCCGCTTCAGCGCCTGCGCCGGGTCATCCATGGGGAGCGGCTCCGGCGGCCGCCCGGTCCAGCACCCAGATCAGCTCGCCGTCGGTGGCGACGTGCGTCGACGGCAGCGCGGCGTCGCCGCCGCGCACCCTGGCCACCACCTCCGCCTTGCCCGCCCCCGCCACCAGGAACAGCACCGCGCGGCTGCTGGCGATCGCCGGATAGGTCAGGGTCAGCCGGGTGTGCGGCGCGTCGTGCGGTACGCACATGCCCACCCAGGCGGCCCGCTCGTCCAGCACGTCGGTGCCCGGGAACAGCGACGCGGTATGGCCGTTCTCGCCCAGCCCCAGCAGCACCACGTCGAACAGCGGCCGGTCCGGCTGCAGCGTTTCCGCGCCGTACTCCACCTGCAGCTCGCGCTGGTAGCGGCGCGCCGCGTCGGCCGGGTCGCCGTCGGTCGGCATGCGGTGCACCGAGTTCGGCGGCACCGGCACCTGCGACAGCAGCGCCAGGTTGGCCATGTGGTAGTTGCTGGACTCGTCGTCCGGCGGCACGAAGCGCTCGTCGCCGAAGAACAGCTGCACCCGGTCCCACGGGAACCGCTTGGCGTAGCTGCCGCCGGCCAGGATCTGGTACAGGCGCTTCGGCGTCGAGCCGCCGGACAGCGCCACGGTGAACGGCCCTTCGGCCGCGATCGCGCGCTCGGTCAGGAAGTCGGCGGCGTAGCGCGCGACCGCCTCCGCGTCGTCCAGCACCTCGACCCGGCCGGTGGCGGCGTCTCTGCTCATGCGCCTTCTCCCAGCACGTAGCGCTCGATCGCCTTGGCGAAGCCCTCCTCCTCCGAGGAGTCGCTGACATGGGTGGCAGCCTGCTTCACCTCGTCGCTGGATTGTCCCATCGCGACCGACAGGCCGCTCTTCCTGAACATCAGCACGTCGTTGGGCTGGTCGCCCAGGGTGGCGATCTCCGCTGCCTTGACGCCGAGCATGCGCTCCAGGCTGGCGACGACGCCGCCCTTGTTGGCGTCGGGGTGCGTCACGTCGAGGTAGTACGGCTGCGAGCGCGCCGCCGAGGCGCTGTCGCCGAGCGCCTCCTGCGCGTCGCGCTCGACCTTCTTCATCAGCTCCAGGTCGTCGCTGACGCCGACGATCTTGACCGCGGAGTCCAGGGCCGCGCCGAAGTCGCTCACCACCTTGGGCGCGAACTTCACCGTCCACTGCTCGCGGTCGACGTGCGGTCCCTTGGCGTCGGGCACCAGCCAGTCCTCGCCGCTGTAGACCCAGACGTCGACCTTGTGGTCGCGCAGCACCTGCACCGTCCGCTCCGCCGCCTCGCGCGGCAAGGTCCTGGCCTCGATGATCGACAGGTCCGGATGCACGAACAGGCCGCCGTTGAAGCCGGCGATCGGCTCGCTGATCCCCAGCGGCTCGATCAGCATGCCCATCCCCTTGGGCGGCCGTCCGCTGGTGACGGCGAAGCGGATGCCGCGCTCGCGGAGCGCGCGCACCGCGCGGATCGCACGCTCGGTGAGGATCTTCTCCCGCGTCACCAGCGTGCCGTCCACGTCGGCCAGCACCAGGCTGATCTTCATCGGCTCGGCCATCGCGTTCCCTTTCCCTACCTGGCCGGCGCGCGCGGCAGGATCAGCTCCTCGACCGCCTGCGCCCAGCCATCCTCGGCGTTGCCCGCCGTCACGAAGTGCGCCGCCTCCTGCACCTGCGGCGGCGCGTTGCCCATCGCCACCCCGAGCCCGGCCGCCTGCAGCATGGAGATGTCGTTGTCCATGTCGCCGATGCAGGCGAGCTCCGACCGGTCCACGCCCAGCAGCTCCGCCAGGCGCAGCGCCGCGCGTCCCTTGTTGGCTTGCGGGTGGGTGACGTCGAGATACCAGGGCGAGGAGCGGTGCGCGCTGACCTCGCCCTTCAGCATCGACTGCAGCTCGATCTCGACGCGCTCCAGCAACGGATAGTCCGTGCTGGCGCCCATGATCTTGCCGATCGCGCCGTAGAACGGCTCGAACGACTCCACCACCGTCGGCTCGAACTGCACCGCCTTGTGCTCGCGCGGCACGAAGGCGCCGGCGACGTCGCGGATCACCCACTGGTGCCCGGTGAACAGCCAGCACTCGATGCGGTTGGTGGTCAGCGTTTCCACCGCCAGCCGCGCCGCCTGCGGCTCGATCGACTGCAGCTCCAGCACCGTCCCGTCGGCCGCGATGATCTCGCCGCCGTTCAGGCCGGCGGCGGGCGTGTCGATCCCGAGCGGGCCGAGATACATCCGCATCCCGCGCACCGACCGGCTGCTGGCCAGGCACAGCATGATCCCGGCCGCGCGCAGGCGCTCCGCCGCCGCCAGGGTCGACGCGGCGAGCTGCTTGTCCGGGCCGATGATGGTGCCGTCGATGTCCGACACCAGCAGCCTGATGCGCGTCGCGCGCGGCGCGCGCGGGGGGACCATCATCCGTTCAGCCTCAGCCAGTGCCGTCCGTCGCGCGCCAGCAGCGCGTCGGCCGCCGCCGGGCCGGCCTTGCCCGCGGCATAAGGGTGCAGCTCGCCGCCGCCCGCCGCCCAGGCGTCCAGCGCCGGCTGCACCACGCTCCATCCCGCCTCGATGTTGTCGGCGCGCTGGAACAGCGTGGCGTCGCCGATCAGGCAGTCGTAGATCAGCGTCTCGTAGCCGGTGCTGGGCCCTTCCTGGAACCAGTCGGCATAGTCGAACTTCATCCGCACGCCGCCGAGCTTGACGGTGGGGCCGGGCATCTTGGCCGAGAACTGCATCGTCACGCCCTCGCTGGGCTGGATCTGCAGCACCATGATGTTGGGAGTGAGCTTGTCGACGGGCGTTTCGCGGAACAGCGCGTACGGCGCCTGCTTGAAGTGGATCGCGATCTCGGTCTTGCGCGTGGTCAGCCGCTTGCCGGTGCGCAGGTAGAACGGCACGCCGGACCAGCGCCAGTTGTCGATCGACAGCTTCAGCGCCACGAAGGTCTCGGTGCCGCTGTCCGGAGACACGTCCGGCTCGTCGCGGTAGCTGGCCATCGCCCGGCCGGCGATGTGGCCCGCGGCGTACTGCCCGCGCACGATGTCGTCGGGGGCGAGCTTGTGCACCGCCGCCAGCACCTTGGACTTCTCGTCGCGCACCGCGTCGGCCTCGAACGAGATCGGCGCCTCCATCGACACCATCGCCAGCAGCTGCATGATGTGGTTCGGCACCATGTCGCGCAGCGCGCCGGTGGTCTCGTAGAAGCCGCCGCGCTTCTCCACCCCCACCGTCTCGGCGGCGGTGATCTGCACGTGGTCGATGTTCTGCCGGTTCCACAGCGGCTCGAAGAACCCGTTGGAGAAGCGCAGCGCCAGGATGTTCTGCACCGTCTCCTTTCCCAGGTAGTGGTCGATCCGGTAGATCTGGCTCTCGTCCAGCGCCCGGCGCAGCTGGGCGTTCAGGGCGCGTGCGGAGGGCAGGTCGAAGCCGAACGGCTTCTCCACCACCACCCGCCGGTAGCGCGTCTCGGTCTCCCCCGTCAGCCCGCTCGCGTCCAGCCGGCCGACGATGGTGGCGAAGAACCGCGCTGCCACCGCGAGGTAGAACACGCAGTTGCCGGCGCCGCAGCGCGCGGCCAGCGTGCGGTAGGTCTGCTCGTCGTCGAAGCTGCCGTGCAGGAACGAGATGCGCTGGCTCAGCCAGGCCCAGTCCGCCTCGTGCAGCTCCGACGCGCTGGCACGCCGCTGCGCCACGAACTGCCGCATGGTCTCACCGAGCTGGGCCCGCAGCGCCTCGCTGTCCAGGTCCGACCAGTCCACGGCGACGATCGAGAACGCCTCGTCGAGCAGCCCGGCGCCGACCAGGTTGTAGATCGCCGGCACCAGCAGCCGCCTGGTCAGGTCGCCGCCGCCGCCGAAGATCACCAGGGTGCAGGGCGGACTGCGTCGCGCGGCGGCCTGGGGCCGGTCGTCGTCGTCCGGTGGCGTGCCGGGCTCGAGCTCGAGCGATTCGGACATGCCTATCCCTTCTTGTCCGAGACTTCGCCGCCGTGCTTCCTTTCGACCGAGTGCTGCTCGATGTGGCCGCCGAACTGGAACCGCATCGCCGACAGCAGCTTCTCGCCGAAGTTGTTGCCGGACCGGCTGCGGAACCGGGTGAACAGGGCCTGGCTCAGCACCGGCACCGGCACCGCCTCCTCGATCGCCGCCTCGATGGTCCAGCGGCCCTCGCCGGAATCCGCGACCTGTCCGGTGAACTCCGACAGGGTGCCGTCCTTGGCCAGCGAGTTGGCGCACAGGTCGAGCAGCCAGGACGAGATCACGCTGCCGCGCCGCCACACCTCGGCGATGTCGCCCATGTTCAGGTCGTAGCGCTGGTCGGGCTGGAGGTCGCCAGAGTTCTTGTTGCGCAGCACGTCGAAGCCTTCGGCGAAGGCCTGCATGATCCCGTACTCGATGCCGTTGTGCACCATCTTCACGAAATGGCCGGAGCCCGCGGGGCCGGTGTGCAGGTAGCCCTGCTCCGCCTTGGGATCGAGGCCCGGCGCGTCGCGCCCCGGCGTGCGCTCGACCTCGCCGATGCCCGGTGCGAGCGCGGACAGGATCGGGTCGAGGTGGTCCACCGCCTCCTTGGCGCCGCCGATCATCATGCAGTAGCCGCGCGCGAGACCGTACACCCCGCCCGAGGTGCCGACGTCGACGTAGTGCACGCCGTGCTCGCGCAAGGCAGCGGCACGGCGGATGTCGTCCTTGTAGTAGCTGTTGCCGCCGTCGATAATGATGTCGCCCGGTTCCATCAGCCCGCCCAGGGTCTCGACCGCCTCCTCGGTGATCTTGCCGGCCGGCAGCATGACCCACACCGCACGCGGCGCGGACAGCTTGGACACCAAGTCCTTCAGGCCGTCGGCCTCCTGGCTCCGTTCCGCGCGGCCGTGCACCTTGGCGACGACGGCGGGATCGCGGTCGTACAGCACCACCTCGTGTCCGTGCCTCGAGAGCCGGACGGAGATGTTGCCGCCCATCCGTCCAAGACCGATGATGCCGAGCTGCATGGGAAGTTCCTCGTTCGCGGGATGGGCCGGCAGTGGCCCGGTCGGAAGGCTCAGGGGGCCGGCACGCCCGCCGGGTCGTGCCGGCCGGAGGCTCTCAGGCCACGGCGGCCTCGATCGCGGCACCCAGCCGCTCCAGCGCCGCGTGCAGGCTGCCCTTGGCATGCACCCGCAGCGCGCGCCGGCCGCGCTCGGCCAGCACGTCGAAGTCGCCACGCGCCTGCGCCGCCTTGACCACGCCGAAGCTGTACTTCTCGCCCGGCACCGCCAGGTCGGCGCTGTCGTCCGCGGTGATCTGCAGGAACACCCCGCTGGCCGGGCCGCCCTTGTAGGCCTGGCCGGTGGAATGCAGGAAGCGCGGCCCGAACTCGGCCGCGGTCGCCACGTGCCGGCCGTCCCGGACCGCCAGCCGCGCCTGCTGGATCCAGGCGATCGTCTTCGGGTCGCGCTCGACATAGGCCAGCAGCGCCACGTAGTCGCCCGCCTTGGCCCGGCCGAGATGCGCCTTCAGCACCTCCTCCAGGCTGCCGCCGCCGATCGCCTCGGCGTTGTCCTCGTCGGCGAAGAAGCTGAAGTCGCCGTCGGTCGCGAACGGGGTTTCCGGCGGCAGCGAGCCGCTCTGGTTGTAGCTGTCGGTCAGCTTGCGCGTCTCGATCTTGCTGGCCTCGACGTCGGGCTGGTTGAACGCGTTGATGCCGATGATGGCGCCGGCAACCGCGGTGGCGAACTCCCAGCGGAAGAACTCCTGCGCGATCTGCATCTTCGACGCCAGCCCGATGGTCACCACCGGCTGCCCGGCCTCCTCCAGCGCCTTGACCGCCGCATCCTGGGCAGCATCCGGGCTGTCGGTCAGGCGCAGGTAGGCGAACACCCGGTCCTCGCCGTAGGCCAAGGGGGCGGCCAGCGTCTCGCCCTCGATCGGGATCAGGCCCTTGCCGTCCTTGCCGGTGGACTCCGCCAGCAGCTGCTCCAGCCAGGCGCCGAGGTCGGCGATGCCGGGCGAAGCCGCGATCGTCACCTTGTCGCGCCCGTGCGCCGCCGCCACGCCCAGCACGGTGCCGAGCAGCACGCCGGGATTCTGCTTCGGCGGCGTGCCGGCGGAGCAGGCCTTGGCCATGCGGTCGGCGTTGGACAGGAACTCGGGCACGTCGAGGCCGATCGCGGCCGCCGGCACCAGGCCGAAGTTGGACAGCACCGAGTAGCGGCCGCCGATCCCCTTGTCGCCGTGGAAGATGCGCCAGAAGCCGTCCCGCCTCGCCACCTCCTCCATGTGCGAGCCGGGATCGGTGACGGCGACGAACTGTTCGCCCGCCTTGCCGCCGCCCCCCGCCTGGTCGAGCGCCTTCTGCACCTTGTCGAAGAAGTACGCCTTGAGGATGTTCGGCTCCAGCGTGCCGCCGGACTTGGAGCTGACGATCACCAGCGTGTTCGCCAGGTCGACCTTGCGCTCGAACGTCGCCACCTGCTGCGGGTCGGTGCTGTCCAGCACATGCAGGTCCGGATAGCCGGCGCGCTGGCCGAAGGTTTCCGCCAGCACCTCCGGGCCGAGGCTCGACCCGCCCATGCCGAGCAGCAGCACGTGGCTGAAGCCCTTAGCCTTGACCTCGTCCTGGAACGCCGTCAGCTCGTCGACGTGCTCGGTGCGCTCGGCGACGACGCCGAGCCAATTGAGCCACTGGCCCTCGTCCTGGCCGGTCCAGACCGCGGCGTCGCGCTGCCACAGCTTGCGCACGGTGCCGGCCTTGCGCCACGCTTCCAGGCTGGCCGCGACCGCCTCGTCCAGCTCGTGCGGCAGCTTGACCGTGCTGTTGGCGACGGTGTCGCCGGCCAGCTCCGCCTTCTTCGCCGCCACCGCGCCGAGCAGCGCGTCGAACGAGTCGGCGAACGCATCCACCCCGTCCTTGACCAGCTTGGCGGTCACGCCGTCAAGGTCGAGGCCGAGGCGCTCGACCTCGGACAGCACGCGGCGCGCGCCCTCGACGTCCTCGGTCAGGGCGTCGCGCGGGGTGCCGTGGTCGCGGAAAGCGTCCATGGTCGCCGGCGGCATGGTGTTGACGGTGTCGGCGCCGACCAGTTCGTCGCAGTACAGCACGTCGCTGTACGCCTTGTCCTTCACGCCCGTGGACGCCCAGAGCAGGCGCTGCGGGTTGGCGCCGGCCGCCTTGAGCGCCTGCCAGCGCGGGCTGGCGCTGATCTCCAGGTAGTGCTGGTACGCCATCTTGGCGTTGGCGATCGCCACCTTGCCGCGCAGCGACTTCAGCGCTTCCGCCCCGGCGTCGCCGGCCGCGACCCTCTTGTCGATCTCCTTGTCGATCAGCCCGTCGATCCGGCTGACGAAGAAGCTGGCGACCGAGGCGATGTGCGAGATGTCCCCGCCCTTGCCGTGACGGTCCTCCAGCCCCGAGATGTAGGCCTCCAGCACGTTCCTGTAGGCGTCGAGCGAGAACAGCAGGGTGACGTTGATGTTGATCCCCTCGGAGATCACCTGCCGGATCGCCGGAACGCCCGGCTCGGTGCCGGGGATCTTGACCATCAGGTTGGGCTTGCCGACCGCCTTCCACAGACGGCGGGCCTCCTCGATGGTCGGCTCGGTGTTCAGGCCGAGGTAGGGCGACACCTCGAGGCTGACGTAGCCGTCCAGGCCCCCGGTCTCGTCCCAGACCGGCTTCAGCACGTCGGCGGCGGCGCGTATGTCGTCGATCGCCATCGTCTCGTAGATCTCCGAGACGTCGGTGTTGCGCTCGCCCTGCACGATCGACTTGAACTGGTCGTCGTAGTCGGTGCCGTGCCCCATCGCCTTCTCGAAGATGGCGGGGTTGGACGTCACGCCCTTGAGTCCGTCATCGGCGACCAGCCTAGCTAGGCTGCCGTCCTGGATGAAGGATCGCTGGATGAAGTCGAGCCATGGCGACTGCTTGAACGCCGCCAGCGTCTGCAGCGGGTTGCCCGTCCGTGCTCCCGCCTCGGCCTGGCCGGGCGTCTTCTGAACGACGTTCATATGATGGGCTCCTTCAAGCGGTTCTCGAGGCGGACGGGCTCCGGACCGGTTTCCCGGAGCCCCTGGCCCGCTCCCCCGGATCGACCGGCAGGTTCTTCCAGTGCGTGCGCCGGGGCGCCGCCGGCCCGACGTGGACGCGCCTACTCCTTGGCGCCGTTGGCCTGGGCGCGTGCGGTTTCCAGCACCTTCTCCGGCGTGAAGCCGAACTTGGTCTGCAGGTCGGCGAGCGGCGCCGAGGCGCCGAAGGTGTGCATGGCGACGATGGCGCCCTTGAACCCGACATAGCGGTCCCAGCCGAACGACGACGCCTGCTCGATCGCCACCCGCCCGGTCACGTCCGACGGCAGCACGCTTTCGCGGTAGGCCTCGTCCTGCTCCTCGAACAGGTCGAACGAGGGCATCGACACCACACGCGCCTTGATCCCCTCAGCGGTGAGCGCCTCGTAGGCGCCGACCGCCAGCGACAGCTCGGAGCCGGTCGCCATCAGGATCACCGCCGGCGTGCCCTCGCAGTCGCCCAGCACGTAGGCGCCGCGGGCCAGACCGGAGGCCGGGGCGTACTTGGTGCGGTCCAGCGTCGGCAGCGCCTGCCGGCTCAGGATCAGCGCCGCCGGCTTCTCCTTCAGCGGCACGATCACGCGCCAGGCCTCGGCGACCTCGTTGGCGTCGCCGGGACGGATGGTCATGATGCCGGGCGTGGCGCGCAGCTGCGCCAGCTGCTCGATCGGCTGGTGGGTCGGGCCGTCCTCGCCGACGCCGATGCTGTCGTGGGTGAAGATGTAGACGACCGGCAGCTCCATGATCGCCGACAGGCGGATCGGCGCCTTCATGTAGTCGGAGAAGATCAGGAACCCCGAGCAGTACGGCCGGATGCCGGACAGCGCGATGCCGTTGCTGATCGAGCCCATCGCGTGCTCGCGCACGCCGAAGTGGAGGTTGCGCCCGCCGTAGTTGCCGGCCTCGTAGCTGCCCGCCCCCTGGAAGGTCAGGTTGGTCTTGGTCGATGGCGACAGGTCGGCGGCGCCGCCGATCAGCCACGGCACGTGCGGCGCGATCGCGTTCAGGATCTTGCCCGAGCTTTCGCGCGAGGCGACGCCCTTCTTGTCCGCGTCGTAGGTGGGGATCTCCTTGTCCCAGCCTTCGGGCAGGTGGTGCTGGTTGATCATCTCCAGCTCGGCGGCGAGCTCCGGATACTCGTCGCGATAGCGGCCGAGCAGCTCCAGCCACTCGGCGTTGAGCTTCTGCCCGCGGGCGCCGATCCCGGCCTGGAAGTGCTGCGGCACCTCGTCCGGCACGTAGAAGGTCTTGTCCTCGGGCCAGCCGTAGAACCTCTTGGTCCCGGCGACCTCCTCGTCGCCGAGCGGCTCGCCGTGCGCTGCCGCGGTGCCCTGCTTCTTTGGCGCGCCCCAGGCGATCTTGCTGTGCACCACGATCAGAGTGGGCTTGCCGCCGTCCGCGCCGTCCTGCGCCCGCGCCGCCTCGAACTGGGCGCGCAGCAGGCCGAGGTCGTTGGCGTCCTGCACCTCCAGCACGTTCCAGCCGTAGCCCTCGAACCGCTTGTGCGTGTTCTCGATGAAGGCGAGCTCGGTGGAGCCCTCGATGCTGATCTGGTTGCTGTCGTACAGCCAGGTGAGGTTGGACAGCTTCAGGTGGCCGGCGATCGAGGCGGCCTCGCTGGAGATGCCCTCCATGTGGTCGCCGTCGCCGCTGAAGGTCCAGACATGGTAGTCGAAGATTGGGTAGCCCGGCTTGTTGTAGCGGTTCGCCAGCCAGCGCTGCGCCATCGCCATGCCGACCGAGTTGCCGCAGCCCTGACCGAGCGGGCCGGTGGTGGTCTCGACGCCCGAGGTGAAGCGGTACTCCGGATGCCCCGGGGTCTTGGAACTGAGCTGGCGGAACTGCTTGAGGTCGTCGATCGTCAGCGATGGCTTGGAGCGGTCCTCGCCCTCGTTGACCGACTTCACCCCGGCCAGGAAGATCAGCGAGTACAGCAGCATCGAGGCATGGCCGACCGACAGCACGAAGCGGTCGCGGTTCGGCCAGTTCGGGTCCTCCGGGTTGTAGCGGAGCAGCTGGTTCCACAGCACGTAGGCCGCCGGAGACAAGGACATCGGCGTCCCGGGATGACCCGACTTCGCCTTCTGCACCGCGTCCATCGCCAGGGTACGCATCGTGTTGATGCAGAGCTGGTCGATCGCCGCCGGACCGCCCGAGGAGCCGTCCGGTGCACGCACCGCGTCACGCTGGCCTGAACCCATGGAGAAACCGCCTTCCTTCATCGTCGTCGTCCTGCCGCTGGACGGTGCGGCGTCATGGTGCGGTGCGGCGAGGCGGCCGGCAAGCGGGCCGTGGCACGCCGCGCGGCAGGCTGCACCGAATCGGGCGCTCGGGGAACGCGCCAGTCTTCCCCCGGGTTGCGATCCGCGATCACGAAAGCTCGACGACTAGCAACCGCAACAATGGGCGCCGCCGCCGGCGCCCTGCCCGGCCGTGCCGCTACCGGCCCACGTGATCCGGCTCGGCCGGTTGGTGCGCCCGCTGCTCCCGGTGCTCCCGGTGCTCGCCGATGCCGAGCTGGCGGTGGAACCATTCGCGCATGGTCTGGAAGGACACGTACAGCATCGGGATGATGAAGATGCCGATGCCGCTCGCCGCCAGCATGCCGGCGAACACCGGCGTGCCGACGTCGCGCCGGCTGACCGAGGCGGCACCGGTCGCGGTCACCAGCGGCAGCAGCCCGAGGATGAAGGCGAACGAGGTCATCATCACCGCCCGGAACCGCATGTGCGCGCCCTGCCGCGCCGCCTCGCGTATGCTCTCCCCCGCCTCGCGCCGCTCCTTGGCGAACTCGACGATCAGGATGCCGTTCTTGGCCGCCAGCGCGATCAGCACCACCAGCCCGATCTGCGCGTACAGGTCGAGCGACAGCCCGCCCAGCTTGATGCCGACGAAGGCGCCGAGCACGCCGACCGAGACCGACAGCAGCACCGGGATCGGGATGATCCAGCTCTCGTACAGCGCCACCAGGAACAGGAACGCGAACAGCAGCGCCATGGCCAGGATGATGCCGGTCTTTCCCGACGCCGCCACCTCCTGGTAGGCGGTGCTGGTCCACTCGTAGTCGTAGCCGGATTGCAGGGTGTTGCCGGAGATACGCGCCAGGGCCGCCAGCGCGGTGCCGGACGACACGCTGGGCGCCGGGGTGCCGTTCACGGTGATGGCGCGGAAGTTGTTGTAGCGCGTGATCGCCTGCGGCCCGGTGATGATGCGCAGGGTGGCCAGCGCGCGCAGCGGCACGGTGCCGCCGCTGGAGTTGCGCAGGTAGAGCCGCCACAGGTCGTCGATCTTGGAGCGGTCGCGCGCCTCGCCCTCCACGTTGACCTGCCACACCCGGCCGAACAGGTTGAAGTCGTTGACGTAGGAGCCGCCCAGCGTGGTCTGCAGGGCGGTGAAGATGTCGTTGACGTTGACGCCCAGCGCCTGCGCCTTGGCGCGGTCGATGTCGAGATACAGCGACGGGGTGTTGGCGGTGAAGGTGGTGAACACGCGCGCGAGGTCGGGGCTCTGGTTCGCCGCCGCGATCAGCCCGCGCAGCTGGGCGGCGAGCTGGTCGGTGTCCTGGCCTTCCAGCGCCTCCAGCTCGTACTCGAAGCCGCCGCCGGGCGACAGGCCGATGATCGGCGGCAGGTTGAACGGGAACACGGTGGCCTGGCGTATGCCCTGGGCCTGGCCGAATACCCGGCCGATCAGCGCGGTGGCGCCTTCCGCCGCCGCGGTGCGGTCCTGGAACGCCTTGAGCCGCACGAACACGAAGCCGGCGTTCGGCTCCTGCACACCGTCCAGGAACGAGTAGCCGATCACCCCGAAGGTGTGCGCCGCCCCCGGCAGGTTGCGCGCGAGCTTTTCCACCTGCGCCACCACGCCGCTGGTGCGTCCCACCGCGGCGGCGTCCGGCAGCTGCACGTTGATGAAGAAGCCACCCTGGTCCTCCTCCGGCAGGAAGCCCGCCGGCAGGGTGCGCTGCATCAGCGCGATCAGCACGCCGGCACCCACCACCACCAGGATGCCGCCCAGCGCGAAGCCGAGCAGCCGCGACACCACGCGCGAATACCCGTTGCGCACCGCGTCGATCGCCCGCGACACCCCGCCCATGATGCCGCGCCTGGGGCCGGAATGGCGCAGGAACACCCCGCACAGCGCCGGCGACAGGGTCAGCGCGTTCAGCGCCGAGATCAGCATGGCGGTGCAGATGGTCAGCGCGAACTGGCGGAACAGCACGCCGGACAGGCCGGGGATGAAGGCGATCGGCACGAACACCGACAGCAGCACCAGGGTGATGGCGATGATCGGCCCGGTGATCTGCACCATCGCCTTCTTGGTGGCGTCCGCCGGCGACAGCTCCGGCTCCTCCTCCATCACCCGCTCGACGTTCTCGACCACCACGATCGCGTCGTCCACGACGATGCCGATCGCCAGCACCATCGCCAGCAGCGACACCGTGTTGGCCGAGATGCCGACCGCGGTCATGCCGGCGAAGGCGCCGATCAGGCTGACCGGGATGGCGATGGTGGGGATGATGGTGGCGCGCAGGCTGCCCAGGAACAGGAACACCACGATCACCACCAGGACGAACGCCTCGATGATGGTCTTGATCACCTCGTGCACGGTGTCGCGCACGAAGTCGGTGCTGTCGTAGGTGATGTTGTAGACCAGGCCGGGCGGGAAGCGGTGCGACAGCCGCGTCACCAGGCCGCGGATCGCGGTCGCGGTATCGAGCGCGTTGGCGCCGGGCGACAGGTAGATCGCCAGCGCCACCGACGGGTTGCCGTCGAAGCGCGATTCGGAATCCAGCGTCTGCGCGCCGAGCTCGACACGGGCGACGTCGCTGAGGCGCAGCACCGAGCCGTCCGGCTGCGCGCGGATCACGATGGCGCCGAACTGCGCCGGCGTCACCAGGCGCCCCTGGGTCTGCACGTTGAACTGGTACTGCTGGTCGGGCCCGGTCGGGCGGGCGCCGATGCGGCCGACCGCCGCCACCGTGTTCTGCTGCGCGATCGCGTTGGTGATGTCGGCCGGCGACAGGCCGAGGTTGGTCAGCCGGTTGGTGTCGAACCAGATCCGCATCGAGTAGTTCTGCCGCGACAGCAGCGACGCCTGGCCCACGCCGGGCGTCCGCGACACGCCGTCGATGACGTTGATGGTCATGTAGTTGGCGATGAACAGCGGCTTGAACACGTTGGTCGGGCTGTAGAAGTTGATGAACATCAGGATCGCCGACGAGCGCTTCTGCACCGTCAGGCCTTCCGCCTGCACCGTCGCCGGCAGCTCGGCGTTGGCGGTCTGCACCCGGTTCAGCACGTTCACGGTGTTGACGTCGGGGTTGGTGCCGAGCTGGAAGCTGACGGTCAGGCCGTAGGACCCGTCGTTGCCGCTGGCCGAGCGCATGTAGATCATCTTGTCGACGCCCACGACCTGCGCCTCGATCGGCTGCGCCACCGATTGCTCCACCACCGATGCCGAAGCGCCGGGGTAGGTCGCCGTCACCTGCACCTGCGGCGGCACCACGTCGGGGAACTGCGCGACCGGGATGCGGGTCAGGCCGACGATGCCGGCGAGCGTGATGACGATCGCGATCACGATCGCCAGCCGCGGCCGGTCGATGAAGACGCCGGAGATCATGGCGGGGTCCTAGTGCTGGCTCGGGCTGGTGCTGGACGCGGGCGGGGATGGGCTGCCCTGGCCGGCGGCCGCCTGGTCCCTCGACGCCTGGCTGCCGGTCTGGCCGGTGCCGGTCTGGCTGGTGCCGGTCTGGCTGGTGCCGGTCTGGCTGGTGCCGGTCTGGCCGGTGCCGCTTTGGCCGGTGCCGCTTTGGCCGGTGCCGCTTTGGCCGGTGCCGCTTTGGCCGGAACCCTGGCCCGCGTTCCGGCCGCTTCCCGGCGCCCCGGTGTCGGTCGGGCCGCCGGTCGCGGCACCCTCGGACACGGCGTTGCGGCCGGCGCCGGACTGCTGGCCCTGCGCCACGTCGGGATCGGCCACCACCGGCTGCGGCGTCGTCGGCGACACGATCCCGCCGTTGCGGACCCGCTGCAGCCCGTCGACGATCACGCCTTCGCCCTCGGTCAGGCCGGACAGCACCACGGAGTCGGTGCCGACGATGTCGCCGAGCCGGAGGTTGACCCGCCTGGCGTGGTGCTGCGCGTCCACCGTGAAGGCGTAGTCGCCCTGCTGGTCCGACAGCACGGCGGCGCGCGGGATCACCAAGCGCTCGACCGGATGCGGGTCCTGCACCGTCACCGTCACGAACTCGCCGTCCACCAGCTCGCGGCTGGTGAGCCCGTGGCCGCCGGCGCCCTGGCCGCGCTGCGGGTTATCGACCGTGGCGCGGAGCGTGATGGTGTCGGTCTGGGTGGCGACCGTCGGCGACACGTAGTCCAGCCTGCCGTCGTGGTCGTACGGCGAGCCGTCGCCGAGCGTGAGCTTGACCGCCGCCTGGCCCAGCCCGCCGCTGTTCCGGTACTTCCGCTGCAGGCCGAGCACGTCGCGGGTCGCCGCCGGGAACACCACGTACATCGGGTCCTGGGTGACGATGGTGGCGAGCGCGCCGCTGCTCGGGCTGACCACGTTGCCCTCGTTGACCGCGGTCGAGGTGATCCGGCCGTCCACCGGGGCGCGTATCTCGGTGTAGCCAAGCTGGATCTGCGCGCTCTGCAAGTTGCCCTGCGCCGTCAGCACGTTGGCGGCGCCGCTCTGCGCGCTCTCGGCCGCGTTGTCGTAGGCCTGCTTCTGCCCGGCCGGGGTGCGCAGCAGCTCCGCCTGGCGCTGGAAGTTCACCCGGGCGTTGACCACGTTGGCCTGGGCCTGGGCCAGCGTGCCCTGCTGGGCCAGCACCTGCGCCTGGAACGGCCCCTGCTCCAGCACGTACAGCAGGTCGCCCTTCTTCACCTCGGCGCCCTCGTCGAACAGGCGCTTGTCCAGGTAGGCGGTCACGCGCGCCACCAGCGCCACCCGGTCGATCGCCTGAATGCGGCCGATGTACTGCGCGCTGCTGGTCACCGGCTGGCTGTGCACCGCGGTGAGGCCCACGGCCGGCGGCGGCGGTGCTGGAGGCGGTGCCGCCAGCGCGACGTCCGCGGCGACCGGGACGGCCGTCGTGACGAGCAGGACGGAAAGGGGAAAGGCGGCGGCAAGCGCCAGGGCCCGTGCTGATGGACGCGGCATCCGGGGGGTTCCTTGGTTCGGCCGTGGCCGGGACCGGCGGCAGCGCGGCTGTCCGATCGTCACTGCATTAGGGGCCGGCCGCGGGCCGCGCAACCGGCGCCGGGACGTGACGTTGCCCTGCTCCGGCCACATGCCGCGAGGCCGGGGCGGCATCCGGGCCTGCCGGCAGGAAGGGTTCGAGGTCGATGCCAAGCCGAATGCCGAGCGACAAGGCCGAACCGGAGCCGTCGGCTGCGACGACCGCGACGGCCGATGCCCCAGCTGCTCACCGGGTCGTGATCGTCGGCGGCGGCTTCGGCGGGCTGAACGCGGCGAAGATCCTGGCCGGCACCGGATGCGCCGTCACGGTGGTCGACCGCACCAACCACACCCTGTTCCAGCCCCTGCTCTACCAGGTGGCGACCGCCGCGCTGAGCGCCACCAGCATCGCCGTGCCGATCCGCTCGGTGTTCCGTCGCGCCGCCAACGTGTCGGTGCTGATGGCCGAGGTGACGGGGGTGGATCGGCAGAGCCGGACCGTCGCCATCCAGGGGCACGCGCCGATACCCTACGACACCCTCGTGCTGGCGACCGGGTCGGTCTACTCGTGGTTCGGCCACGATGACTGGGCGGCGCGTGCCCCGGCGCTGAAGAGCGCTGCCGACGCCCTGTCGCTGCGCGCGCGCCTGCTGGACGCCTTCGAGCGTGCCGAGACCGAGGACGATCCCGCCGCGGTGCGCCGGCTGCTGACCTTCGTGGTGGTCGGCGCCGGTCCGACCGGGGTCGAGATGGCCGGCTCGATCGCCGAGCTCGCCCACAACACCCTGGCGCGCGACTTCCGGCACATCCAGCCTTCCACCGCCCGCATCGTGCTGTGCGACGCCGGCGACCGCGTCCTCGCCTCGTTTCCGACGCGCCTGTCGGACTACGCCGTCCGCCGGCTGCAGCGGATCGGGGTCGAGCTGCGGCTCGGCGCCGGGGTGAAGGCGCTGGACGAGCAGGGCGTGCTGGCCGGGAACGAGCGCATCGACGCCGCCTTCGTGTTCTGGGCCGCCGGCACCGCGGCCACGCCGGTGGCGCGCTGGCTCGGCATCGGGGGCGACAGGCGCGGCCTGGTCGCCGTGGAAGGGGATTGCAGCCTGCCCGGCCATCCGGAGATCTTCGTGATCGGCGATGCGGCCGCACTGGACGGTCCGGACAACAAGCCGTTGCCCGGGCTGGGCTCGGTCGCCAAGCAGCAGGGCCGCCATGTCGGCCGGGTGATCGCCGCCCGGCTGCGCGGACGGCCCCCGCCCGGTCCGTTCCGCTACACCGACTGGGGCCAGCTCGCGGTGATCGGCCGGTCCTCCGCGGTGGCGGATTTCGGCCGGATCCGCCTGACCGGCCTGCCGGCCTGGCTGGTGTGGAGTGCCGTGCACCTGCTTCTGCTGGTGAGCGCGCAGAACCGCATCGCGGTGTACGTGAACTGGGCGTCGGCCTGGCTCACCTACAGCCGCGGCGCGCGGGTCATCACCGTGCCGCCGCCGGCATGACGGCGACCGCGTTTCCGCCGTCCGACCATTGCGACGGGACCCTGTTCCACAACCCCGCGATCGGACCGGCGCCGCAGCGGCCGTCGGCCGGCCGCGGCCTGCTGCCGATCCTGCGCTGGCGTCTCGGCGGCACGCGCTCTCCCTGGCCGTCCGGGATCGTGGACCCGCCGCCCGAAGGTGACCCACGCGACGAG
>CAXUEL010000006.1:0-42398 GCA_964249915.1 uncultured Acetobacteraceae bacterium | reverse complement strand
CTGCAATGCAAGACGAAGGCCTCCGCAGAAACGCGGAGGCCCTCGTCGTGTCGTCGCACCATAAGGCTGTCCAACGCCGTCTGCGGCTCACAACAGGTCCTTTGATCAAGGTGATGGCCACCTCCAGCGCAGGATGATGTGCTCCACCAATCGTTGTCCGTCAGATCCCCGGATCTTTCGCCCGCAGGACCGTCACGATGCCAAGATCACGGAACGGCCGCAGTTGAGCTTCCGTCGCATCGGCATCCGTCACCAGCGTCCAGGGACGGTCGAGCGGTGTCCATGCCTGTGACACAGCCCGTCCCAGCTTGTCGGCCGTTGCCAACACGTATACGGCGTCGGCTCGCATCGTCATCAGCTCCTTGAGCGATGCCTGATCGGCCGTTGCCTCACAAAGGCCTCGGCCTGCAACGACGCCGTCCGCACCGAGGAAGGCGCGTGACGCGGTAATCCGGCGGAGCACGTGCTCCGCATGCGGTCCGACGAAGCCGAGGCTCATCGGCCGCAACACGCCCCCCAGCGCCAGAACCTCGATGCCGGTCGCGCCCGCCAGCGCGGTCAGGCTCGTCAGGCCGCCGGTGACGATCCGCAGGTCGGATCGCGACCGCAGCACGTCCGCCAGGGCGCCCGTCGTGGTGCCGGCGTCGAGGATGATCGTCTCGCCGGCCTGGATGATGCTGCTCGCGAGCCGGGCGATCATGCGCTTCTGCGGCGCCTTCTCGCCGCTCCGTTCCGCCAGCGACTGTTCCGGCAACAGGAAGCCGACCGGCGCCGCCCCGCCGTAGGTCCGCAGCAACGCGCCGTCGCGTGCCAGGATGTCGAGATCGCGCCGCATGGTCGACAAGGACACGCCGAACGCCTCGGCAAGAGCTTCCGCGCTCATCTGCCCGCCAGCGATCCTGCGCAGGATGGCGGCGCGACGTGTCCTGCCCGCCTTCATCGCGGCATCAGGCGACGTCCCTCGGCGCGAGGGCGATGCCCTGGCGCAGGGCCTCCAGCAGCGACCGCTCGTCCGCCTGGCCCGTGCCCGCGATGTCGAACGCCGTGCCATGGTCGACCGAGGTGCGGATCACCGGCAGGCCGACCGTGATGTTCACCCCCGCCTCAAGACCCAGCACCTTGACCGGCCCATGCCCCTGGTCGTGGTACATGGCTACGACCATGTCGAAATCGCCCCGCCCGGCGCGGAAGAACAGCGTGTCAGCTGGAAGCGGGCCCTCCACGTCCCATCCCTTCGCCCGGCACGCCTGGATCGCCGGGACGATCTTCTCCGCTTCCTCGCCCTGCCCGAACAGCCCGTTCTCGCCGGCATGCGGGTTGATCGCGCACACGCCGATCTTGCGCCGCTCCAGCCCGGCTTTTTCCAGAACCCCGTAGCCACGCGCGATGGTACGCTCCACCAGGCCCGGCTCGATCTTCCTGATCGCGTCCATCAGGCCGATATGGGTCGTGACGTGGATCACCCGCAGCTTCGGCGCCGTCAGCATCATCGACACCTCCTCGGTGCCGGTGAGGGCGGCCAGCATCTCGGTATGACCCGGATAGTTGTGGCCGCCCGCATGCAGAGCCTCCTTGTTGAGCGGCGCCGTGCAGATCATCGCAACCTTGCCGGCAACCGCGAGCTTGGTCGCGACCCGCAGGTACTGGAACGCCGCATCCCCCGCGACCGGCGACAGCTTCCCGAACGGCAGGTCCTCCGGGATCAGCCCCAGGTCGAGGCAGTCGACCGTCCCGCTTTCGAAACGCGCATCCTCGATCCCCTCGACCGCACGCACTGCAAGCCGGACGCCCACGATCTCCCCGGCCTTCTCCAGCCGCCTTGCATCGCCGATGACGACCGGGCGACAGCGCGCGTAGAGCTCCGCATGAGCCAGGCTCTTCATGATCACCTCCGGCCCGACGCCGGTGGCGTCTCCCATGGTGATGGCCACCACCGGCCGGAACCCGTCCGGCTCTGGCGCGGGAGCCGGCGCGGCGTTGGAAGTCGCGTTGTTCATGATCATAATTCCGATCGGGAAGGGATGGGAAGGTAGCCGGCGTGCAGCACGGCGCGGCACCGCAGCAGCGTGTCGTCGCGGCCGAACGCGCCGGCCTTGGTGATCACCGGAAGCGGCCGGCTGCCTTCGGCGATTGCGAGCGGCACGCCGGCCTCGATCTCGCCCCGGAGCCGCAACCCGGTTGCTCCGAACCCCAGCAGCACCGCCCGCGCGGTTTCCCCACCCGCAGACACCAGCGCGCCGATGCGCCCTGCATGCGGCGCCGTCAGGCGGGCGAGGGCATGGCACAAGGCCAGTCCCTCGCGCGGGTCGGCGTCGGGCTCCGCCGCAAGCGACACCACGACGTCTCGCCTCGAGCCGAGCGCACGGTCGAGCAGGTCCTCGGTGTCCCGCCACGCCGACGACCCTTCGCCCTGCCGCAGCACCGTCGACGTCACCACGAGCGGTTCGACTCCTGGCAGCGCCGACACTGCCGCGACCTGCCGCGCCGACACCGCCGACAGCGAACCGACCACGAACAGCACCGGTCCTTCCACCGGACCGGTCGGCGCGGGGTCGGGCCGAAAAGGCGGCTCCGCACGGGGTAGCAGCCTGGCAAGTCCTGCCGCCAGTCCCGCCGCCCCGGCCCAGACCAGCGATGGCCCGAGCCCGACCCCCGCCGCCGCTATGCGCGCAAGGTCCTCGTCGGTTTCGGCGTCGCAGGCGAGCACGTCCATCGACCCGCTGGCAGCCGCTCGCTCGATCAGGAACCGCAACCCTTCCGTCCTGACCTGCTCCAGTCCGATCACGATCGTGCGCAACCCGGCAGTGTCCAGCATCTCCGGCAGGAACGCTCTGCCGGTCATGCGCTCGCGGCGCCAGACCACCGTGTCCTGCAGCGGCACCCCGCCCAGCAGCTGCATGCCGCCCAGGGTGGTGCGTCCGGTCGCGGGAAACGCCGCCGCCAGCAGGATGGTCGCCGGCCCCGCTTCCCGTCGCACCGCGAGCAGCGCCGCCAGCTCCGCCGCCACGTGGCCGCGCAGCGTGGAATCGAGCTTGCGGAACAGCAGGCGTGTTGCCGGCGCGTGCAGGCGAACCAGTCGCGCGGTTTCCGCCGCCGCATCGTGCCGGTCGCGCCCCCGCGTGTCGGCGTCGACCGCCAGCACATGGCAAGCCGGCTCGTCCGGCCGCTCGCCCAATACCACGATCGTATCATGGCCGGCAGTCGTGCAGGCGATGCCGCAATCGGCCGCTCCAGACAGATCGTCGGCGATGATCACCATGTCAGGCATCCGCCACCCCCGGCGGGACGGTCCGCTGTTGTCGCCGCGCCCACTGCGCCGTCACCACGGGCACCAGCAGGCTGGTCACGATCACGCAGGCGGCGACCAGCACCGTTGCGGGCGCTGCCGCTGCCTTGTAGGCCGGGTTGGCTGCGGCGATCAGCGCCGGCACGGCGGCGGCGTTGCCGGCGGTCGACGCGGCGGCAATCCCGGCGGTGCCGGTGCCCCCGGCCAGCTTGTCTGCCGCGATCAGCACCAGCCCCGACAGGAGCGTCACCGCGACGCCCAGAACCAGCCCGAGCAGGCCGGCGCTCCAAACCTTGTGCAGGTCCAGGGTGGTTCCGAGCGCAAAGGCGAAGAACGGGATCATCGCCGGCGCCGCCGAGCCCAGGAAGTCCCGCATGCTGCGATCCAGGTTGCCGATCACGATGCCGGCGGCGAGCGGCAGGATCGCGCCCACCAGGGCCTGCCAGGGGAACGCCGACAACCCAGCCACGCCCAGCGTCACCATGGTCAGGAACGGTCCCGATTCCAGCGTCATCACCGAATAGGCGCCGGCCTCCTCCGGTTCTCCGAACTGGTTCATCAGCGCCATGTACAAGCCGCCGTTGGTGTCGTTGACCGCCGCCACCACCGCCAGGGTGGACAAGCCGGCGAACCAGCCCGACGCGACCGGATTTTCGCCCAGCAGGTGGCCCAGCACCAGGCCGGTGGCGATGCCGAGCACGATCTTGGTGGCCAGCAGCACGCCACCGCGGCGCGCGACCCGGGGCAGGGTGCCGATCGCGATGGTCGAACCCATGCACACGTAGAACACGGCCAGAATCGGCAGCGCCCCGTGGAACAATGCCCCGGTGAAGGAGCCGAAGAAGCCCGCGGTGCCGGGCGCGAAGGTCGCGAACAGGGACCCGATCCCGAGCGGCACCACCATCATCCCGCCCGGGATGCGCTCCAGCGTCCGCTTGATTGGCAGCTGCATCGTGTCAGGTCCCAACGGTCTGGATTGGTTTCTGCGCGTTGCGCGCATTTTTCAAGCCTGAACAGCCTTCCTCCGGCGGACCACACGTAGGCGCCAGATCCTGCATTGCAGCATAATGCTCATCCGAGCCGCTCTGCCCTCCGCTCCACAGAGCAGACGCAGCTGCGCGTAACGCGCATGTCCAGTGGACAGCTTGCGCGAACTGAGCAAAGCTTCTCGCCTCGAACAAGGCGGCGCGACACGACGCGGCACGATCGGGGAGGATCATGACCCAGCCACGAACCGCTCCCGGCATCATCAGGTCGATACCGCCGCTGCTGCCGGAACGGCCTCCCATGCAATGGCCGCGCGGTCCGGAGCCCCAGGCGGGCTCGCCGGCGACGCCTGCCCGCACCGTTCGGGTCGAACAAACAAGTCCGGTCCAAGGAGCTCACCGATGAAACGCACCGTTCTCCTGCTCGGCTGCCTGCTCGGCACGTCCGCCGGCGCCAGCGCCGCCGATCTGCTCGACGACGCCACCTTGTCGCAATGCTTCGTCAAGGCGCAGTCGTCCACCGGCACGATCGCCGGGCAGCACAAGACCGGCCCTTTCCGGATCGCCTTCAGCAACTCGCTCTACGGCAACAACTGGCGCACGGAGATGCTGAACGCGGTAGGCTCCTATGCCAAGCAGCCCGCCGTCGCGTCCCACCTCAAAGCGTTCAAGATATACAACGCCGGCAACGACGTGGCGCAGCAGATCGCGCAGATCCGCGAGATGATCCTGTCCGGCTACGACGCGATCGTGGTCAACGCGGCCTCCGCCTCCGGCCTGGACAGCGTGCTGAACCAGGCGGTGAGCCGCGGCATCGTGGTGACCTCGTTCGACAACGTGGTGACCACCCCGAAGGCGGTCGCGGTGAACGAGGACCAGCGCGAGATGGGCCGGCAATGGGCGGAGTTCCTGGTCGCGCATGTGCCGGACGGCAAGTCGATCCTGATGGTGCACGGCCTGGCCGGCACCACCGTCGACAACAGCCAGGCCGAGGGCGCCATGTCGGTGTTCAGCAGGCACCCGAACCTCAAGATCGTCTCGGTCTACGGCAACTGGGACGTGGGCACCAACCAGAAGGTGACCGCGGACGCCCTGTCCACCCACCACGACATCGGCGGCGTGTGGGGCACCGAGGGCGCCACCGGCGCGCTGCAGGCCTTCCTGCAACTGGGCGTCGCTCCGGTGCCGATGACGGGCGAGTCCGACAACGGCTTCATGCAGCTGGCCGCCGAGCACCACGTCCCGGTCATGGTGATCGGCCAGTCGCCGAGCCTGGCCGCCGCCGGCCTGCTGGCGGCGATCGCCTCCTTGTCCGGCCATTCCCTGCCGCAGGCGGCCAGCATCCCGCTCACCACCGTCACCTCGGACACGATGAGGTCCGGGGCCGACTACTTTCCCGACCGCCCGAGCAGCTTCGTGACCGACATCAGCATCCCCAAATGCGGGATCAGCATCCCGGTCGCCGACGTGGTGAAGTAGACCGCCGCGCATGCGGCCGATCCTGCACGCGTCCGGCCTGACCAAGCGCTACGGCGGCGTGGTCGCGCTGGCCGACGTGTCGCTGTCGCTGGTGCCGGGCGAGGTGCACACGCTGCTCGGCGCCAACGGCGCCGGCAAGAGCACCCTGGTCAGGATCCTGTCCGGCCTGGTCCGTCCGGACGAGGGCAGCCTCCTGCTCGACGGCGCGCCGGTGCGGTTCGCTTCTCCCCAGGCCGCATACCGGTCCGGGGTCGCCACCGTCCACCAGGAGCTGTCCTTGTTCCCGGCCCTGACGGTGGCGCAGAACGTGTCGATCGGACGCGAGCGCCGCAACCGGCTCGGCTGGATCCGCGAGGATGCCTCCGTCGCCGCCGCGCGTGCGCTCCTGGCGCAGCTCGACGTGCACGACATCGCGCCCGAGGCCACCGTGGCCGAACTGTCGCTCGCGCAGCAGCAGCTGGTCGAGATCGCCAAGGCGATGTCGTTCGAGCCGCGCGTGCTGATCCTCGACGAGCCGACCTCGGCACTCGGCCGCACGGACGTGGAGCGCCTGGTGGGGGTGATCCGCCGGCTGCAGGCAAGCGGCTGCGCGATCGTGTTCATCTCGCATCGGATGGAGGAGGTATCGGCCTTGTCCGACACCGTGACCGTGCTGCGCGGCGGCCAGGTGGTCGGCACCATGACCCGCGCCGACTTCGACCTGGACCGGGCGCTGGAGCTGATGCTGGGCGACACCCCCGACCGGCTGGAGCGGCTCCGTCCGCCGCCGCCGAGCGCCCCCGAGGTTCTGCTCGACATCCGCAACCTGTCCCTCCCGGGCCGGCTGGACGGGATCAGCCTGGCCTTGCGTCCTGGCGAGGTGGTCGGCCTGGCCGGCCTGGAAGGACAAGGCCAGAAGGAGCTGCTGTTCGCCTTGTTCGGCCTCTACCGGCGCGGCCTGGGCGGAACGGTCAGGCTGGGCGGACGGAATGTCCTGTCGCACACGCCGCGGCGGGCGATCAACGCCGCGTTCGCGTTGATCCCGGACGACCGCAAGGCGATGGGCGGCTTTCTCGGCCTACCGGTCGGCGACAACGTGTCGATCGCCGTGCTCGACCGGTTGCGGCGCGCCCTGCTGCTCGACCGTGGGCGGGAACGCGCGCTGGTCGAGGGCCTGGTGGACCGGCTCCGCATCAAGTGCGCCTCGCTCGCGATCCCGCTCGGCAGCCTGAGCGGCGGCAACCAGCAGAAGGTGGTGGCGGCGAAGTGGCTCGCGCACGGCGCCGAGGTCTACCTGTTCTGCGACCCGACCCGGGGCGTCGACGCCGGCGCGCGCGAGATCATCTACGCGACCATCCGCGACCTCGCCGCGTCGGGAAAGGCGATCCTGGTGTACTCCACCGACCTCAACGAGTTCTCCATCCTGTGCTCGAGGGTGCTGGTGCTGCGCGGCGGCCGGATCGCCGGCGGCCTCGACCAGGCGGAGATCACCGAGGAGAACATCCTGGCGCTGTCCTTCCGGTCGGTGGAACGGGAAGCGGCATGACGCGCCCCGGCCTCGGCCGCATCCTGCGGCGACAGGGCAGCGTCCTGTTCTGCGCGATCGCGTTGCTGGCGATCCTGGTCGTCTACTTCATCGAGCAGCCGCTCGCCTTGTCGGCGTTCGGCCTGTCCAGCCTCGGCAACGCGTCCCTGGCGCTGGTGCTGGTGGCGATGGGCCAGACCTGCGTGCTGCTGGCCGGCGGCCTGGACCTGTCGATCGGCGCCATCGTCAGCCTGGTGGACTGCTTCGCCGCCAGCGTCATGGGCGACGGCCTCGCCGGCATCCTGCTCACCGTCGTGGCCTCGCTGGCGCTCGGCACGGCGGCCGGCCTGATCAACGGCGTGCTGGTCGCCTATGGACGGCTCGAGCCGTTGATCTCCACCTTCTCGACCCTGTTCATCTATGGCGGCCTCGCCCTGCTGCTCCGGCCGCAGCCGGGTGGCCACATCGCCGACGGCTTCGCCACCCTGCTGACCGGCAACCTCGGCGTGCTGCCGAACGCGGCGGTCCTGCTCGCGCTGCTGCTGCTGCTGGTCTGGGTGCCGGTGTTCCGCTCGCGCCTCGGTCGCTTCATCACCGCGACCGGCGATAGCGACGACAGCGCCTATGCGTCCGGCCTGCCGGTGCAGCGCGTCCGGGTCGCCACCTACATGCTGTCCGGCTTCTTCGCCGCCACCGCCGGCCTGTTCCTCGCCGCCGAGACCACCTCCGGCGACGCCAGCATCGGCAGCCTCTACACCCTGAATTCGCTGGCTGCCGCCGTGCTTGGCGGGGTGGCGCTGTCCGGTGGGCGCGGCAGCGTGGCCGGCGCCATCCTCGGCGGCATCATCCTGTCCCTGATCCTCAACCTGCTCAGCGTTCTGGGCGTGCCGTCGTTCTGGCAGAACCTGATCGAGGGCTGCCTGCTCGCCCTGGTGCTGATGGCCGCCGGCGTGCAGCGCCTCCGGATCGACGACTGGACCAGGCTGCTCGGCCGGGGCAAGGCATGAGCGCCACCACCGAGGCTGCCGCCGCGGCGGGCCGCCCGCGCCGCCGCGCCCCGCGCTCCGGCGCCACCCTGTCCATGGTCATCCTGCTGGTGGTGTTCGCGCTCAGCGTCGCGGTGAACCCAGCCTTCCTGTCCTGGGGAACAATCCGGCTGCAGCTGGTGCAGGCATCCCTGATCGGCATCGTGGCGATCGGCGAGACGCTCGCCATCCTGCTCGGGCAGATCGACCTGTCGATCCCCTGGACGATGACCCTGTCGGGCATCGTCGCCTCCAATCTTTATGCGGCGCATCCGTCCGCCTGGGTGCCGGTCGCGGTGGTGCTGGCGATCGGCGCCGCGGTCGGCGCGGTCAACGCGTTCGGGATCTGGGTGATGCGGATCCATTCGCTGATCTGGACCCTCAGCGTGAACCTGATCCTCCAGGGCATCACCCTGATCTACACCAACGCCGCCGCCTCCGCTCCGCACGTTCCGCCGCTGGCGCACGCGCTGGCGCTCGACGACGTGGCCGGCCTGCCGGTCGCGGCCCTGGCCTGGCTCGCCTGCGCCCTGGCCGCCATCCTCGCCCTGGCCGCGACGCCCTTCGGTCGGCGCGTGTATGCCGTCGGCAGCAACGAGCTCGCCGCCCTGATGTCGGGCGTTCCGGTCGGCCGCACCTATCTCGCGGTCTATGTCGCCAGCGGCCTGGGTGCCGCGCTGGCGGGGCTCATGCTGAGCGGCTACGCGTCGCAGGCCTATCTCGGCATGGGCGACGGATACCTGCTGCCGCCGGTGGCGGCGGTGGTGATCGGCGGCACCCGGTTGTCCGGCGGCAAGGGCGGCTACGTCGGGACGATCGCGGGCAGCTTGTCCGTCATCCTGTTGCAGGCGATGCTGGTCAGCCTGGACGTGCCTGAGGGGCTGCGCCAGGTCATCTTCGGCACCATCCTGCTTTGTCTGGTCTTTCTGTTCGCACGCCGCCCGCAGTAGGAACCAGTCGGATCGGCAGAGAACCCGCCGCGGCGCTCCAGGAGCATGGCAACGCGCGCTTCGCCGTGATTGATCGCTGATGGCGTTCAGCCTGTGAGCAGCAAGTCACGGAGGTTGCACGTCCCCGCAACCAGCTTGAGTCGATGCGGTAGAGCCAGCCGGTCGTGTCCACGGTGCAGGCGCCGGGAGCGATCGCAAGCTCCCGTGTCGGCCTACAACTCATGAGTGTTTTCAAGGCGTTTGACGTTCCCGTGTAATTCGGTCCGCCCGCTATCAAGTCGTGCCGCTTCGTCATAGAATGCGCAACGCAGTAGGCGATGCGACGAGGTCCCGGGATCCGTCGCCACTGCGCCCATCTGGCGAGGTTACGTAGTTTGGCCGAAACACCTTGAGGCGCGCCATCCGTGCTGTCGCGTCCCTGCTTCCGTTGCTCTGCGGCGGTTGCGCACCTGCCGGCTTCTGGCTCCTGCATCCCCGCGGGCCGGTGGCCAGCGCCAGCCTCCAATCCTGGATCGTCGACACCGGGGCGACCTTCCTGGTCATCGGTCCGGCCACACTCCTGGTCATGTGGGCCATCTGGCGCTACCGGCGCGCCGGCGGAAAGGGCAGCTACGCGCCGAGCTGGTCGCATTCGGTGCCGCTCGAGGCCACCTTCTGGGGTGCCCCCCTGGTGGTGGTGATCGGTCTCGGCTTCTACGCGGTCAAGGGAGCCTTCGACACCGATCCGGGCGGACCGGGCGTGATGTCCGCTGCCTCCACCTCCGACGGGATGAAGGCGCCGGTCAACATCGACGTCATCACCACCGACTGGCAGTGGCTGTTCATCTATCCGGACCACCACATCGCGGTCGCCAACGAGCTGGTGCTGCCGGTGCACACGCCGGTGCGGTTCCGCCTGACGTCCTCCACCGTCGCCACCGATTTCTTCATCCCGCAGCTGACCGGCCAGATCGACGTGATGCCCGGGATGCGGACCTGGCAGGGCCTGATCGCCAACCAGACCGGCACCTATGACGGCTTCGCGTCGGACTACAACGGTCCCGGCTTCTCCTGGATGCGGTTCCAGACCAGGATCGTCTCGCCGGCCGAGTTCCAGACCTGGGAGGCCGGCATCGGCAAGGCCGCCAGGCACCTGGACAGCGCCGAGTTCGACCGCTTCGCCCAGCCGACGATCAACAAGTACAGCGCGACCGCCGAGTTCTCTGCCGTGCAGGACAACCTGTTCGAGCACGTGATGCAGGACGTGATGATGGGCAAGACCTATCCGACGCCTGCCAACATGACCGAGAAGAAGTCGCACAAGCTGAACAACGGCGCCCAGCAGACAACCGTGACATCCGCCTCCGACAAGGACGAAAACCCATGAACGAGGTCCAGCAGCACTGGGACCCGATTTTCGGCCGCCTGACCCTTTCCCAGGTGCCCTACGACAACCTGATCGTCGGCTTCGCCTTCCTGTTCGCGGCCACGCTGGGCCTCGCCATCCTCGGCCTGCTCACCTACTACCGCAAATGGGGCTACTTCTGGCGCGAGTGGCTGACCACCCTCGACCACAAGCGCATCGGCATCATGTACGCCGTGGTCGGCACCGTCATGCTGTTCCGCGGCTTCGTCGACGCCATCATGATGCGCACGCAGCAGGTCATGGCGGCTGGACCCGCCTCGCCCGGCTATTTGGGCGCGGAGCACGGCTACCTGCCGCCCTACCACTACGACCAGATCTACGGGTCCCACGGGACCATCATGCTGATCTTCGCCGCGACCCCGCTCCTGGCCGGGTTCATGAACTTCCTGGTGCCGCTGCAGATCGGCGCCCGCGACATGGCGTTCCCCTACATCAACGCGCTCGCGTTCTGGCTGACCGCGGTCGGCGCCGCCCTGACCATGCTGTCCCTGTTCCTCGGCGACTTCAGCCACGCCGGCTGGGTCGGCCTGGCGCCGCTCACCGAGCTGCCGTACAGCCCTGACGTCGGCGTCGACTACTGGAGCTGGGCGATCCAGATCGGCAGCATAGGCACGACGCTCGGTGCGGTGAACATCATCACCACCATCATCAAGATGCGGGCCCCGGGCATGACCTGGATGCGCCTGCCGCTGTTCACCTGGACCTCGCTCACCACCAATGTGATCGGCCTGACCGCCTTCCCGGTGCTCGGCGTGGCGATCGGCCTGCTCAGCCTGGACCGCTACTTCGACACCCACTTCTACACGACGGGCATGGGGGGCAACTTCATGCTCTACACCGACCTGTTCTGGATCTGGGGCCATCCGGAGGTGTACTTCATCATCCTGCCGTCCTGGGGGATCATGTCGGAGATCATCCCGACCTTCTCGCAGAAGAAGCTGTTCGGCTACCCGGTCATGGTGGCGGCGACGCTGAGCATCGGCTGCATCTCCTGGACGGTGTGGCTGCACCACTTCTTCACCATGGGTGCCGGGCCGATCGTCAACGGCTTCTACAGCGTGGCGACCATGCTGGTGGCGATCCCGACCGGCGTGAAGGTGTTCGACTGGGCGCTGACCATGGTGCGCGGCCGCGTCACCTTCCCGACCCCGATGCTGTGGGCGGTGTCGGCGATCTTCATGCAGATCATCGGCGGCTGGACCGGCATGATGCTGGCGATCCCGGCGATCAACTACATGACCCACAACACCGTGTTCGTGATCGCGCACTTCCACTGCGTGGTGATGGTCACCGTGTTCGCGGTGATCGGCGCCACCACCTTCTGGTTCCCCAAGGTGTTCGGCTTCACCCTGCACGAGGCCAGCGGCAAGTGGGTGTTCTGGCTGCTGGTGGGCGGCAGCTTCATCGTGTTCACCGCCATGTTCGTGCTGGGCCTGACCGGCATGCCGCGCCGCCTCGCCTACGTGCCGTACCAGAGCTGGTGGCCGTTGCTGGTGATCGAGGAGATCGGCGTGCTCGTCGACATCGCCGCCCTCGGCGCGTTCGTCTACCAGATGTGGGTCAGCATACGCGACCGCGAGCTGAACCCCGCCGGCCGCGACCCCTGGGGCACCAGCCGGAGCTTGGAGTGGATGACCCATTCCCCGGTGCCGGCCTACAACTTCGCGGTGATCCCGCACGTCAACGCCCGCGACGAGTGGGCCTGGCGGCGCGACTACCGGCTGCACCACGTGATGCCGGACCACTTCAAGGACATCGAGCTTCCGGTCAACACGCCAGTGCCGATGTTCCTCGGCATCTGCACCGCGGCGTTCGGCTTCGCCATGATCTGGCGCATCTGGTGGCTGGCGATCGCCTCGCTGCTGGCCATCATCGCCATCGTCTGCATCCGCTCGTTCGGCGGCAGCACCGGCACCACCATCCCGGCCGACGAGGTCCGCCGGCTCGAGCGGCTGGCGGCCCGGCCCAGCATGAGGAGCAGGCCGGAAACGGCGCTTCCCGAGGGCGTCGTGGTGTTCGGTAGCGGAGAAGCGCGGTGATCGCAGGCCTGCACGACGACCCGCCCGGCCCCGGCACCGTGCTGTGGGCCGACGTCGACCACGAGCACGACATGATGAGCACGCGCATGCTGGGCTTCTGGCTCTACATGCTGAGCGACTCGCTGATCTTCGCCGCCTTGTTCGCCGCCTACGCCGTGCTGAGCTATCCGACTAGCTTCATGGGTGGGCCGACGCCGCGCGACGTCGCCTCGCCGCTCTATGGCTACGCCGAGACGGTGGTGCTGTTCAGCAGCGTGTTCGCCTACGGCATGGTCATGGTCAAGCTGAAGCAGGACCTGCCGCGCGCGTCGATCGGCTGGCTGATCGTGTCGTTCCTGATCGGGCTGTTCTTCATCGGCATGGAGGCGCACGAGCTGCACGACGTCGCCCTGGCCGGCGGCCCGCCGCAGCGCAGCGGCTTCCTGTCGATCTTCTGGACCGTGGTGGTGGCGCACGGCGTCCACCTGCTGTTCGGCCTGCTGTGGATGCTGGTGATGGTGGCGCAGATCGCACGGGACGGCTTCACCCAGCTGGTCACCTACCGGCTGGCGAACCTGAAGGTGTACTGGCTGTACCAGGGCCTGATCTGGACCTTCGTCTACACCTTCGTCTACCTGCGGGGATCGATCTGATGATGGACTTCGACAACACCAAGCCCTGGGAGCATCCCGAGATCAGGCTGTCCAGCGTGTCGAAGTACTTCGTCGGCTACGTCGTGACCCTGGCCCTGCTCGGCATCTCCCTGCTCCTGGTCCAGGAGCACGCGATGACCGCGTTCAACCTGCTGGCCACGATCTCGGTGATCGCCTTCCTGACCACGATCGCCAAGCTGGTCTTCCTGTTCCACCTTGACTTCTCGGAAACCCAGCGCTGGAACACGCTGACGCTGGTCCTGAACGTTCCGTTGCTGATCCTGTCGGTCGGCCTGACCTCTTGGATGTTCCGGGTGCTGTTCCAGCGGGTCATGATGCACTAGCCTATAGGCAGGGCAGCCGGACCGCCGGGCTGCCGAGCCGGCGGTCGTCCCGCCCGCCTCGGTCCGACGAGGACGGAGGGGAGGGCGTCACGTGGCTGCGGCGAGAAACCTTCAGTCCTGGACGCCGAACCTCGACGGCCGCAACGGGCCGCTTTATCGCGAGCTGGCCGAGGCGGTGGCGTCCGCGGTCCGTGCGGGCGTGCTGCGCGCCGGCGACAGGCTGCCGCCGCACCGGGTGTTGGCGGCCCGTCTCGGCGTAGATCTCACCACGGTCACGCGCGGCTATGCGGAAGCGCAACGGCTCGGCCTGCTGGAGGCGACCGTCGGCCGCGGCACCTTCGTCCGCGCCGAGGCCCCGCTGGTGCGGCAGCGCGGCCGGACCCAGGCCCTGATCGACATGTCGATGAACCTGCCGCCCCTGCCGGCCGACCCGTCCCTGCACGGCATGATCCAGAACGGGCTGGCGCGGCTGCTGCGCGAGCAGGACCTGTCGACCCTGATGACCTACCACTGGGACGCCGGCAGCTCGCAGGAGCGGCGCGCCGGGGCCGCCTGGCTGGAACCGACCCTGGGGCGGATCGAGGCGGCGCGGGTGCTGGTGGCGCCCGGGGCGCAGAGCGCGATGCTGGCCGTGGTCACCAGCCTCGCCCGGCCCGGCGAGCTGATCCTGACCGAGCAGCTCACCTATCCCGGCATCCGGGCGATGGCGGCCCAGCTCGGGATCACCCTGGCCGGCGTCGCCACCGACGGCGAGGGCTTCCTGGTCGAGGAGCTGGACCGCGCCTGCCACGACCTGAAGCCGCGCCTGATCTACTGCACGCCCACCATACAGAACCCGACCACGGCGACCATGTCGCTCGGGCGCCGGCAGGCGGTGGTGGAGGTGGCGCGGGCGCACGGGGTGCCGATCCTGGAGGACGACGCCTACGGCCTGTTCCCGGAGCGCAAGCTGCCCGCCCTGGCCAGCCTGGCGCCCGAGCTGGTGTTCTACGTCGCGACCACGGCCAAGACGCTGGCGCCGGGCCTGCGCGTCGCCTACCTGGTCGCCCCGGTCTCGGCCCAGGCCGACCGGCTGACGGCAGCGCTTCGCGGCACCGCCCAGATGGGATCCGGCCTGCTGACCGGGCTGGTCACCGGCTGGATCCAGGGCGGCGAGGCGCAGGCCATGCTCGACGCGATCCGCAGCGAGGCCCGGCTGCGCCAAAGCCTGGCGGCGACGATCCTCAAGGGCGACCACGTCGCCACCCATCCGGAAGGGCTGCACATCTGGATGGGCATCCCGCCCGACTGGCAGCCGATCGAGTTCGTCGCCTATGCGCGCCGGCAGGGGCTGGCGCTGGTGACCGACGACGTGTTCCGGGTCGAGGGCAGCAGCCCGAACTCGGTCCGGATCGCGCTCGGCGCCGCGCCGACCCGGGCCGACCTGCGGCACAGCCTGGAAGGGCTGCAGGCGCTCTACGGCCGTCCCGTCCCCGACGCCTACGCGGAGGTCGTTTAATCACGGTTTCGTGATGCTCCTGGCCGTCCGTGCGGCAGACGGCCGATGCCCGGAACGCGAGCATTCGCCTCCAGGTGTCCGGCCTGGTGCCGCAACGCGAGGCAGGTTCGTACCGGGTCGGGTGAAGCGAGCAGGATTGTATGGACCGGTGGTAAGATTGTAGGGAATTGTCCGGTTCCGTCGGCCCTCCATGCGCCTGGATTGTCCGCGTTGTGCGCCGCTGCCGAAGTTTGCTTTGTTCGGTGGATCGCAACAGCGCCCATGCCAGTCGGCCTCTTCGCGGACCCGCATCGGCCAGAGCCAGGGATCCCGCGCATGCCGGCTGTGGACAGACCCAAGCACCAGATCGGGGACTATCTCGTCGACTACGAGGAGAAGGTCTTCGAGGACGTCAAGGCGGAAGCCGGGCAGAAGGCGCTCGTCAGCTTCCACACCGTCGCCTTCGAGGGGTCGATCGGTCTCGTCAACCTCCTGCAGGCCACGCGCCTGCAGCGCAAGGGCTTCGAGACCACCGTTCTGCTATACGGGCCGGGCGTGACGCTCGGCGTGATGCGCGGCTTTCCGCGCCTGGGCGACGACGCGTTTCCCGGGCACCAGAACTTCAACAACCAGCTCAGGAAGTTCATCGAAGAGGGCGGCAAGGTTTACGCTTGCCGGTTCTCGCTGCAGGCGCTGTATGGCCATGGCGAGGCGTCGCTGATGGAGGGCATCCGCCCGATCAGCCCGCTCGACGTGCTCGACTGCATGCTGCTGCACAAGCGCGACAACGCCTTCGTCATCGACAGCTGGACGGTGTGACGGCGTGGCGGCCGCCGGGCTGAACACCGTCCGTGCCGCCGCAGCACAGCTGTCTCCGGTGCTGGAGAACGCGGACGGCACGGTGGAGAAGGTGGTCGACACCATCGCCGCCGCCGCACGCGATGGCGTCCGCTTCCTGGTGTTTCCCGAAACCTTCGTGCCGTACTACCCGTACTTCTCCTTCGTGCAGCCTCCGGTGCTGATGGGCCGCGAGCACATGCGGCTGTACGAGAACGCGCCGACGGTGCCGGGCCCCGTCACCGAGCTGGTGGCGGAGGCCGCCAGGCGGCACGGCATGGTGGTGGTGCTGGGCGTCACCGAGCGCGACCACGGCTCGCTCTACAACACCCAGCTGGTGTTCGACGCCGACGGCGCGCTGCTGCTGCGCCGGCGCAAGATCACGCCGACCTTCCACGAGCGCATGATCTGGGGCCAGGGCGACGGTGCCGGGCTCGCGGTGGTGGCGAGCGCGGTCGGACGGATCGGCGCGCTGGCCTGCTGGGAGCACTACAACCCGCTCGCCCGCTACGCCCTGATGGCGCAGCACGAGGAGATCCACGCCAGCCAGTTCCCCGGCTCCCTGGTCGGCCCGATCTTCGCCGACCAGATCGAGGTCACGATCCGCCACCACGCGCTGGAAAGCGCCTGCTTCGTGGTCAACGCGACCGGCTGGCTGACCGAGGCGCAGATCGCCTCGATCACGCCCGATGCCGGCCTGCAGCGGGCGATCCGCGGCGGGTGCTGCACCGCCATCGTGTCGCCGGAAGGCGCGCACCTGGCGACGCCGCTTCGCGAGGGCGAGGGCCTGGTGGTCGCCGATCTCGACATGGGCCTGATCGTCAAGCGCAAGCGGATGATGGACTCCGTCGGACACTACGCTCGCCCCGAGCTGCTGCACCTGGTCCTGCGCGACGAGCCGGCGCGGGCGCTGCGACGCGACGCCATGCCTCCCACGAAGGACGCCGATGAACCAGACGCTGCCGATCCCGCTGCCGCCTGAGCTCCACGGCACGCTGGTCACCGACCTGCAATCGCTCGGCCTGCGCCTGGCCGGCCGCGAGGCCGGTGCGGCCGGCCGCCGCGGCGGCGCCGGTCCGTCCGACCACAAGGCGGTGACGATCGGCGGCCAGACCGTGATGGTGCCGATCTACACCGGCAGCGCCGCGCGGTCGCCGTTCGAGGCCGGGATGCCGGACGCCGCCGGTATCGCCAGCCTCAGCCGCGACGGCATCCCGGTGGGCCAGGTCAGCTTCCCGCGCCAGCCGCGGTTCTACGCCATGCAGACCTTCGACGGCGTGCCGTACTGGAAGATCGCCGTGCTGCACGGCGCCGACGTGCTGGCGACCACCGTGCTGCAGACCTGCATCCGCTATGCCGACCGGCGCACCGCGTGCCAGTTCTGCGCCATCGGCCAGTCGCTGCAGGCCGGGCGGACGGTCGCGCACAAGACCCCGGCGCAGCTGGCCGAGGTGGCGCGGGCGGCGGTGCTGCTCGACGGCGTGCGCCACATGGTGATGACCACCGGCACCCCCAACCTCGACGACCGCGGCGCCTCGGTCCTGTGCGACAGCGCGTCCGCGGTGCGGAAGGCGGTCGACCTGCCGATCCAGGGCCAGTGCGAGCCGCCGCGCGACCCGGCCTGGTTCGGGCGCATGAAGGACGCCGGCATCGACAGCCTCGGCATGCACCTGGAAGCGGCGACGCAGGGCGTGCGCGCGCGGATCATGCCAGGCAAGGCGATGATTCCGGTGGAGCGCTACATGGACGCGTTCGCCCAGGCGGTGCCGGTGTTCGGCCGCGGCCAGGTCAGCACCTACATCCTGGCCGGGCTCGGCGACACCGCAGCCGAGATCCTCGACCTGGCTGCGCGGCTGGTGGCGCTCGGCGTGTATCCGTTCGTGGTGCCGTTCGTGCCCATCGGCGGCACTCCGCTCGAGCACCATCCCGCCCCCGACCCGGCCTTCATGCGCGAGGTCCTCCGGCCGCTGGGCCGCATGCTGGCCAATGCCAGCTTGCGCGGGCGCGACATCAAGGCCGGATGCGGCCGGTGCGGCGCCTGCTCCTCGCTATCCTCCTACGAGGCGGCGGCGTGAGCGCGCTGTCCGACCTGCCGCTGCGGCCGTTCCTGCCCGGCGAGTACCGGATCGCGCTCGCCGGCGCCGACTGGGAGCGACGCGGCCACCACGCGTTGCGCCGGCGGGTGTTCTGCGACGAGCAGGGCATCTTCGCCGGCGACGACCACGACGAGATCGACCTAGTGGCGCAGCCGATCGTCGCTTCTACCTGCATGCTCGGTGCCCCCGACCACGTCATCGGTGCGGTCAGGATCCACGAGGCCGCGCCCGGGCTGTGGTGGGGCTCGCGGCTGGCGGTGCATCCCGATCATCGCTGCATCGCGCGGCTCGGCGCGGAGCTGATCCGGTTGGCAGTGTCGACCGCCCATGCGCGCGGCTGCCACACCTTCCTGGCCCATGTGCAGGCGCAGAACGCGCCGTTCTTCCGGCGCCTGCACTGGGACACGGAGGAAGTCGTGCCGCTGCACGGCCGGCCGCACCACCGCATGGCCGCCTCGCTGCCGCACTACCCGCCGCATGGCCTGCGCGAGACGCGCTTCATCCGCTCGGTGCGTCTTCCGGCGCGGCTGGACGTGGCGGCCTGACGCCAATGGACGGGTCGCATTCCTCGCCCTCGGCAGACGCCGACTCGCCGCTGGCGGTGCTCGTCGCGGCGCTGCGGCAGGCGGGTGGGCTCGCGCACAAGGCCGATCTCGGCCCGCTGCTGGAACGCCTCGACCTGTCCGGCGGCCCGGCCCGGATCGGCGACGACTGCGCCGCGATCCTGGACCGCGACGGCTGGCTGCTGTTCGCGATCGAGGGCTTCCTCGGCGGCTTCGTGCGGACGCAGCCCTGGTTCGCCGGCTGGTGCGGGGTCATGGTCAACGCCAGCGACGTCGCCGCCATGGGCGGCCGTCCGGTCGCCGTGGTGGACGCGCTGTGGAGCCGCGACGCGGACCACGCCGCCCCGATGCTCGACGGGATGCGGGCGGCCTGCGCCGCCTACGGCATCCCGCTGGTCGGCGGCCATGGCAACACGCGGCACGACAGCGAGCAGCTCGCGGTCGCCGTCCTCGGCCGGGCGCAGGCGTTGCTGACCAGTTTCGACGCCGCACCGGGCGAGCTGCTGCTGGCCGCGATCGACCTGCGCGGCGCCTATCACGAGCCGCACCCCTACTGGGACGCGGCCACACGCGGCGCCGAGGGCGAGCGGCTGCGCGGCGACCTGGACTTGCTGCCGCACATCGCCGAGGCGGGCCTGTGCCGCGCCGCCAAGGACATCAGCATGGCAGGCCTGGTCGGCACCGCCCTGATGCTGGCCGAATGTTCCGGCATCGGTCTGGAGATCGCGCCGCATCGCGTTCCCAGGCCGGATGGCGTCGACCTGCTGCGCTGGCTGACCAGCTTCCCGAGCTTCGGCTTCCTGCTGGCCATCCGCCCGGACGACGCGCCGGCGGTCGAGGCGCTGTTCGCCGCACGGGAGATCGCCTGCGCCGTGATCGGATGCTGCGTGCCCGGCAGTGCCGTGGTGCTGGTCGAGGGCGACGAGCGGGTGCTGTTCCAGGACCACGCCCGGCACCGCCTGCTGGGCTGCGGCCCGACCAGGGTCGACGCATGAGCGCGGCCGACCGGATCGCCGTGCTGACCCATTCCACCAACCCGCGCGGCGGCGTGGTGCATGCGATCGAGCTGGCCGAGGCGCTGCACGCGATGGGCCGCGACGTCACGCTGGTGGCGCCGGCCCTGCCGGGAGGGGACTTTCCCCGGCCACCGCGCTGCCCGACCTGCCTGGTGCCGGCCCGGCCGGTGGAGGGCGTCGCGGCGATGGTGCGCACCCGGATCGGCGAGATCGTCGCCTGTCTCGATGCCGCCCGGTTCGACCTGTTCCACGCGCAGGACTCGATCAGCGCCAACGCCCTGGCCGACCTCGCCGAGGCCGGACGGATCGACGGCTTCGTGCGGACGGTGCACCACCTCGACCGCTTCGACGATCCGTGCCTGGACCGCTGGCAGGACCGCGGCGTGCGTGCCGCCGCCGCGCTGTGCTGCGTCAGCCCGCACTGGCAGGACATTCTCCACGCCCGGTTCGGACGCCGGGCGGTGCTGGTCGGCAACGGCGTCGACACCCGACGCTTCTCGCCGCGACCCGCCGATGCGGACGACGTGCTGCGCCGGCGGCTCGACCTTCCTGCCGATGGTGGCACGGTGTTCCTGGCGCTCGGCGGGATCGAGGCGCGCAAGAACACGCTGTCGCTGCTGCACGCGTTCGGGCGCCTGCGCGCGACCGGCTCGGTCGGGCCGGATGCCCGGCTGGTCGTCGCCGGCGGGGCGAGCCTGCTCGACCACCGCGACTACCGCGCCACCTTCGACGCGGCGCTCGCCGGGTCCGGCGCCGGGGACGCAGTGCTGCTGCCCGGGGTGATCGCCGACCCCGACATGCCGTCGCTGTATCGCCTGGCGGACGCGCTGGTGTGCGTGTCGCAGGCGGAAGGCTTCGGCCTGTGCGCGCTGGAGGCGATGGCCAGCGGCCGCCCGGTGGTGCTGTCGGACATCGCGCCGTTCAACCAGCATTTCGCGCCGCACGAGGCGTTGTGGGCGGACCCCCATGATCCCGACAGCATCGCCACCGCGATGCGTGACGCGCTGGATCCGCGGCACCGCCTCCGCGAGTCCGGCCCTTCTGCCGCGCGGCGCTTCGACTGGAACGCCGTCGCGCGCAACCACTTGCCGGTCTACGCCCGCATGCAGGGCCGGCCGGTCGACCGGGAGGCCGCCTGCGATGCCTGAGATGCGGTTCGACATCGTTTGGCCCGACGGGACCACGGCGCGATGCTACTCGCCGTCCCTGGTGGTCAGGGAGCACCTGGCGCCGGGCACTGCCTATCCGCTGCACGACTTCGTGGCGCGCGCCGGGGCGGCGCTCGACATCGGCAGCGAGCGGGTGCGCGCCCGGTTCGGCATGCCGTGCTCCCGCGCCATCGCCCAGAAGGCGGCGATCGAGCGGCAGGCCGCCGGCTTCGCGCCGGGCGACACGGTGCTGGTCCGCGGCTTCGACGAGACCCCGTCATGACCGCCCCGCACCTGCCGTTGGTGGTGGTCGGCGGCGGACAGGCCGGGCTGTCGATGAGCCGGATCCTGTGCGAGCGCGGCATCCGCCACCTGGTGCTGGAAGCGCACCGGCCCGGCCACGTGTGGCACGCCGAGCGCTGGGACACGTTCTGCCTGGTGACGCCGAACTGGCAGTGCCGGCTGCCGGGCTTCCCCTACGACGGCGACGATCCGGACGGCTTCATGGCGCGCGACGAGATCGTTTCCTACCTCGACCGCTACGTGCGCAGCTTCGACCCGCCGCTGCGCTGCGGCGTGACGGTGCGGCGGCTCGACCGCCTCCCCGGGGGCGGGTACCGGCTCGACACCACCGACGGCGTCCTCACCGCCGACCAGGTGGTCGTCGCCACCGGCGGCTACCACGACCCGATCGTGCCGTCCTGGGCCGACAAACTCGATTCCGGCCTGCTGCAGCTGCATTCCTCGCAGTACCGCACCCCAGGGGCGCTGCCGGACGGCGCGGTGCTGGTGGTGGGCTCCGGCCAGTCCGGCGCGCAGGTCGCCGAGGACCTGCACCTGGCCGGGCGGCAGGTGCATCTGTGCCTCGGCGACGCGCCGCGGGTGGCGCGCCGCTACCGTGGCCGCGACGTGGTCGCCTGGCTCGACCTGATGGGCTTCTACGACCTGCCGGTCGAGCGGCACCCGTTGCAGGAGCGGGTGCGCGACAACACCAACCACTACGTCACCGGCCGGGATGGCGGCCGCGACATCGACCTGCGCCTGCGCGCCGCCGAGGGCATGAGGCTGTACGGCCGCTTCGAGCACGCCGACGGCACGCGGTTCCGCTTCGGCGGCGGCGTGCGCGAGAAGCTGGACGCGGCGGACAAGGTGTCCGAGGACATCAAGCGCAGCATCGACCGGTTTATCGCCGGGCAGGGTATCGCGGCGCCGGAGGAGGCGCCCTACCGCCCGGTGTGGGTCCCCGGCCCCGACGCGCTGTCCCTCGATGCGGCCGAGGCGCGGATCCGCGCAGTGGTGTGGTGCATCGGCTTCACCATGAACTTCCGCTGGATCGGCCCCGACGTGCTGGACGGGCGTGGCGCGCCGATCCACCAGCGCGGCGTCACGGCCGAGCCGGGACTGTACGTGCTGGGCCTGCCCTGGCTGCACAGCTGGGGCTCCGGGCGCTTTTCCGGCGTGGCGCGGGACGCCGCCTTCCTGGCCGACCGAATCGCCGCAGCCTCCGTCCTGGAGCCGGTCGGTGCCGGCTGAGGCGGACGCGGCCGGCTGGCTGGAGGCCGCCGCCGAGATCGCCTGGGACCGGGCGCCGGAGCAGGCGTTCCGGCTGCGTGCCGACGGCATGGCCGATTGGTTCCCGGACGGCCGGCTGAACGTGTGCGCCAACGCGCTCGACCGCCACGTCGACGCCGGCCGTGGCGAGCGCATCGCCCTGGTCTGGGACAGCCCGGTCACCGGCACCGTCGCCCGCCTATCGTTCGCCACCCTGCGTGACCGCACCGCGCGCCTGGCCGGCGGGCTTCGGGCGCTGGGCGTCGGCCCCGGCGACCGCGTGCTGATCAGCATGCCGCCGGTCCCCGAGGCGGTGATTGCCATGCTGGCCTGCGCCCGGCTCGGCGCGGTGCACGTGGTGGTGTTCACCGGCTTCAGCGCCGGCGAGCTCGCCGCCCGGATCGACGACACCACGCCGGTCGCGGTGTTGTCCGCGAGCTGCTTCCATGTCGGGTCGCGTCCGGTGCCGCACCTGCCGGTCATGCGGGACGCGCTGGCCACCGCCACCCACCGGCCTTCCGCCTGGGTGCTGCTCGACCGCACCGCGGATGGCGACCGGCCCGCGCCGTCGCCGGGGTTGCCGGTGACGGACTATCGTGACGCCGAAGCGGCGGAGCCGGTCGGTCCGGTCGTCCTGCCGGCCACCGCGCCGCTCTACATCCTGCACAGCTCCGGCACCACCGGGCATCCCAAGGGCATCGTGCGCGACTGCGGCGGCTACGCCGTGGCGATGCATCGTTCCATGCGGCAGGTATACCGGCTGCCGGCCGGCGGCGTGTTCTGCACCACCGCCGACCTGGGCTGGGTGGTGGGCCATTCCTACGGCGTGTACGGACCGCTGATCGCCGGCTGCACCACCGTGCTGTACGAGGGCGGCATGACCGGGACGCCCGATGCCGGCGCGCTGTGGCGGCTGTGCGCGGCGCATCGTGTCGACGTGCTGTTCACCAGCCCGAGCGCGTTGCGCGCGATCCGGGCGGTCGATCCGGGAGCGGTCGGCGCGGAGGCGCACGACCTCCGCGCGCTGCGGTCGGTGTTCCTCGCCGGCGAACGGGCGGATCCGGCACTTCTCGACTGGGGCAGGGCGGCGACCGGCGTGCCGGCGCACGACCACTGGTGGCAGACCGAGACCGGCTGGTGCATCGCCGGCCCGGGCGACGGGTCGCCGATGACCGCGATGCCCGGCTTCGCGCTGCGCTGCCTCGGCGCGGACGGGCAGGAGCAGCCGCCCGGCGCACCCGGCGAGCTGGTGCTCCGCCTGCCCCTGCCGCCGGGCTGCCTGGCCGGGCTGTGGCGCGACCCCACGCGCATGGGGGCGCTATACCTTCGCCGACATCCCGGCCACTTCAGGACCTTCGACTACGGCAGGATCGACGCGGACGGGAGCGTCGCGGTGCTGTCGCGCGTCGACGACGTCATCAAGGTGGCCGGACGGCTGGTCGCCACCGGCCCGATCGAGGACGTGCTGATGGCGCATCCCAACGTCGTCGATTGCGCGGTCGTCGGCGAGGATGACCCGCTTCGCGGGCAGCGTCCGGTGGCCCACGTGGTGCCGTCGCCGGGACTGCCGCCGGCCCGGACGGCGCAGCTTCGCCGCGACCTGGTCGAGTCCGTGCGCAGCGCGATCGGCGGCTTCTGCGGCCTGCGCCGGATCGTGCTGTGCACGGCGCTGCCGCGAACGCGCTCCGGCAAGGTCGTGCGCCGGGCCCTGGCCCGCGATGCGGTCGAGAACTGACCGGCCCGGCCCCGGCGACTACTGCGCCAGGTAGCCGCCATCCACCGGCAGCACCGCGCCAGTGACGAAGGAGGCGTCGTCGGAGGCCAGGAACAGGATCGCCTGCGCCACCTCCATCGGGCTGCCGATCCGCCCCATCGGATGCATCGCCTTGACGCCGGCGATGTAGGCGTCGGACAGCTTCTTGACCGCCTCGGTGGAGATGGTGCCGGGCGCCACCGCGTTGACGCGTATGCCGCGCGTGGCCAGCTCCACCGCCAGGTGCTTGGTGATGCCCGACGCCACGAACTTCGCCGGGCCGTACACCGCCTGCCCCTTCTGACCGGCCTCGCCGGAGATCGAGGACAGGCAGACGATCGAGCCGCCGCCCGTCTTCAGCATCGCCTCGGCGGCGAACTTGCAGGTGAGGAACATCCCGCGCCCGTCCACCGCCATGACGTGGTCGAAATCCTCCGCCGTCGCGGTCAGCAGGTCGAGCTCGGGGATGATCCCGGCGTTGGCCACCAGCACGTCCACGCGCCCGAAGCCGTCCACCGCGGCCGCGATCATCGCCTGCGCGTCGTCGTTGCTCGACACGTCGCCGACCACCGCGCGGACCTGCCCGCCGGAGCCGGCGATCAGGCCGCGCACCTCCTCGAGCCGCGCCGCGTCGATGTCGGTGACGACCACGCGCGCGCCCTCGGCCGCGAACAGCAGCGCGGTGGCGCGTCCGATGCCGTTGGAAGCGCCGGTGACCACCGCGACCTTGTTCTGGAGGCGGCCGCGGCCGGCTGGAAGAACTTCGCTCATGGCAGGATGCTCCGGTTGCGGGGACGCGGCGTCAGCCGCCGCGCCGCTTCTGGTTGAGGCTGTCGATCAGCACCGCCCCGAAGATCACCGCGCCCTGGATGAACTGGACCCAGAACGGCTGCACGTTCTTCAGGGTGAGGCCGTTGTTGATCAGGCCGATGATCAGCACGCCGAGCAGGGTGCCGAGCATGCTGCCCTTGCCGCCGAACAGCGACGCGCCGCCGATCACCACCGCTGCGATGGCGTTCAGCTCCAGGCCGGTGGCGGCGATCGGCTGCGCGCTGTCCAGCCGTCCGGCCAGGATGATGCCGCCGAGCCCGGCCAGGGCGCCGCTGATGACGTAGACGATCGCCAGCGTCCGGTTGACCGGGATGCCGGCCAGCCGCGCCGCCTCGCGGTTGCCGCCGACGGCATAGATCTCGGCGCCGAACACGGTGCGCGCCAGCACCAGGCCGGCGAGCAGGAACACCCCCAGGCTGACCAGGGCCGCGACCGGGAACGGTCCCAGGTTGCCGCCGCCGATGTCGTCGAAGCCGTCGGGGAAGGAGAAGATGGTGTTGCCGTTGGTGACGATGAAGGCGAGCCCGCGCGCCATCGCCAGCACCGCCAGGCTGACGATGAACGGGCTCATGTTCAGCGTGGTCACGGCAAACGCGATGAAGCCGCCGGACAGCGCACCGATGCCCAGGCCCACCAGCACCGCCAGCGGCACCGGCACGTGCGCGTTCAGCGCCAGCCCGGCCATGACGCCGGAGAACGCCACCACCGAGCCCACCGACAGGTCGATGCCGCCGGTCACGATCACGAAGGTCTCGCCCACTGCGACGATGCCGATCAGGGCGCTGGCCAGCAGGATGGACAGGAGGTTGGCCGAGGTCAGGAACGCCGGCGTGGTCAGCGCCAGGTAGAGCGAGATGCCGACGAAGCCGACCACGATGGTCAGCTCGTTGACCGCACGTCCCACGGAGCGGAGCCCGAACCGCCGGTCCTGCGTCCGGGCGACGGGGACCGTCGCCTCGCCGTCCTGTGCGGCGCGCATCAGCCGAGTGCTGCCAGCTGCATGACGCGCTCCTGGCTGAACTGGTCGCGGGGCAGGGTACCGGCGAGGCGGCCGGCGCGCATCACCAGGATCCGGTCGCTCACGCCCAGCAGCTCGATCATGTCGGACGACACCACCAGCACCGCGCCGCCGTCCTCGGCCAGGCTGTTGATCAGCCGGTAGACCTCGATCTTGGCGCCGACGTCGATGCCGCGGGTCGGCTCGTCGAGCAGGAACACGCGCGGGTGCGTGGTGAGCGCGCGGCCGAGCACGACCTTCTGCTGGTTGCCGCCGGACAGCGACCGCACCGGCTGGCGTATGCCCGGAGTGCGGATGCGCAGGGACTGCACCGCATGCTCGGCCAGCCGGTCGACCCGACTGCGCACCACGATGCCGCCGAGCCTGGACTGCCGGCGCAGCGTCGACAGGGCGACGTTGCTGCGCACCGAGAACGGCAGCACCAGCCCTTCGGCCTTGCGGTCCTCCGGCACCAGCGCCACCCCGGCGGCGATGGCGTCGCGCGGCGAGCGGATCCGCGCCTCCCGCCCCTGCACCCGCACGCGGCCCTGGCTGGCGGGCAGGGCGCCGTAGATCGTCTTGAGCAGCTCGGTCCGGCCGGCGCCGATCAGGCCGCCCACCCCCACCACCTCGCCGGCGCGTAGGGAGAACGACACGTCGGAGAAGCGGCCGCCGCAGCCCAGCCCCTCCACTTCCAGCACCACCTCGCCCGGCGTCGCATGGCGTTGGGGGAACAGCGCCTCGATCGGGCGGTTGACCATGGCCTGGATCAGCGCCGTCTCGTTCCAGTCCGCGACGGCGCGGGTGTCCACCGCGGCGCCGTCGCGCAGCACGGTGATCCGGTCGCAGGTCTCGAACACCTCCTCCAGGTGGTGGCTGATGAACACCAGCCCGACGCCGGCGGCGCGCAGGATGGCCATGGTCGCGAACAGGATCTTCTGCTCGGCCGTGGTCAGGGTGGCGGTGGGCTCGTCCATCACGATCACCCGCGCCCGACGCGACAGGGCGCGCGCGATCTCGACCAGCTGCTGCTGCGCGATGCCGAGCTGGCGCACCCGCGTCTGCGGCGGCACCTGGAGGCCGACCCGGGCGAGCAGCGCCCTGGCCTCGCGGTGCAGCGCGGCGCGTCGTATCCCGCCAAGCACCCCGCGCGGCAGGTGCCCGAGGAAGATGTTCTCGGCCACCGACCGGTCCGGGACCAGGCTCAGCTCCTGGTGGATGACGATGATGCCGGCATCGAGCGAGTCGCGCGGCCGCCTGGGCAGGAACGGCTGCCCGTCCAGGCGCATCTCGCCGTTGTCGGCCGGGAACACCCCGGCCAGGATCTTCATCAGCGTCGACTTGCCGGCCCCGTTCTCGCCGACGATGCCGAGCACCTCGCCGCCGTCGAGGAGGATGCTGACGTCGGACAGCGCCCTGACGCCGGGAAAGCCCTTGGAGATGGCGCGCATCTCCAGCAGATGGGCCATGATCGCCGCCGGCCCGGCCGCCGCTAGCGGCTGACCTGGTCGCCCCACAGGCCGTAGGAGGTGGCGGCGGCGCTGTCGATGTTGGCCTTGGTCAGCAGCATGTGCGGCCAGTACTGGTGCGCCGGGATCTTGGACTTGTCGCCGTGCAGGTAGGCCTCGACGTAGCTCACCGACTGCTGCGCCATGGTCAGCGGGTTCTGCGACAAGGTGGCGTCGATCTGGCCGCGGCGTATGTCGCTCAGCGCCTGCTCGGTGCCGTCGATGCCGATGATGACGATGTGCTTGGGATCGCCGATCGGCGCCGCCCGGTTGGCCTGGCGGATCGCCCGCACCGCGCCCACCGCGTTGTCGTCGTTGCCGTTGAAGATGGCGTCGATGTCGCTGTGCGCGGCGAGCAGCTGGGTGGTGATGTTGAACGCCTTGTCGGCGTCGAAGTCGGCCGCCTGGCGCGACACCAGCTTCAGTCCGGGGTTGTTCTTCTGCAGCGCCGCGAACTCGGTGGCGAAGCCGTGCTCGCGCTCGTCGCCGGCGGTGGTGCCGAGCAGGCCCTCCAGGTCGACCACGTTGCCCTTGATCGTCCCGTAGCGCTGCTTGAGCTGGGCGGCGATGAAGTCCGCACCTTCCTTGCCGAGCGCCTCGTTGTCGGTTTCCAGGAAGTTCACCTGGCAGGAGCCGCACGCGGCGCCGCGGTCCAGGGTGAACACCGGGATGCCCTTCTTGTTGGCTTCCCGGACCACCGGCACGATCGAGTTCGCGTTGATCGGGTTCAGGATCAGCGCCGACACGTTCTGGTTGATCAGGTCGGTGACCTGGTTGGTCTGGGTGTTGGCGTCGCCGTTGGCGCTGGTGTTGACCAGCTTCAGGTCCTGGTGGTTGCCGATGCCGATCTGCACCCCCTTGGTCATCCCCTGGAAGAAGGGGTTGGCCAGCGTGGCGACGCTGAGGCCGATCAGGTCGGCGGCGCGTGCCTGCGCCGCCCCCAGCAGGGAGGCCGCGACGATGGCGGCAAGGACGCCGCTTCCTGGGTTGGACATGATGACTCCCGTTTCGTGCTTATGCGACCCGGTCGAAGTCGAGTTCGCCCGGGGTGGCCGTGTGTCGTGACGCCGGAACGCTGGGCTTCGGTGCCGGGATCCGGCGAAGCCTGCCGGCGAAACCTGCCGGCAAAACCTGTATGACACGCTACCGCGTCCAGCGGCGCGCGCAAGGTGCATTCCGTCGCAGGCAACGGGCTGGCTCTAGCGGCCCGGGACGCCGGTGGTGTTGAGGTAGAGCGCATACACCGACGTGCTGGCCGCCATGAACAGCCGGTGCCCCTTCCTGCCGCCGAAGCACAGGTTGGCGCAGGCTTCCGGCAGGTGCACCTTGCCCAGCAGGTCGCCGTCCGGCGCGTAGCAGCGCACCCCGTCCTCGCTTGGATCGGCCCAGCCCATGCTGCACCAGACGTTGCCGTTCACGTCGAGGCGCAGCCCGTCGGTGAAGCCGGGCGCGAAGTCGTCGGCGAAGATCCGGCCATGGCGGAGCGCCGTGCCTTCGACGTCGAACACCCGGATGTGCGACGGCCCGCCATGGGTGATGCCGCTGTCGACCACGTAGAGCAGGCTCTCGTCCGGCGACAGGGCGAGCCCGTTCGGACGGGAAAAGTCGTCTGCGACCACCGTGGCGCGTCCGGTCTGCGGATCCAGGCGGTACACGTTGCGGCCGATCTCGGACTCCGCCGAGTGCCCCTCGTAGGGCCCGTCGATGCCGTAGCCCGGGTCGGTGAACCAGACCGCCCCGTCGTTCGCGACGATGACGTCGTTGGGCGCGTTCAGGCGCCGGCCCTCGTGCTGGTCCATCAGCACGGTGATGCGGCCGTCCGGCTCGGTGCGCGTGACCCGGCGGCTGTCGTGCTCGCAGGTCACCAGCCGCCCGCTGCGGTCGCGCGTGTTGCCGTTGGCGTGGTGGCTGTGCGCGCGGAACACGCTGACGTGCCCGTCATCCTCCAGCCAGCGCATGATCCGGTTGTTGGGGATGTCGCTCCACAGCAGGTAGCCACCGTCGGCGAAGTACGCCGGCCCTTCCGCCCAGCGGAAGCCGGTGGCGATGCGCTGGATCGCGGCGTTGCCCTGCCTGGCGGTGAACCGCTTGTCGAGCGACTCGATGGCGCTGTGCGGATAGCGCGAGCCGGGCAGGTCGCCCAGCGGCAGCGCCGCGTATCGTCCGAACGGGTGGTCGGCGCCGTGGTGGCCGGTCTCGGTCATGCCTCGTGTCCTCCTGGTTCGTCCCGCCTTGGCCCGAGCGATGATCGACCCGATCGCGACGCGTCGCCAGGGGTGGCGCGAGCGGTGCGCCGAGACGCGTCAGCGGTCCCGCACCGCGGGGCCGGCCGACGGGTAGGCGCTCCTGTACGCCTCGATCACGTCGTCGAAGCTCCCGTCGGCGGTAAAGCCGAGGCCCAGCGCGTGCTCGGCGGAGAAGCTGCCCGGCCAGGAGTTGACGATCCGCTGCACCGCCGGGTCGGGCTCGATCCGCACCCGGTCCGCCACCGCGTCGCCGGCCAGCCGCCGGAGCGCTGCCAGCATGTCGCCGACCGACACCGACAGGCCCGGCATGTTGATCACCCGGCGGTTGCCCAGTGCGGCGGCCGGCAGCGCGTTGCCGTGCAGCAGGTTGCGGATCGCCCGGTCGGGCGACATCAGCCACAGCACCGTGTCCGGCGACACCGGACACACCGCCTCGACCCCCGCCAGCGGCTCGCGGATGATGCCGCTGGCGAAGCTCGACGCGGCGCGGTTCGGCTTGCCCGGCCGCACCACCACCGTCGGCATGCGCAGGCTGCGCCCGTCGACGAAGCCGTGCCGGCTGTAGTCCGACACCAGCAGGTCGGCCACCGCCTTCTGGGTGCCGTAGGAGCTCTGCGGCTCCCAAACCTGGGTGTCCGGCACCACCTCCGGCAGCACCCCGCCGAACACCGCGACCGAGCTGGTGGTGACCAGCCTGGCGCCCCGGGCCACGGCGCGTATCCGCTCCAGCAGCAGGCGCGTCGCGTCCAGGTTGACGCGCATGCCGAGGTCGAACTCCTCTTCCGCCTGCCCGGACACGATCGCGGCGAGGTGGAACACGACGTCGGTGCCGCCGTCGATCAGCCCGGCGATCGCATCGGGATCGGCGACGTCGCCGGCCACCGGCACCACGCGGTCGTCGTCGATCCCGTCCGCCGCGATCACGTCGAAGGCGAGGATGCGCTCGATCGGGCCAGCCCGGCCGTCGCCCGTGGTGGCGGTACCCTGCCGCAACAGGGCCGCGATCAGCCGTCGCCCCAGGAAGCCGGCGGCACCGGTGATGGCAACGCGCATTCCGACCTCCCGATCAGCCCGGTGCCGCTCCCAGGTTGTATGATAGGTTCGCGCATCTTTCCCGGTGGTGCAAGACGCCCGCCCGTTCCCCCGGCGCTTGCGGCGGGGGAACGGGCGCGGAAGAATGCCCGATCGTCACGTCGCACGACGCGACCGGTCGGCGGCAGCACGGGTCGGCACGCCGACGGAGGAAGACGCCGATGCAGCTCCACAGCCGGGCCGACCGATTGGCCGAGACGCTTCGCGAGCGGATCCGGGGCGGCGCCCTGCCGCTCGGATCGAAGCTCGCCTCGGAGCAGGCCATCGCCACCGAGTTCCAGGTCAGCCGCACGGTGGTGCGCGAGGCGGTGGCGCGGCTGAAGTCGGACGGGCTGCTGGAAACCCGCAAGGGGGCGGCGACACGGGTGAGCGCGCCCGGGGACGGCGCCGGGCGGGGCCTGTCGATGCCGCGCTCGATCGACGGGCTGCTCGGCTTCCTGGAGGTGCGCCGCTCGATCGAGACCGAGATGGCCGCCCTGGCCGCCGCGCGCCGCACCGAGCGGCAGTGCCGCGAGGTCGAGGCGGCCCTGCTGTCGATCGACCGCGCGACCCACGAGGGCAGCAGCGGCGTGCAGGAGGACCTCGACTTCCACCTGGCGATCGGCCGCGCCACCTCCAACGCCTACTGGAGCCAGTTCGTCCGCCTGTTCGCCGAGCCGATGCGCTCGGCGATCGGGGTGACGCGGGCCAACGAGGCCAGGCGGAAGGACTTCGCCACCGCGGTGGCGGACGAGCATCGCCGGATCTACGACGCGATCCTGCACCAGGACCCCGACGAGGCGCGCGCCGCGGCGCACCTGCACCTCCTGAACGCGGCCGAGCGGATCATGGGGGCCGACACCGAGTTCTGGCAGCACGAGGGCGGCGACCTGGCCCAGCTCTGGGCCACCCACGCCCTGTCGGGAACCGGCGGGCGCCGCAGGAAGCCCTGAGCGCGATCGGTCCTGAGCGCGATCGGTCCGGATCACTCCCGCGCCGCACGGCCGGGCGGCCCGAGATGGGGCGGCGCGGGCGGCGCCTGCACCTGCCGGAACTGCCGCAGCCGTTTCAGCACCTTGCGCTCGGCGCTGCCGAGATGCGCCACCATCGCCCGGGCGGCTGCGTCCCCGTCGCCGGTCTGCAGCGCCGCCAGCACCCGGTCGTGCTGGCGCAGGAACGGGTCGGCGGCCGGCAGCGCGTCCGCGTGGTGCAGGATGTGCTTGCTGGCGATGATGATGCAGCGCGCCCGCGCCAGCGCCGCCAGCAGCTCCGGGTTGCCGGCGAAGGAAGGGCAGCGGACGTGCAGGTCCTGTTCCAGCCGGTCCAGCTGCTCCGCGGTGGCGTCGGGATAGGCGGCGATCGCCCGGTGCAGGGCGGCGCGCATGTCAGACAGCGTGTCGGGCGGGATCGACGACGCGGCCGCGCGCAGCATCGCCGGCTCCAGCAGGCCGCGCAGGGCATACAGGTCGCGCACCCGGCGGTCGTCCAGCGGCACCGTGACCCAGTGCGCCTGCCGGTCCCGGGCGAGGATGCCGGTGGCGGCGATCCGCACCAGCACGTCGTGGCCGACGGTGCGTCCGACCCCGTGATGGCGCGCCAGCTCGACCTCGTTGACCCGGTAGCGGCCGAACACGGAGGCGCGGATCAGCTCGCGCTCCACCGCGTGGTACACCGTCTGCCAGGCCTGCGTCCTGCCGCCGCGGGCGGGCGAGGCGATGTCGCTCCGGTCCAGCCGGCGACGCGCCGGCACGGCGCTGCCGTCGCCCACCAGCACGCCGCGCCCGTCGAAGCGGCTGACCTCGCCGTTCTCCAGCAGCAGGTCCAGCGCCTGGCGCACCGGCGTGCGGCTGGAGCCGAACAGGGTGGCGATGCCGCCCTCGAGCAGCACCGTGCCGGCGGCGAGCCTGCCGTCGCGTATGCTGTCGCGCAGCGCGTCGGCGATCGCCCGGTAGGTGCTGGGCGGCAGCACGCCTACATCACGGCGCCGACCTGCCAGGGCACGAACTCGCTGTCGCCGTAGTCGAACTGCTCGCTCAGGGTTCGCTCGCCGGAGGCCACCGCCAGGATGCGGGCGAAGATCCGCTCGCCCGCCGCCTCGATGCTCTCGGTGCCCTCGACGATGCCGCCGCAGTCGAGGTCCATGTCGTCCGACATGCGCTCGAACATCGGCGTGTTGGTGGCGATCTTGATACAGGGCGCCGGCTTGAAGCCGGACGTCGAGCCGCGCCCGGTGGTGAAGCAGATCACCGTGCAGCCGCCGGCCACCTGCCCGGTCACCGCGGCCGGATCGTAGCCGGGCGTGTCCATGAACACGAAGCCGCGCGCGGTGATCGGCTCGGCGTACTCGTACACCGCCTCCAGCCGCGACTGCGGGCTCTTGGCGACGGCCCCCAGCGACTTCTCCAGGATGGTGGTCAGGCCGCCTACCTTGTTGCCGTGCGACGGGTTGTTGTTGAGCTCGGCCTTGTTGCGGACCGCGTAGTCGCGCCACCAGTCGATCCGCTCCAGCAGCTTTGCCGCCACCGCCGGCGTGGCCGCGCGGCGGGTCAGCAGGTGCTCGGCGCCATAAACCTCCGGCGTTTCCGCCAGCACCGCGGTGCCGCCGTGCCGCACCAGCAGGTCGGCGGCGTGGCCCAGCGCCGGGTTGGCGGAGATGCCGGAATAGCCGTCCGAGCCGCCGCATTCGAGCGCCAGCACCAGGGCGGAGGCGGGCTGGGCGGTGCGCGGCGTGGCCGCCACGTCGTCGAGCATGGCGGACACCGCCTCGATCGCGGCCGCGATGGTGCGCCGGGTGCCGCCGACTTCCTGGATCGTCATGGTGCGCAGCAACGGACCTTCGGTCAGGCCGCGGGCGCGCAGCAGGGCCGGGATCTGGTTGGTCTCGCAGCCCAGCCCGATCATCAGCACGCCGGCGACGTTGGGGTTGCTGGCATAGCCGGCCAGGGTGCGCGTCAGGTAGAGGTAGCCTTCCGCCTCGGCGTTGATGGCGCAGCCGCCGCCATGCGTCAGCGCCACCACGCCGTCGATGCCGGGATGCCCGGCGAGGCCGCCGGCGTTGAAATGCGCCGCCACCGCCCTGCACACGGTGGCCGAACAGTTCACCGACGAGATCACCGCGATGTAGTTGCGCGTGCCGACGCGCCCGTCCGGCCGCAGGAACCCCTGGAAGGTCGCCCGCTCCGCCTCCGGCAGCAGGGCGGGCGGCTCCGCCTCGACGCAGAACTCGTGCGACAGCGCCAGGTCCTGCATGTCGAGCCGGTCGGTGTGCACGTGCTGTCCGGGCTCGGTATCCCGCGTCGCGATGCCGATCACCTGCCCGTACTTGCGCACCGCGTCGCCGGCGGCGATCCGTCCGGTCGCGACCTTGTGGCCGCGCGGCACCGGATCGCTCGCCTGCAGCGCCGGCCCGAGCCACTCGCCGGCCTCGATCGGCCGCCTGGCGACGGCGACGTTGTCGCGCGGATGCAGGGTGATGATCGGCGACACCATGACGTCCTCCCGAGCCGCTCCGGCGCGACGGTATGACTGCTGCATGCAGAGTGCAAATTACCCGCCGCAGCCGGTTGCGCTTCGCGGCCAAGGTGCGTCATGGTCGACCGGACCGAGCTGGCGCCAAGCCGGCCATACAAGGGAAACCGATCCATGATCACGGCCATCAGCGTGTCGCGACGCAGCCGCCTGCTGTCCTCCGTTCTCGCTCTCGGGCTGGCCTCGGGGCTGGCGGGGGGACTCGCCGGTACGGCCCGGGCCGCGGACCCGTCGGACGCCCAGTGCTTCGCCCCGGCCGGCAACAGCACCGGTACGGTGAGCATGCCGGCCAAGAAGGGCCCGTACCGCATCGCCTTCGCCAACGGCTTCATCGGCAACGGCTGGCGCGTGCAGATGCTGCAGACCCTGAAGGCCTACGCGGCGCAGCCGGAGGTGGCGGCACAGATCAAGGAACTGCGCATCGTCAGCGTCGGCACCGACGTGTCGGCGCAGATCGCGGCGATGGACAACTTCATCAGCGCCGGCTTCGACGCCATCCTGATCGAGGCCAACAGCCCGACCGCGTTCAAGCCGGTGATGCGCCGGGCCAAGCAGGCCGGGGTGCTGGTGGTCAGTTTCGACAACACCCTGGACCGCACGCCTACCGAGACGAACCTGGTGCAGGTGAACCAGGACCAGGTGGCGCTGGGCCGCATGATGGGCGAATGGCTCAACCAGACCATGAAGCAGAAGAAGCACGTCATCGAGGTGCGCGGCGTGCCCGGCAACAGCGTCGACCGCGACCGGCACGACGGCTTCCGCCAGGCGATGGCCGAGGATCCCGGCGTGCAGGTGACGGAGCTGGTCGGCAACTGGGACGACGGCACCGGACAGAAGGCGGTGGCCGACACCCTGGCGGTGAACGGCGCGGTGGACGGCATCTACACCCAGGGCGGCAGCACCGGCGTCACCCACGCCCTGCTCGACAGCCACAAGCCCCTGGTCCCGGTGTCCGGAGAGGCCGAGAACGGCTTCCGCAAGCTGATCGCGGCCAACGCCAAGGACGGGCTGCTCGGCAACAGCGCCGGCCAGTCGCCGGCCCTGTCCGCGGTGTCGCTGAAGGCAGCGCTCGCGGTGCTGGGCGGCGAGAAGGTGCCGGCCGAGATCAGCGTGCCCACCACCGCCGTCAACTACAAGACGCTCGCCGCCGGCAGGAACTACTTCCCCGAGCTGAGCGACACCTTCTTCGCCGCCTACGACTTTCCGGTCTGCGGCATCAACCTGACCGCGGCGCAGATCACCGGGGTCGCCGCGAAGTGAGTGCCGCCGCCGCATCGGGGGATGCGGCGGCGCGGACACCGCTGCTGGAGCTGTCGGACGTGGTCAAGCGCTACGGGCCGGTCACCGCCCTGGCGCATGGATCCTTGCGTTGCGACGCCGGCTCGATCCACGCGGTGATGGGCGAGAACGGCGCCGGCAAGAGCACCCTGATCAAGATCGTGTCCGGCGTGGTGGCGCCGACCGAGGGCGAGATCCGCCTCCATGGCGCGCCGGTCCGCTTCCGCGGGCCGCTCGACGCGCAGAAGCGCGGCATCGTCTGCGTGTTCCAGGAGCTGTCGCTGCTGCCCGACCTCACGGTCGCAGACAACATCGGCATCACGACGCCGCCGCGCCGGTTCGGCCTGATCGACCAACGCGCGCAGGTCCGGCAGGCCGAGCGGCTGCTGGCCGAGATCGGCTGCGAGGGTATCGACCCCAGGCAGCGCGTGCGCGACCTGCCGCTGTCGCGCCGGCAGATGGTGGAGATCGCCAAGGCGCTCGGCCACCGCCCGCGCCTGCTGATCCTGGACGAGGCCACGTCCGCGCTCACCGCCGACGACGTCGAGCGGGTCGTGGTGCTGCTGCACCGGCTGCGCGCCGAGGGCATGGCGATCCTCTACATCTCGCACCGTATGCACGAGATCCGGAAGCTCGCCGACACCTGCTCGGTGTATGCCAACGGCCGCCACGTCGAGACCTTCGCGCACGGCACCCGCAGCGAGGCCGAGATCGTGCGCATGATGATCGGCCGCGAGCTGTCGCAGATGTTCCCGCCGCGGCCGGCTCCTCCGGCGAAAGCGGCGGCGCCGGTGCTCGAAGCGCGCGCGCTCGCCTGGGAGGACCGCCTGCGCGGGGTGTCGCTGTCGGTGGCGCCTGGCGAGATCGTCGGCCTCGGCGGGCTGGACGGGCAGGGGCAGCGCGAGTTCCTGCTGGCGCTGTTCGGCTGCCTGTCCGGCCTGGCCGGCGAGATATGCGTCGACGGCGCGCCCGCCGCCTTCCGCGGCCCGTCGGACGCGATGGCTGAGCCGGCCCGGCTGGCGCTGATCCCGGAGGACCGCAAGACCGAGGGGCTGATGCTGCCGATGACGGTGGCCGAGAACCTGACCGCCGCCACGCTCCGCGCCTGGTGCCGCGGCCCGTTCCTGAACAGTGTTCACGAACGGCGCGCGGTCGAGGAGATCGTGCGGCGGATGCAGATCAAGGCGGTGCTGGACCTGCCGGTCAGCACCCTGTCCGGCGGCAACCAGCAGAAGGTGGCGATCGGCAAGTGGCTGCTGGCCACGCCCCGCGTGCTGCTGCTGTGCGACCCGACGCGGGGCATCGACGTCGGCACCAAGCAGGAGATCTACCGGCTGCTGCGCGAGCTGGCCGCGTCCGGCACCGCGGTGCTGCTCCACACCACCGACTACGACGAGCTGATCGGCCTGTGCGACCGGGTGGCGATCTTCTATGCCGGCCGCATCAACCGCCTGCTGGAGGGCGACGCCATCACCGAGGAGGCGATCATCGCCGCGGCACTCGACATCGGCGCGGAACGGGAGCGGGCGGCGTGAACCGGTCCGGGTTCCGCCTGGTCCTGCGTCACAACGCGCTGCCGCTGCTGGCGGGCGTGATCTTCGCCGCCATGTTCGGGCTCTACCTCCTGCTGCAGCCGAACGGCATACGCACCGACGTGCTGGTGACGGCGTCCAACAAGGGGGTGCTGCTGGCGCTGATCGCGGCAGCCCAGACCCTGCCGGTGCTGACCGGCGGCATCGACCTGTCGGTGGGCGCGATCGTGGTGCTGTGCAACTGCCTGGCCTCCAACCTGGTCAGCGGCAGCGGCACGCAGATCGCGCTCGGCGTCGCCGCGGTGCTGGGCGGCGGCCTCGCCGCGGGGGCGTTCAACGCGCTCGCGGTGGTGGTCGGCCGGCTGCAGCCGATCATCGCCACGCTGGCCACCAGCACCATGTTCTACGGCGTGTCGCTGCTGCTGCGGCCGAGCCCGGGCGGCGACGTGGACGACGACTTCGCAAGCCGGCTCACCGGCGCCTGCTTCGGCATCCCGGTGAGCCTGATCCTTCTCGCGGCGGTGCTGCTGCTGCTATGGGTGCCGTTCCGCCGTTCCGTGACCGGCCGCGGCATCTATGCGATCGGTTCGGCGGAGGCGTCGGCCTACATGTCCGGGGTGAAGGTGGGGCCGGCCAAGTTCGCCGCCTATGTCGGCGCCGGCCTGCTGTCCGGCCTGGCCGGGCTGCTGCTGACGCTGATCGCGGAGTCGGCGCAGGCCAGCGCCATACAGGCCGGCGACCTCACCCTGAACAGCATCGCCGCGGTGGTGATCGGCGGCACCTCCCTGTTCGGCGGCGTGGGCGGCATCGTCGGCTCGGTGCTGGGCGCCTTCATCCTGCGCACCATCGGCGACCTGCTGTTCGTGCTCAAGGCGTCGCCGCTGTGGCAGCCCTTGTTCCAGGGCCTGATCCTGCTGCTGGCGGTCAGCCTCGGCGCGCTGCCGATGCTGCGCCTGCGCAACCGGCTGGACACCTACCGGTGAGCCTGCGGGCGGCGGTCGAGCCGCGCCCCGGGCTGCAGGACAGGCTGCGGGTGCTGCTGCACCGGCTCGATCCGCCGCTGCTGGTGGCCGGGGCCTGCATCCTCGCCATCCTGTTCGGCGGCTCGCTGTACAACAGCGCCTTCCTGTCGCCGCACTACCTGGTGCAGCAGCTCCAGGTCGCCTCGTTCCTCGGCATCGTCGCCAGCGGGGCGATGCTGGTGATCCTGCTCGGTCACATCGACCTGTCGGTGCCCTGGACGCTGGCCGCCGGCGCCATGCTGGCGACCGGGCTCGCCGGCGGCACGCTGGGCGGCATCGCCTCCATCCCGATCGCGCTCGCGGCCGGCGCCCTGATCGGCCTGGTGAACGGGATCGGCGTCACCGTGCTGCGCATCCCGTCGATGATCTTCACCCTCGGCGTCAACGCGGTGCTGCAGGGGCTGATGGTGCTCTACACCGGCGGTTCCGCGCCGCCCTCGTCGGCCGCTCCCATCGTGCGCTGGATGTCGGGCGGGCAGCTGCTGCCGGGGATCCCGAACGCGATCCTGGTCTGGGCCGCCGTCGGCGTGTTCGCCACCGTGCTGCTGCGCGCCACCCCGTTCGGCCGCACCGTGTACGCGATCGGCAACCGCGAGCGCGCCGCATACCTGTCCGGCATGAAGGTGCGCCGCGTGGTGTGCCTGAGCTTCGTGCTGGCCGGCAGCGCCTCGGCGCTCGCCGGCTTGCTGCTCACCGGCTACGCCGGCAAGGCGTTCCAGGGCATGGGCGACACCTACCTGCTGCCGGCGATCGCCGCCGTGGTGCTGGGTGGCACCAGCATCGTCGGCGGCCGCGGCTCCTACGCCGGCACCGTGATCGGCACGATCCTGATCGTGCTGCTGCAGAGCATGCTGGCGGTGATGCAGATGCCCGATGCCGGCCGGCAGATCATCTACGGCGCGGTGATCTTCGCCATGCTGCTGCTCTACGGCCGCAGCCGCGCCGGCCAGGCCTGATCCCGCACGCGGTCTTCACGCCGGCTTGCGTGCGTGGCATCCCGGGTCCCGCTCCCTGACAGGATCCCCGATGCGCCTCCTCGTCCTGCTTGTTGTTCTCGCCTGTCCGGTCGCGGTCCTCGCGGCGCCCACGCTGCGCCAGTTCGACAGCGTCGTCCTTTCTCCGGACGGGCAGCGCGTCGCCTCGATCGAGAACGACGACGTCGATGCCGACACCGCCCCGCCGCTGTCGCTGGTGATACGCGACCTCCTCGGCAGGGCGACCACCGTGTCGCTACCCTGCCAGCCCGGCCCGGACTGCCGCATCGCGTCCCCCACCTGGAGCGGCGACGGCAGCCGTCTCGGCTTCCTGCTCGACCACGCCGCCGACGGCACCACCGACATCGAGGTGGTCGATGCCGGCGGCGGCGTCCCGCGCCGGCTGTTGTCGTTCGACGGGCCGCTGGTGGCCTTGCGCTACGGTCCTGGCGACCGGCTCGCGGTGCTGGCGACGGCCAGCGCGCACAAGCGCGTCGGCCGGACCGAGGCGGCGGCGCCGCTGACCGGCGAGATCGGCACGCAGACCGACGAGCAGCGGATCGCCGTGCTGGACGGCCAGGCGCTGCGCTTCGTGTCGCCCGCCGACCTCTACGTCTACGAGTTCGACTGGCGCCCCGACGGCGGCTTCGTCGGCACCGCGGCGCATGGCGACGGCGACGACAACTGGTGGATCGCCCGGCTGTACGCGTTCGACGCGGACGGGAAAACGCGAACGGTGTTCACGCCCGGGCCGCGCGAGCAGCTGGCATCGCCCGCCGTGTCGCCCGACGGACGCAGCGTCGCCTTCATCGGCGGCTGGATGAGCGATTTCGGCTCAACCGGCGGCGACGCGTACCTGCTGCCGCTCGGGACCGCCGGCGCCGTGCCGCGGAACCTGACGCCCGGCTCGTACGCCACCGTCACCGCCATCGACTGGCGCTGCGGCGACGGGCTGACCGGCGTGACGCTGGCCGGCGACACGGTGTCGATCCGGCGGCTGGACCGGGCCGACGCCCCGTCCTGGTCCGGGCACGGCGCGCTGTCGTCGCAGCGGCAGGACCTGTCGGTGTCGTGCAGCCGGCACGGCGTCGCCGCGGTCGCCGAAAGCTTCACCGACCCGCCGGAGATCGTCGCCGGGCCGATCGGCGGGTGGCACGCGATCACCCACGCCAACGCCGGCACGCCGGCGCCGTTCACCGCCCGCTCGGTGGGCTGGCGCGACGACGGCGCCGACGTGCAGGGCTGGCTGCTGCAGCCCAGGGACGGCGCGGCGGCCGCGACCCGTCGGCCGATGGTGGTGCTGGTGCATGGCGGCCCCGAGGCGGCGGCCACCCCGCTGTTCCCGTCGGCGCAGGGCAGCGTGCGGGCGCTGCTGGCGCAGGGCTGGGACGTGTTCGAGCCGAACTACCGCGGCTCGTTCGGCCAGGGCGAGGCGTTCGCCGCCGCCAGCATCCAGGACCTCGGCGGCGGCGACTGGCGCGACGTGTCCACCGGGGTCGACGCGGCCGAGCGTGCGGCGCCGGTCGATCCGACGCGCCTGGGCATCACCGGCGGCTCGTACGGCGGCTACATGACGATGTGGGCGGTCACCCAGACGCACCGCTTCCGCGCCGGCGTGGCCGATGCCGGGGTGTCGGACTGGCTGTCGATCGAGGGCGAGGCGCCGCAGGCCGGCTCCGACGAGGTCAACTTCGGCGGCTCGGTCTACGACGATCCCGCCCCCTACCTGCGCGCCTCGCCGATCACCCACATGCGCGGCGTCACCACCCCGGTGCTGATCGCGGTCGGCGAGCGCGACGCGGAGTGCCCGATGCCGCAAAGCCTGGAGTACTACACCGCGATGAAGGCGCTGAACGTGCCGACCGACTTCGTGGTGTATCCCGGCGAGGGCCACGCGCTGCGGCGCGAGGCGGACCGCGACGACCTGCGCCGCCGCACGGTCGCCTGGTTCCACCGCTGGTTCGATGGCGCGCGGTGACGCCCGGGCGCCGCTCAGGCGAACAGCACCCGCGGCAGGTACAGCGAGACCACCATGTTCGGCACGTCGACGATCTCCGAGATGCGCAGGTCGGCGGCGACGCTGGCCAGCATGTAGGCCTCGACCGGCGCCATGCCGTGCCGCGCCACCAGCAGGTCGATCATCCCGGACACCGCGTCGCGGGCGCAGCCGTGCAGGTCGGGGCCGATGCCGGTGGTGACGTCGTAGCCGTGCGTGTCGAGGTGGCGCGTCGCCGGACCGGGCAGCTCGTAGCGCGGAAACCGGGGTGCCTGGCCCTTCAGCAGCTCGAACCGGAGCGCCACCGTCATCGGGCTCTCGATCGCGGTGCCGCACACCTCGCCGTCACCCTGGGCTGCGTGGGTGTCGCCGATCGAGAACAGCGCGCCCGCCACCTCGACCGGCAGCACCAGGGTGGTGCCGGCGCCGAGGTCGCGGATGTCGAGGTTGCCGCCGACCCGTCGCGGCGGGACGACGCTGTGCAGGCCGGGCTCAGCCGGTGCGACGCCGATCGTGCCGGCGAACGGCTTGAGCGGCACACGGGCGAAGGATCCGAACGCGGCCGGCGCCAGCGTGTCGGCGTCGTAGCGCCACAGGTGCAGCGCCGGGTCGGGGAACTGGTCGGCGAGCAGGCCGAAGCCGGGAATGTTCGCGGTCCAGCCCCAGCCGGACGGGCCGAAATGCTCGATCCGCACCACCAGCGCGTCGCCCGGCTCGGCCCCGTCGACGTGGACCGGGCCGGTGACCGGGTTGACCCGCCCGAAGTCCAGCGCGCGCAGGTCGTCGAGCGTGCTGTGCGGCGACAGCTGGCCGCCCGAGCTGTCCACCGTCTCGAACAGCACGTCGTCGCCGGGGGCCACGCGCAGCGCCGGCGGGGTGTCGCGGTTCCAGCCGTGGTAATGCCGGTGCGCGTGCAGCGTGTGTCGATGACCGGTCATGGATGAAACAGGCTCCCCGATGCCGAACTGCGGCGGGCGCGACGCCGCCTCGACGAGGCCATCGGTCCTGCCCGCGCGCTCGTCAAGCCTGCCTGAACGATCAGGATCATGACGCGATGCGGACCATGCCGTCGAAGCGGATCGCCCATGTGTTCAAGCCCGCCGCGGCGCTGCTGCTCGCGGGCGCCGCGCCGGCGGCGGCACCCTCGGGCGGCGTGCTGGCGCCCCCGCCCGGCAACGTTGCGTTCCTGTCGGCGCGGGCGGACGGCACGCAGGACTACGTGTGCCTTGCCGCGTCGGACGGTTCCGCCCGCACCGCCTGGCGGCTGCTCGGTCCGCAGGCGGCGCTGTCCGCCGCCGGGCCCGGACGCCGGCCGGACGTGGCC